>PNJO01000096.1 GCA_013821905.1 Sphingopyxis sp. | reverse complement strand
GCCCGGAACTTGCCGTTGAAGCTCTCGATGAACGCATTGTCGGTAGGCTTGCCAGGCCGCGAGAAGTCAAGCGTCACGCCTTTCATGTAAGCCCATAGGTCGAGCTCGCGGGAGATAAACTCGCTGCCTTGATCGACCCGGATCGAGGCGGGGTAGCCAACTTGCGCGCAGACCCGTTCCAGCACTTCGACCACGTCCGGCGCCCGGAACCGGAACCGCGGAACGACTGCCGGCGAGAACCGGCTGAAGGTATCAACCACCGTGAGGATCCGCAGCTTCGGTCCCGTCGCCAGTTGGTCATGGACGAAGTCCATGGCCCATACATCATTGACGCGGGAGGCCGCACAGCGGCCTTCCCTCAGCTTTGCCTTTACCCGCCGCTTCGGCGCCTTCTTGCGCAGTTGCAGACCCATCTCCCTGTAAAGCCGGTAAACTCGCTTGCCGTTGATCGCCCAGCCTTCGCGTTGAAGCAGCACATGGATACGGCGATAGCCGTACCGAACCCGCGTCTCCGCGATCTCCTTGATCCGCTGCTTGAGGTCGGCCTGATCGGCACCCTTGCCACGATAGTGGTAGCTGGATCGTTCTGCCCGGAGCACGCTGCAGGCCCGCCGGATGCTGACCTGCCATGTGCTGCGAACATCATCGACCAGCTCGCGCCGCCGATCAGGCCTCAGAGCTTTCGCGAGACAACATCCTGCAGCATCGCCTTGTCAAGCGACAGGTCCGCGACCAACCGCTTGAGCTTCGCGTTCTCCTCCTCGAGCTGACGCAGCCGCTTCATCTCCGATGGCATCAGCCCGGCGTATTTCTTGCGCCAATTATAGTACGTCGCTTCGCTAATCCCTGCCTTGCGACAGACCTCGCCAACAGACGTTCCGTCGTCAGCCTGCTTGAGCACGAAGGCAATCTGCGCCTCCGAAAACTTCGATCTCTTCATCGTCCACTCCGTATCCTGGCCCTCCGATCATAACTGGAATTTTCCAGCTCAAAACGGTCCAGAATTCCGGGTGCAGGTCATGTTGTCGCGCATAAGCGCAGGTGAAGCAACGGGCGGGGCTAGGCTGCTGAACCGTCTTCGGGGCGCTGCACTGCAATTCGGCCTACGGACGGGCATTTGGTCAACCACGGTGCGTCGAGGGCGGGAGCGCAAGGCACTCCCGCCCTCTCGGCTTGCCGTCAGAACTTCACGCGAGCGGTAAAGCGCGCGTTGATCGGCGCGCCGGGCGTGATGTTATTGTTGTTGTGCGCGTCGGAGAAGTAGCTCTCGTCGAGCAAATTCTCGACGTTGACCTGGAACTCGATCCGCTCGTTCGCCTTGAAGAACAGCGCGGCGTCCACGCGGGTAAAGGCGGGCAAGCGGGTGGTCGTTGCCGATGTCCGGATTGCCGCGAACTGGCTCGACTGATGGATCACGCCGATACCCGCGCCAACGCTGCTGTTGAAGTCATAGCGATTCCACAAGGCGAACTGGTGCTTCGGCACCTGCGCCAGCCGCACGAAACCGTTCCCGCGAAGCTGCGCATCCTGATAGGTATAGCCACCGCTCACTTGCCAATTGGGCGTGATCCGGCCGGTCAACGCCAGTTCGACGCCTTTGGTCCGCGTCTCGCCGACGTTGATCGTCGCGGTGACGTTGTTCGGATCGGGAGTCGTCGCATTGGTCCGATCGAGCTGGAACAGCGCGAGCGTGACATTGAGATCGGGCCGGATGTCCCACTTGGCGCCGACCTCATAATTGGTGAACCTTTCGGGTGCGAGATTCTGCTGCGTCGCCGACATCGTCAGGAACTGGTCGCCCGAGCGCGGCAGGAAGGACCGGCTGTAGCTGCCATAGACCGAGATATTGTCACGTGGCTTCAGGATCAGACCGACGCGCGGGGAAACCTTCTCGTCAGTGCGCGCGAAGGGTCGCGGCGTGCCGACCAGATCGGTGCCCTTGATCTCGAACCGGTCGTAGCGAAGGCCGACCACCAGATCGACATGCGCTCCAAAGCTGATCTGGTCCTGTGCATAGGCCGAGAAGAACTGCACGTCGGACTCGGTGTTCCGGGCGAGCGCGCCAAAGGTGACCGTCGGATAGACGATATTGGCGAGGTTGAGCGTGCTGCTCGATAGCGTTCCGTTCCGGCGCTGGTTGGTGGAATCCTGATCGCCATATTCGAGGCCGAGCAGGATCTTGTTGCCGATCGATCCGAAGTTCACGTCCCACACCAGATTGCTCTGCGCGATGAAGTTCTGCCGCGTCGTCGGATCGGTATAGCTGGACAGTGCGACGGTGCCCGTCTGGCCGGTGGCGGCGCCATTGGCGAAAACATTGGTGTAATATTTGTCATAGTCGCCATAGAGCAGTGTGGTCGACCAGTTCAGGTTTTCCGCGAGTTCGCCATCGAGCCGCGCCTTGACGATATGCGCCTCGAGTCCAGCGCGATTGACACCCGGGACGCCAATGAATGTGTCCCGATAGCCGGTGATCGGGCGGTTCGGCTGGCCCGCCGCAGTGGCGATCGAAGGTACACCGCGGTCGGTGACGCGATCGTCGTTCACATATTCGTACGAGAGGCCGAGCTGCCACTGCCCTAGGTTGACCGCGAAATAGGGATTGATCGCATAGCGCTCGCCCTCGAAGAAATCGCGGTGATTGTCGAGGCTCTCATAATTGGCGTTGAGGCGGAAAGCGGCATTGCCGCTGATCGGCGCATTGATGTCCGCCGTCACGTCCCACGCGCCGAAGGTGTTGACGCTCGCCGAGCCGCCGATCGCCAGCGCCTCTGCGGAAGGCGTCTTCTGCACGCGATTGATGATGCCGCCGCTGCCGCCGCGGCCGAAAATCAGCGCGAAGGGGCCCTTGAGGACCTCGATGCGCTCGATGTTGTACAGGCCGCGATAATATTGCACGTCGTCGCGCACGCCATCGAGGAAGAAGTCGGCGGTCGTATTCTGGCCGCGCAGGGTAATCTGGTCGCGGTTTCCTTCACCCTGGCCGATGGTGGTTCCCGGCACGTAGCGCAGGACGTCGGCGATGCTGTGCTGTGCCTGATCGTCCAGCCGCTCGCGCGTTACCACCGAGATGGTCTGCGGCACGTCGATGAGCGGCGTGTCGGTCTTGGTCGCAGTGACGGAGTTTTCCGCGAAATAGCCGTCGGCTTTGCCGGTGACGATGATCGTGCGGCTGTCGTCCGATTCGGCTTCGGCCGCCGTCGCGGCGGTTGGAAACGCAAGCAAGGCAGCCGACAATAGCAATTTGGATTTCATGAAATTCCCCCTGAGAGCAGCGATGATCGCGGGCCCCTACAGATAATGCGATTGATTTGCAATATTAAGCAGCAGTGAGGAAAATGTGGTGCGCTGATGGCTAAAAAAGGCGGCGGCGGACTACCCCGATCGTCATCGTCCAGGGGCAGGATTTCACGCTTTCATGATGGTAGAGGCTCCTAGGGGGCATCCCCTCACCGCGCTTCTGCTCGAGGAGATAGCCCCAGACTGCGACCGGCGAGCCGACGACGCTCTGACGTGCTCTCGGACATTTCGGCGAACTTCCCGTCAACAATTATCGACGTCGGCTTTCAAACGCTTGCAGGGTAAGTCAGAAAGGCAAGGATCAAGCGAAGGCAGCCGATCCTCCGGTCGGCGGGAGTGCTCAAATGGCTACTTCCAGGGAGTTATAACATAAGTGTCCCCGCGAAAGCGGGAACCCAGTGTGGAGTATGCCTACGGACGCTCTGGGTCCCCGCTTTCGCGGGGATGACAAAATTGGGAGACCCCGAATGTCCCTTATTCGGCCGAAAACCTGCCGCTCCCGCCCCCTCAGGGATAGCTCACCGTCCGCGGCACTTCGGGGATCGGGATGAATTCCTCGCTGTCGCCGGGGACGAGCGGGAATTTCCGCGCCTTCCACTCTTCCTTCGCCTCGTTGATGCGGTCGCGCGACGAGCTGACGAAATTCCACCAGACGTGGCGCGGCGTCGTGAACGCCTCGCCGCCCAACAGCATCACGCGCGCGTCGCTTTCCGCCCGCAGCGTCATCGCCTGCCCGGGCTGGAGAATATAGAGGCTCGAACGTTCGAGCCGCTCGCCGTCGAGGCTCGCGTCGCCGAGCGCGACCAGCACCGCGCGTTCGTCGGCCTCGGCGTCGATCGGCAGGGTCGCGCCCGCATTCATCAATATGTCGGCATAGATCGTCGCGCTGTGCTGCGTCGTCGGCGCGGTCGCGCCCCACAGGCTGCCCATGATGACGCGCGCCGACACGCTGCCGTCCTCGACGAGCGGGAGCTTGTCGGCGGGAACATGCTCGAACGCCGGGTCGGTCTCTTCCTTGCCGTCGGGCAGCGCGAGCCAGGTCTGCATCCCCGAAATCGGCGATCCGGTCGCGCGCTCGGCCTGCGGTGTGCGTTCGGAATGGACGATCCCGCGTCCTGCGGTCATCAGGTTGCACGCGCCGGGGCGGATCGTCGCAAAGGTGCCGAGGCTGTCGCGATGGTCGATCGCGCCCTCGAACAGATAGGTCAGGGTGGACAGGTTGATATGCGGATGCGGGCGCACGTCCATGCCCTGCCCGATGTCGAAATGCGCGGGGCCGAACTGATCGACGAAGATGAAGGGGCCGACCATCGTCCGCGCCTTGTTGGGCAGCGTGCGACGCACGTCGAACGCGCCGATATCGTGGGTCGAGGGGGTGATGACGGTGAACATCAGTCGAGCCTTTCCAGCGTCTTTCGGGTCTTCCCGGTTTCGACATTGCCCGTGTTGAGCGTCGAGTTCGGTTCGAGCAGCAGCACATGGCATTGGTCGCCCAGCGCTTCGGGACAATGTTCGGTGCCGTGCGGCACGATGATGAATTCGCCGGGCTCGACAATCACGTCGCGGTCGCGGAACGCCATCTTCATGCGGCCGGCGATAACAAGGAACAATTCATCTTCGATATCATGATGATGCCAGTCGAACTTGCCGTCGAGCTTGACCAGCTTGACCTGGAAATCATTGATGTCGCCGGCGACGCGCGGGTTCCATGCATCGGGGATTTTCGCAAAGGCTTCGGCGAGGTTGACCTTGTCCGCCATCGTCATTCGCCCGGCGCCGTGGCGCGGATCGCGAGCGCGTGGACGCGCTGGCCCGGAAGGTCGCCGAGCGCCTTGTTCACGGTGCGCTGGCGCATCACGCGGTTCATTCCGGCAAAGCCCGCCCATTCGATGTTCAGGCTGAAATGCGACTCGCCGCTGCCGTCGTCGCCCATATGGCCATGGTGGCTGGCGCTATCGTTGCTGAGGGTGAAATTCGCGTCGGGAAAGGCTGCGGCAAGCAGGCTTTCCATCTCTTGCTGTACGGGACCTTTGCTGCTCATGGGGTTGACCATAAGCGCTCCATGCCCAAATGATAAGACCTCCCAAAGACCGGGGTCCCGACCCTCGCTTCCGAAAGCCTATCGTGCCGTCTTCCGCTCGCCCGACCCGATTTCATGGCCGCGTTCCGCGCGAGGAACGCTGCGCCGCGCCCGGTTGCCGCGAAGCAGGCGAGTTTCGCGCGCCGGTATCGTCGCACCGGTCGCCCGACGGGCCGCCGCCGTACCGCTGGCTGTGCCTCGACCATGTGCGCGAATTCAACGCGGGCTATAATTTCTTCGAAGGGATGAGCGCCGACCAGATCATGGCGGCGCAATCGCCGACGGCCGGCTGGGAAACCGAAAGCCGCGCCTTCCGCCCCGCGGGCAGCGCCGACCTGCCCCCGCGCTGGGCCGACTTCCGGGACCCGATGGACGCGCTCGGCGCGCGTTTCCGCCAACGGATGGGCGAGGCGCGGCGCGAGGCGGCCAATCCCGGCCTGTCGCGCGAAGAACATGCGGCGATGCAGCTGATGGCCCTGCCTGCCGACGCCGACAGGGCGGCGCTGCGCCGCCGCTACAGCGAACTGGTGCGCAAATATCATCCCGACCGGAATGGCGGCGATCGCAGTTTCGAAGCCAGGCTGGGTGCGGTAGTCGAGGCGTATCAACTGCTCAGAAAGAGCAAGGCCTTCGCATAAGGAGAGGCGCGATGACCGACCTGGACGAAGCACGGATCGAGGTGGTGCGCCGCCATATGGCGCTGGAGATCACGCACGACTGGGACGGCGTCATCGCGACCTTCGACCATCCGCGCTACGAGCTGATGGGCCCCGGCACCATCTTCGACGGCGAGGCGGCGGTGCGCTCCTATTTTTCCGCGTCGCGCGAACCCTTTCCCGACCAGGCGAACGAGGTCATCGCGATCGCCGCCGACGGGGCCACAAACACCGTCCTCGTCGAATTCTGGCTGACCGGCACGCATCTCGGCCCGCTCAAGCTGGGGCTCCGCACGATCGAGCCGACAGGCAAGGCGTTCCGCATCCGCATGGCGGCCAGCTTCGAATTCGCGGCCGGCAGCGACAAGATCATCTGCGAGCGTCCCTATTACGACCAGTCGGCGGTGATGAAGGCGCTCGGGCTGCTCTGAAAGGCGTTGCAAGCAGCAACCCATGACGATACCGCGACAGCCGAAGCGCCGCCCGGCGGCGACTCTCCCGTTTGCTTGCTGGACTTTGCCATGACCGATATCCCGAACAGCCTTCCCGATCACCACGGCTCGACGCTGCTCGCGGCGCCCGATACCGAGGTCGACGCGCGCGAGGTCTTCGGCGTCAATATCGACATGAAGGTGCCGGCGTTCAGCGAGGCCGACGAGCGCGTTCCCGACCTCGACCCCGCCTATGTCTTCGACGGCGACACGACGCTCGCGATCCTCGCGGGGTTCAAATATAACCGCCGCGTGATGGTGCAGGGCTATCACGGCACCGGCAAGTCGACGCATATCGAACAGGTCGCCGCCCGCCTCAAATGGCCGTGCATCCGCGTCAACCTCGACGCGCACATCAGCCGCATCGACCTTGTCGGCCGCGACGCGATCGTGCTGCGCGACGGCCAGCAGGTCACCGAGTTCCGCGAAGGGCTGCTCCCCTGGGCGCTGCAGACCCCCACGGCGCTGGTCTTCGACGAATATGACGCGGGCCGCCCCGACGTGATGTTCGTGATCCAGCGTGTGCTCGAGACCGAGGGCAAACTGACCCTGCTCGACCAGAACCGCGTAATCCGCCCGAATCCGCATTTCCGGCTCTTCTCGACCGCGAACACCGTCGGGCTCGGCGATACGAGCGGGCTTTATCATGGCACGCAGCAGATCAACCAGGGCCAGATGGACCGCTGGAACATCGTCGTCACGCTGAACTATCTGCCCGCCGCGACCGAAAGCGCGATCATTCTCGCCAAAGTGCCCGAAACCGACGACGCGACCGTCGCCAATATGGTCAAGGTCGCCGACCTGACGCGTCAGGGCTTCATCAACGGCGATATCTCGACCGTGATGTCGCCGCGCACCGTGATCAGCTGGGCGCAGAACACCGCGATCTTCAATAATATCGGCTTCGCCTTCCGCCTCTCCTTCCTCAACAAGTGCGACGAGGCCGAGCGGATGATCGTCGCCGAATATTATCAGCGCGTGTTCGGCGAGGATCTGCCCGAAAGCGTCGTCGCGAAGTGATGTCGCTGCGCCACCTCGCGGTGGCGTCCGCGGCGCTGACGCTGGCGGGCTGCATCGCGCCCGTCGATTACGGCAAGATCCGCCACGCCGACTATGTCGCCGACCCGCGCTGTGCTGCAACGGCCGGCGCTCCGGTCGACGAGGCGGCGCTGCCGCTCTTCTTCGTCACCAGCCGCCTGCCCGATTGCCGCAGCGACGATATCCGCCTGCTGGTCTATCGCGGCGACCGGGTCCGTTTCGGCCGCTTCGCCGCGCCGCGCGACGTCGAGACGGCGGGCAAGACGCAGTTCCGCACCCCGATGGCGTTCCAGCAGGAAGGCGACTGGTGGCGGGCACTGCAGGCCGAAACCGACCGGCGGCAGGGCCGCGTCCTCCTCTATGTCCACGGTTACCGCGAAACGTTCGAGACGACGTCGAAGGACGCGGCGCAGATCGCGCGCATGACCGGCTTCGACGGGCCGGTGATCGAATATAGCTGGCCTTCGCAGGGCAAGGTGCTGGGTTACGGCGTCGACGAAACCAACATGTATCACGACGTCCACAATTTCCGCGATTTCCTGCGCAGCCTCGCCGACAAGGCGTGGGTGAAGGAGATCGTCATCGTCTCGCACTCGCTCGGCGCGCGGCTGGTGATCCCCGCGGTCGGATCGGCCGACCGCCTGTCGCGGCGCGCCGAGCGGACAGGCAACATTTCGAACATCGTCCTCGCCTCACCCGATATCGACCGCGAAACCTTCGAGCGCGATATCGTCGAGGAGGTGCTCGCGCCCGATCGCGTCGCGCTCGGCCGCCGCATCACCGTCTATACCTCGCTCAAGGACCGGGCGCTCGCCGTGTCGCGCGCGGTGCACGGTTATCCGCGGCTCGGCTCGCCCTATTGCTTCGACCCGTTCGAGGCGGCGAAGCTCAAGGCGAAGGGGCTGCCCGAGCGTTGTTATCCGTTAGAGATCAGCGGGTTGACGGTGGTCGACACCACCGAAGTGTCGCGCGGATCGATAGGACACAGCAATTTCCTGCGCAGCGCGGCCGCGTGCCGCGATTTCATCGACGTCATCGCCGACAAGCGGACGCGGCCCGAGCGCGTCGCGACACATCTCCCCCATGTGTTCCGGCTGATGCCCGATTCCGCGAACCCCAAGCCCGACGACAATGCGATCTGCAACCGCACCCCCGGCGGCGAGGACGACTGACCGCGCTCAGCCGAAGCCGCACAGAAGCGCGAAATTGGTCAGCCAGACCACCGGCCCCTCGCCCGTCCACAGCCACAGCCCGCCGATCGCAATGATAGCAAAGAGCGCGAGCGCCACCCAATCCTGCCGCGCCAGCTTCATGCCGGTTGCAGCCGTCTGACCGGCGCATCGGCGATCGGCAGGTGAACGAGCCCCGCGAACAACCCGAGCGCGATCGCGAAGCCCCAGGCAATATCGTAGCTGCCGGTCGCATCGAAGATCAGCCCTGCCATCCACGCGCCGAAAAAACTGCCGACCTGGTGGCTCAGGAACACGATGCCATAAAGCATCGAGAGATGGCGGATGCCGAAGATGCGGCCGACGATCCCGCTCGTCAGCGGCACCGTGCCGAGCCACAGAAAGCCCATCGCGCCCGCGAACACCAGCGCGCTCGCATGGCTGAGCGGCAGGAAGAGGAAGAGCGCGATCACCGCCGAGCGCGCGGTGTAGAGCGCCGACAGCACATATTTCTGGCGCAGGAAATCGCCCGCGCGCCCGAACACATAGGAGCCGAGAATGTTGAACAGCCCGACGAGTGCGAGCACCTGCGCGCCGATCCCGATCCCCAGCCCCTTGTCGTCGAGGTAGGAAGGCAGGTGCGTCGCGATGAAGGCAATGTGAAAGCCGCAAACGAAGAAACCCGCATTGAGCAGCCAATAGCCGCGATGCGCCGCCGCCTCGCGCAGCGCCTCGCGCGCCGTCTGCTCCTCGACCGCGAGTGTGCCGGGGCCGTCGGTGCGCCCGGCGACCCCGATCGCAAGCAGGCCGCACAGCGCAACCAGCCCCGCCATGATCCACAGCGTCTGGTGATAGCCGATATCGCCGAGCAGCATCGACGCCAGCGGCACGACGAGAAACTGGCCGAGCGACCCGCCCGCGGTGACGATGCCGAAGGCGCTGCTACGCTTTTCGGGGCTGACGACGCGCCCGACCGCGCCGAGCACGACGACGAAGGTCGTCGCCGACTGCGCCATGCCGATCAGCAGACCGAAGCTGATGTGAAGCCCGATTGCGTCGGTCGCAAAAGCCGCGCCGACCAGCCCCGCCGCATAGAGCAGCGCCCCGCCAAGCACGACGCGTCCCGCCCCATGCTTGTCGGCGAGCGCCCCGACGAAGGGCTGGACGAGCCCGAACAGCAGGTTCTGCAGCGCCATCGCGAGACCGAAATCGGACCGGCTGATCCCGATATCGACGCTCATCTGCGGAAGGAACAGGCCGAAGCTCTGCCGCACGCCCATCGCCAGCGTCACGATGAAGGCGGCGCAGGCGATGACGACCCAGGGGCTTTTCATGGGGGAGGTTTGGGGGGAGTTCATGCGCGGCGGATGCGCCTACCTTCCGTTTGCGTCAAGCGAGCATAGCTATGTTCCCTCAAAGCCAAAAGCTGGGTAGCAGAGCATGACCCTCCCCCTTGATGGGGGAGGCAGCGAGACTTGCGAACTTGTTCGCTAGTCGCAGCGGTAGGGGTGCGGTTGCGCCATGAAACGAACACCGCCGGACGGCTCTACCCAGCGAGCGCGCCGATTGCGCAGCCAGATGACGGACGCCGAACGGAAAATCTGGACCCTGCTACGCACGGCCTTTCCCGATTGGCGTTTCCGCCGACAAGTGCCGATCCGTCAATATATCGCCGACTTCGCCAGCCATCGCGCCAGGCTGGTGATCGAAATCGATGGTGGGCAACACAATGTTGAAACCGACGCGCCGCGCACCGCGATAATCGAAAATGACGGCTATCGCATGATCCGTTTCTGGAACAATGATGTGCTTGCCAATATTGACGGTGTCGCGACCCTTCTGACAAAGGCGTTGGCCGAGACATCACCCCCACCCAACCCTCCCCCATCAAGGGGGAGGGCTTTAGAAGACCGCCTCTCACCATGACCGCCCAATCTCCCCTCGACGATTTCAAGGCCGCGCTGTCGAGCGTCGCGCGCGCGGTGACCCGCGATGCCGAGGTCGAGGTCGGTTTCACCGCCGACGCGCCCGCGCAGGTCGGCAAGGCGATCAAGGTGCCGACGCCTTCGCGCACCCTGCCCGCCGAACAGGTCGCCGAGGCGCGCGGCTTCGCCGACTCCTATGCCTTGCGGATGAAGCATCACAGCGAAAAGCTGCACGCCGCCGCCCGCCCCGCCGAACCGCTCGCCGCCGCCGCATTCGACGCGATGGAGCGCGCACGGATCGAGGCGCTCGGCGCGCGCCATATGGAGGGGATGCGCGGCAACCTCCGCGCCAGCCTCGCGATGCGGATGCGCAGCGACCCGATCAGCCGCGCACAAAGCCGCGACGATGTCCCGATATCGAGCGCGCTCGAACTGATGCTGCGCGAGGCGCTGACCGGTGAAGCGCCGCCGCAGGGCACCGAGACCGGCCTGTCGCTGGTGCGCGAGTGGATCGCGCGCGATGCGGGCGGCGACCTCACCGC
>PNJO01000095.1 GCA_013821905.1 Sphingopyxis sp. | reverse complement strand
AGGTTGATCGCGGCGATCAGGCCGCAGATCGACATGGCGATCCAGAATCCGCGGGGATCAGATGCCCGAACGAGGCCGTGTCTTCCAAAAGTGAAAGGGAAACGGCCGGCCCTGACAGCGGAAACCATAATATTCACGGGGACCATGAACAGGCAAAATTTCCCGACGATGGGGAATCCGAATATCGCGACAGCTATTCCGAGCGCAATGACGGTAAAAGCGCCGAAGAGGATGTCGCGTGAACGGATAGACGAGCTTGCCATCAATGAAAAATAGCATGAATTCTTGCGCCCGCAACCGCCGAAGCCGTGCATAAAAAGAGGGGCCGGACGGGCCGGCCCCTGCAGTTTGTCTTCAGGGTAACCGAAAGGAATTACCAGAAGAAATCATAGATCACGTCGACGACTTCGCCCGTGTAGGTATCAACCAGCAGCGCGTCGTCGTAATAGCGGATCCAGCGATAGCCCCCATAGGCGGGCGGCAGGCGGTAATAGCCCGGATCGTTGATCCAGTAGCGCTGGCCGTAGAAGAGCGAACCCAGCGTGAAGCCGATGCTGAACCGCGTGTAGCCATAGCCGCGATAGGGGTTGTAGTAGCGCGGCATCCGGTAATAGCTGCGGTTCCGGTCGCGATAGCTGCGCCAGTCGTAGCGGCGGTCGCTGCGCCAGTCGCGGTTCCAGTTGTTGCCGGGGCGGCCATCGCGATAGCGCCGGTCGACATAACCGTTGCGGTTCCGGTCGTAGCGGCGATCGACGCGATTGTTGTCGTTGCGGTCCCAGCGACGGTCGAGGTCGCCGTCGCGGTTGCGGTCGTAGCGGCGGTCGACGCGGTTGTTGTTGTTGCGGTCCCACTGGCGGTCGACCTGGCCGTTGCGGTTGCGATCCCACTGGCGGTCGGTGCGGCCGTCGCGATTGCGGTCATAGGTGCCGCCGCGCTGGCGCTGGACCTGCTGCTGCGGGACCTGACGCTGCTCGTTGCCGCGCTGCTGCCATTGCTGCTGCGCGGGGCGCTGGCGATCGCTGCGCTGTCCCTGCCACTGCTGGCTGCGCTGGGCCTGCGGCTGTTCGGTGCGCTGGACGCGCGGCTGTTCGCTGCGCTGGCGCGGCGCTTCCTGGCGCTGGCTGCGGTTTTCGCCGCTCCAGTTGCCGCGGCGCACTTCGGGACCGCGCGGTCCGCGGTCGCCCCGGTCGCCGCGCTGTGCGATCTGCACGCGCTCGCCCGACGCCTGCGCCGCGGCCGGCGCAATGGGGGTCAGGATCGTCGCGGCGATCAGCAACCCTCCTAAAGTCTTCTTCATTTCGATCGTCTCCAACTCATGTCCCGCACGCTGGAGAGACCAGCCGGGAAGATGAATCGAAAGTTACCGCCGACAAGATGAGTCATGGCTGAACCGGGAAGTTGCCTGAGGTTCAGCTAGATGAACATCAGCTAGCGCGGCGGCTTCATCGCGGGAACGGCGTGCGCCGCGTCCTGCGGGCGGATACCGGGGGGCGGCGCGGCGGCGATCCGCTCCTCGCCGCGCAGCACGCGCCCGGCGCGGCGGATCGCGGTACGGATGCGCGGATAGGTGCCGCAGCGGCAGATATTGGTCATTGCGGCGTCGATCTCGGCGTCGCTGGGGTTGCTGTTGGCGCGAAGCAGCGCCGCCGCGGCCATGATCATCCCCGACTGGCAGAAGCCGCATTGCGGTACCTGTTCGGCGACCCATGCCTGCTGCACCGCATGGCTGCGATCGCGCGACAGGCCTTCGATCGTCGTCACGAAGCGGCCTTCGCACTCGGCGATCGTGACCATGCAGCTGCGAATCGCCTCGCCGTCGATGTCGACGGTGCAGGCGCCGCATTCGCCGGTGCCGCAGCCATATTTGGTTCCGGTCAGGTTCGACGCGTCGCGCAGCGCCCAGAGCAGGGGCGTTTCGGGTTCCATGCGATATTCGACCGGGCGGTCGTTGACCGAGAAGCGCGTCATGCCGCCCCTGTTAGCGCAGCCGCCGGATTAGTCACGCCAGCTCGTGTCGATCTTGTCGACCTTGCGCACCATCGCGTCGAATTCGGGCTTGCCGGCCTGGCCGGGGATCGACGCCATGAACAGGTCGCGCTGGTGCACCGCGATCACCTCGTCGGAAACGACGATCGGCTTGCCCATGCTCATCGTCGCGAGCTGGATCTCGCACGCGCGCTGGAGCGCCCAATATTTGATGAAGGCCTCGGTCAGCGTCTTGCCCATCACGACAGGGCCGTGGTTCCTGAGCATCAGGATGCGCTTGTCGCCGAGGTTCCGGACGAGCCGCTCGCCCTCTTCCTCGCGCACCGTCACGCCCTCGAAATCATGATAGGCGAGCTGGCCGGCGAAGTTGCAGGCATAGAAATTGACCGGCTGGAGCCCGCCTTCGAGCGCGCAGACCGCGGTCGTCGCGGTGGTGTGGGTGTGGATGATCGCGTGCGCGTCGGGCAGCACGCGGTGGAACAGGCTGTGCTGGACGAAGCCCGCCTTGTTGACGTGCCAGGGGTTGTCGGCGTCGACCTTGTTGCCGTCGATGTCGATCTTGATCAGGCTCGACGCAGTGACCTCGCTGAAATGCATGCCATAGGGGTTGATGAGGTAGCTGCCTTCCTCGTCGGGGACCTTCACCGTGATATGGTTGAAGATCATCTCGTCCCAGCCCATCATCGCGAAGATGCGATAGCAGGCGGCAAGCTCCTGCCGCGCCGTCCATTCGGCTTCGCTATATTTGCTGTTGCGCTTGAGCTGGGTCGCCATGGCCTGTCCCTTGTCTGTTGATTGGTTTTGTCCTGCTACCTATGCCACAAGGCGAGGGGCGCGCACAATCCCGCGAGCGGGCCAAGGGGGATGGAACGGCTCTTGCGGCGCCACCCGCGCGCTTCGCCGCCTTTGGGCTTGCATTTCGGCGCGAATCCCTTTAGTTGGCGGCCAATCGGAACGTCGCGCTTTCGCGGCGCTCTTTTTATTGCCCGAATATCGGCGATTTACGGCAAACCGGCTTTCCGGTGCCCAGATCGTTTTGACGAACAGGAGACGACACGGCGTATGCAGATCATCGTTCGCGACAATAATGTCGACCAGGCCCTTCGCGCGCTCAAGAAGAAGCTGCAGCGTGAGGGCGTGTATCGCGAAATGAAGCTGCGCCGTCACTACGAGAAGCCCAGCGAAAAGCGCGCCCGCGAGCGCGCCGCCGCTGTCCGCCGCGCCCGCAAGATGGAGCGCAAGCGGATGGAGCGCGACGGTATCAAGTGAGACCGTCTCCCGTTCGGGATCCTGATCGTGAAAAGGGCGCCGCGGCAATGCGGCGCCCTTTTTCGTTCGGGCAAGGGCAAAGCGGCCGATGGCGGCAGGGGCCTACTCCACGCCGTGACCTGCTACCATGGCCGGCGATGCCGCGATCAGTGCGCCGATACCGCCCCCAGCCCGTCGACCTTCTTCGACTGTTTCGCGATCAGGCCGGGGAACCAGCGCGCGAGGCGGGCGAGGCGTTTTGCCATCTTGCCGACGGTCGTGTGGACCTGCGTGCCGTGCACGGCGCTCCATGCCGCTTCGGCGACGCGCTCGACGGGCACGATCTCGAACCCGCTCGCCGACAGGCGGTTGCGCGCGGGTTCGTTGCTGTCGGCGCTGACCTGGTCGAGCAGCGGCGTGTCGATGAAGCCCGGCATCAGCGAGCGCACCTTGATGTCGTGCTTGGCGAATTCGATCTCGAGCGCCTCGGTCAGCCCGCGCACCGCGAATTTGGTCGCCGAATAGACGGCGAGCCCGGCGACGCCATAGAAACCCGACGCCGATCCCGTGTTGAGGATCGTCGATCCGGGCGTCGCCTTGAGCAGCGGCAGCGCCATATAGACGCCGTTGACGACGCCGCCGAAATTGATCGCGATCAGCCGGTCGGCCTCGGCGGGCGCCATGTCGATGAACTGGCCGCCCGACCCGATGCCGGCATTGTTGAAGAGGACGTCGAGGCGGCCGCCGCTCGCCCTGGCGAAATCGTCGAGCGCCGCCTTCCACTGGTCGCGGTCGCGCACGTCCATGATGTGGCGCGACGAGGCGCCGTCGGGAAGCAGCGCGGCGGTTTCGTCGACCCCTTGCGCGTTGACGTCGGCGATGCCGACGAACCAGCCCTGTCCGGCGAAGTGGCGCGCGACCGCGCGGCCGATCCCCGAACCGCCGCCCGTGATGAAAATCGCCTTCCGTGCCATCGGCCCCTCCTTACATCATTGTCAGCGCGACAAGATGCGAAGTTGACGTTTCCGTCAAGCGGCAATCGCGGCTTGGCAAGGCGAAGCTCCGATGGCTATGAGGGCGCCGATGACCCGCGGCCTGCGCCTGATCCTTTATTGTCTGGCGCTGCTGTGCACGGGGCTCGCCCTGCCGGCGCGCGCGGAGGTCGTCGTCAGTTTCTACAGCCATGATTTCGGCAACCGCTTTCCGCACGCCTTCATCGTGCTCAAGGGCAGGCTCGACGGAACGGGCGAGGTCGTCGATGCCAATTACGGCTTCACCGCGGTCACCGTCAGTCCCGCGATCCTGTGGGGATCGGTGAAAGGCAAGGTCGAATCGTCGAAGGCGGACTATATCGGGAAGAGCGACCGCCAGTTCGACGTCACGGTCGACGATGCGACCTATCGGCGGCTGGTGGCGAAGATCGCCGAATGGCGCGACCGCGAGCAGCCCAGTTACAGCCTGAATAAGCGCAATTGCGTGCATTTCGTGATGGAGCTTGCCGAGGTCGCGGGGCTGAAGGTGAACCGGAAGAGCAAATTGTTCAAAAAGCCCAAGAGCTTCCTGATCGAAGTGAAAGGGCTCAACCCGAAATTGGATTGATGCCGGCTAGCGACCGATTGTTGCCGCTCCGACTATTTTTGCTTTGTCATTCCCGCGAAAGCGGGAACCCAGGGCGGGGTAAGCCGACGCACGCTCTGGATCCCCGCTTTCGCGGGGATGACGAGGTTGGGGAAGGTCCGCTCACCACCCCATTTCGGCCGTTCATACCCGATTTGGCTGCAATGACTGGTTTCGACCGGTTGCAGACGTTGGTCAATCCATGCAAAAGTTCCGGGCGGTGATGGGGGGGCATGATGTCGCAAAGACGAAGTGAGACCATATGGCTAAAGGTGAGCAAGCACAGTTTTGCGCTGACACTGCATAGCATTTGGATCGCCTGTGGCATCTACAGCTGGGATCGTTATCCCTTTCTTCTGTGGGCATATGTTGTCTGCTGGATCGCATTTGGCATATTTTTGTTGGGTCGGCGATTGATAGAAACCCTCTGACCCGTTCGTCCGCTTCCCACCCCAAAACCGCCAGGTCCTTGATCGTCACCCCGGACTTGATCCGGGGTCCATTCACGCGACGCTTGGAAGAATGGATCCCGGGTCAAGCCCGGGATGACGAACATCTGGGAACGTCCGCTCCCCACCCCAACGCGGACATCCGCGACCTCGCCACTGGACGCCGCGCCGCTTTCACCCTATGTTCAGGCTCCGGGGTGCAATAATCCGCGCCTTGGAACCTAAAGAGGGGCGATTCTTGCGGTTACTTCTGACCCTTTTGGCATTGCTGACCGGCCTGGCGACCGCCGACCGGGCGGTTGCCGCGCCTGCCGTTCCGGCGGCGATGGGGTCGCTCGTCCTGCTCGCCGAAACGGCGGGCAAGGCCGAGGCAACCGACAGCGAACGCCGCCCCGCCACCACCGCGCCGACGCGGCGCACCACGGGATCGGGCGGCGGCAAGCCGCGCAAGGCGGCACCCCCGCATCTTCCCGGCCTGCTCACCGGTAGCGACCGCGCGCTCGAATAGCGCCGCGTCCTGACGTCCCCCTTGCGGGCGCTGCCCCCACGCGCGTGGGGCGTTTTCTTATTATCCATGCGGCCCCGATGCCGCCTCGTCACATATAAATTCCAAGGAAATCCGCCATGTTTGCTGGCCTCGCCAAAAGCTTGTTCGGTTCGTCGAACGACCGTTACGTCAACGGAATCCGCAAGATCGTCGACAAGATCAACGCCTTCGAACCGCAGCTCGAGGCGCTCGACGACGATGCGCTGCGCGCCCAGACGCAGAAGTTCCGCGACCGGCTGGGTGCCGGCGAAACGCTCGACGACATTCTGCCCGAAGCCTTTGCGACGGTGCGCGAGGCGTCGAAGCGCACGCTCGGCATGCGCCATTTCGACGTGCAGATGATCGGCGGTATCGTGCTTCACCGCGGCGAGATCGCCGAGATGGCGACGGGCGAGGGCAAGACGCTGATGGCGACGCTGCCCGTCTATCTCAACGCGCTCGAGGGCAAGGGCGTCCATGTCGTCACGGTCAACGACTATCTGGCGACGCGCGACGCCGAATGGATGGGCAATGTCTATGGCTTCCTGGGCCTGACCACCGGCATCATCGTCCCGAACCTCAACGAGACGCAGCGGCGCGCGGCGTATAACGCCGACATCACCTATGCGACGAACAACGAGCTCGGCTTCGATTATCTCCGCGACAATATGAAGTTCGACCGCCAGCAGATGGTGCATCGCGAATTCAATTTCGGCATCGTCGACGAGGTCGATTCGATCCTGATCGACGAAGCGCGCACGCCGCTCATCATCTCGGGCCCGACCGACGACAAGTCCGAACTCTATATCCGCGTCAACGAGATCGTCCTGCAGCTCGGCGACGAGGATTTCGAGAAGGACGAAAAGTCGAAGTCGATCAACCTGACCGAAGATGGCACCGAGCATGTCGAGCGGCTGCTCGAGGCGGCGGGGCTGCTCCAGGGCAACAATCTCTACGACATCGAAAACACCCAGATCGTGCATCACGTCAACCAGGCGCTGAAGGCGATCCAGATGTTCCGCATCGACACCGACTATATCGTCAAGGACGGCAAGGTCGTCATCATCGACGAATTCACCGGCCGCATGATGGACGGGCGCCGCTGGTCCGACGGCCTGCACCAGGCGGTCGAGGCGAAGGAGGGCGTCAATATCGAGCCCGAGAACCAGACGCTCGCGTCGATCACCTTCCAGAATTATTTCCGCATGTATCCGAAGCTGAGCGGCATGACCGGCACCGCGGCGACCGAGGCGGCCGAATTCTTCGACATCTACAAGATGAACGTCGTCAACATCCCGACCAACCGCCCGATCGCGCGCGTCGACGAAGAGGATGAATTCTACAAGAATATCACCGACAAGTTCGGCGCCATCGCGCGCACGATCCGCGAGGCGAACGAGCGCGGCCAGCCGGTGCTCGTCGGCACCGTGTCGATCGAGAAGTCGGAGCTGCTGTCGTCCTACCTCGAGCGCGAGGGCGTACCGCACAGCGTGCTCAACGCGCGCTTCCACGAAAGCGAGGCGCATATCGTCGCGCAGGCGGGCCGTACCGGCGCGGTCACCATCGCGACGAACATGGCGGGGCGCGGCACCGACATCAAACTCGGCGGCAACGAGGAGTTCCGCATCGAGGACGAGCTGAAGGACATGCCCGAGGGCCCCGAGCGCGACGCCGCCGAGCAGCGCATCCGCGACGAGGTCGCCGCCGAACGCGAAGCGGTGCGCGCCGCCGGCGGGCTGTTCGTGCTCGCGACCGAGCGCCACGAAAGCCGCCGCATCGACAACCAGCTGCGCGGCCGTTCGGGACGCCAGGGCGACCCCGGCCTGTCGAAATTCTACCTCTGCCTCGACGATGACCTGCTGCGCATCTTCGGCCCCGACACGCTGTTTTCCAAGATGATGAACAAGAATCTGGAGGATGGCGAGGCGATCGGGTCGAAATGGCTGTCGAAGGCGATCGAGACCGCGCAGAAGAAGGTCGAGGCGCGCAACTACGACATCCGCAAGCAGGTCGTCGAATATGACAACGTCATGAACGACCAGCGCAAGGTCATCTACGAACAGCGCGGCGAGATCATCGACAGCGAGACCGTCGACGAGGTGATGCTGGCGATGCGCGCCGAGACGGTGAATGCGATCGTCGCCGATGCGTGCCCGCCGGGCAGCTATCCCGAACAGTGGAACGTCGCGCAGATGAAGGAGCGGGTGGCGGACATCCTCGACCTCGATCCGCCGATCGACGACTGGATGCAGGAAGATGCGGTCGATCCCGAAATCTTCGAGGAACGCATCCAGCAGATGGCCGATGCGGTCGCTGCCGAAAAGGCGGCGCAGGTCGATCAGGAAACCTGGCGCAGCATCGAGAAATCGGTGCTGATCCAGACGCTCGACCACCACTGGAAGGAGCATCTGTCGACGCTCGACGCGCTGCGCCAGGCGGTGTTCCTGCGCGCCTATGCGCAGAAGCAGCCGATCAACGAATATAAGCAGGAAGCCTTTGCGCTGTTCGAACGTATGCTGTCGAACATCCGCGAGGATATCACGCGCACCATCGCGCGGCTCGAACTGCGGATGGACGAGGCGCCCGAGCCGATGCCGCTGCCCGAGCTGCCCGATTTCCTGACGACGCACCTCGATCCGTTCACGGGCGAGGACAATAGCGCGGATATCGACGCGGGCGCGCTGGGCGTCATCGCCAACACGCTGCCGCCGATGCAGGCGCCGCGCCCCGACCTGCCCGAGGGCGACAATCCCTATGCGGCGCTGGAAATCAGCCGCAACGCGCCGTGTCCGTGCGGCTCGGGCCGCAAATACAAGCATTGCCACGGCGCGATCTGACGGCGCTTTCGGCCTTCCTCGTGGTCGGGGAAGGCCACGCCGCACGGCCACAGCCATAAGGACCGCCCGACAGCGGACGCCGGCGTTCGCCGTGCCGGTGCCCACTTGCCAGCCGCACCGATCCCCGCCAGATTGGTTTTGAAAAGAAACCAAAGGAGCGATGCGATGACGGGCGATTTCGAACAGCGGCGCGTGAAGCTTTCGACCGGGGTCGAACTCGATGTCGTCGATATCGGGCCGAAGGACGCGCCGGCGCTGATCTTTCTCCACGGCTTTCCCGAGTCGCACCGCACCTGGCGCCACCAACTGCCGCATTTTGCGGATCGCTTCCGCTGCATCGCGCCCGACCAGCGCGGCTATCGCGGCTCGTCGAAGCCGCAGGATGCTGAATCCTACACGCCCGACAAGCTGATCGCCGACATTTTTGCGCTCGCCGACGCGCTCGGCGTCGAGACATTCACCATCGTCGGCCACGACTGGGGCGGAGCGATCGCGTGGGGCGTCGCGCTCGGCGGCCAGCCGGGGGGGCTGCATCCCGCCTGGGCCGGCCGCGTCACGCGCGCCGTGATCGCCAATGCCCCGCACCCCGGCCTCTTCGGCCGCCTGCTCGCGACCGATAAGACCCAGCGTGCCGCGAGCCAGTATATCCGCGTATTCCGCGATCCCGCGAACGATGCGCTGATCGAGGAAAAGGGGATCGCGGGCATATTGGGGCTGGCCTTCGAAGGCAGGACGCCGAGCGGCGGCCTGCAACCCGCCGACGAGATCGGCCGCCTGCTCGAGGATTGGGAAGATCGCGACGCGTGCCGCGGCATGATCAACTGGTATCGCGGCTCGCCGATCAACGTGCCGGCGATGGACGAGCCTTATGCCGAACCGCCCGCAGCGCCCTTTCCGAAGCTCGGTATTCCGACGCTGGTGATCTGGGCGCTCGACGATCAGGCGCTGCCGCCGTGCAACCTCGACGGAATGGACGAACTGGTTCCCGATGTGACGATCGTGCAGGTCCCCGATTGCGGCCATTTCGTGCCGTGGGAGGCGCCCACCGCGGTCAATGCCGCGATGGACGCCTTCCTCTTGCGACCCTGAACGCGGGGGGAAGTTCCCTGCGATAGGGTGGCGGGCAGCAAGATCGCAGCCACCCGCCGGGGGGGGTCTTCGGGGCGTGTCGAGACACGCCTAAACAGGTGGCCGGCCACAGCTTCCCCGACATGCTGCGACCGGCCGTCGCGACATCTTTTCAGAACCATACGCTGCGATTTAACCATATGATTCGGCGAAATGGCAGGCTTTCAGATTCTCCCACACCTGCCATATTCGTGGCATGGAAGCCGGGGGACTCAAGACCGCCACGATCGTCGACCGGATCGAAGGGGCCTCTGAATGGACGATCGAGCGCGACGTCCATGTGCTGATCCTGCACGAGGCGGGAAGCTATCACTGGCTCGAAACATGGCTCGACGGACGGCGCACCTCGCTCGGCGATCCGCTGCCCGGCGAGTTGTGGCTGGTGCCGGCGGGAACCGCCTATCGCGCGAGCGCCAAGGGCGGCACCGCGCGTTATATCGAGGTCGAGATTCCGGTCGAGCGCCTGCCGATCGCGCCCGACGCGCCGGTGCTCGCGGGCCATTTCGACCGGGTTGTCGCGCTGCTCGTCCGCGCAATGGCGTCGGGCGAGGCCAATACCGCCGAGGTGCTGCTCGCGACGCTGGCGGAAACGCTGGCAACCGGAACCCCGCGCCGCATTTCGCCGACCATGGGCGAGCGCATCGACAATCTGATGCTGTTCATCCAGGACCAGATGGAAGGGCCGCTGACCGTCGAGGAGCTCGCGGCGGAGGCGGGCATGTCGGTCAACAGCCTGATCGCGCATTTCGCGCGCTCGACGGGGCGCACGCCGGCGCAATATGTGCTGCACCAGCGGCTGCGCCGCGCGGGCTGGTTCCTGATCCACCGCCCGCTGTCGGTCGCCGAGATCGCCTTTGCGACCGGATTTTCCAGCCACGCGCATCTGTGCGTCGCCTTTCGCCGCAAGCTCGGCATGTCGCCCGGCGAGTGGCGCCGCCGCCACGCATCGGCTATCGTCGAGCCAGGGGAGGGCTGACGATGTCGCACACCGCCGTCATGCTGTTCGCGGGGATCGCACTGCTCGTCGCGCTCCGGCTGCTCGTGCGCGATGCGGCGCGCGCGACGCGGATTTTCCTGTGGCTGTGGCTGGCAGTCGCGATCGGCAATCTGCTCGTCGGCGTGCTCCATGCGGGCTATGGCTGGCTCGAGGAGGCCGGGATCGCGCTGATCGTCTTTGGCGTGCCCGCGGCGATCGCGATCGCTGCGCGCCGCTTCGGCGCTAGTTCGCCGGGTTGAGCAGGCAGCCGCTGGTGCCGGCATAGCGCGCGCTGCGCGAGGCGAGCAGCGGGACGCTGCCGGTCACCGTTTTCGTCGCCGGGTCCTCGGCGAGCGACACCATTTCCATGCCGGGCTCGAAATCGCTCTGGCAGCTGTCGAGGCTGCGTCCCTGGACATAGCGGCACGAACAGCCGACGCGCGCGGCATAGGCCGACCCCAGCTCGGCCCGCGCCTTGAACGACGGGAATTTCCAGATC
>PNJO01000094.1 GCA_013821905.1 Sphingopyxis sp. | reverse complement strand
CGCCCAGCATGACGTTCGCACCCGCCGCCGCGAAGGCCTGGCCGATCCCGCGTCCGACCCCGCGGCCGCCGCCGGTAACGATCACCGACTTGCCGGCAAATGACTCGGCCATCGCTCTCTCCCTTGCTCTCTTCCCGGATCACATCTATTACCTAGTTTAATAAGTGGAGCAAGGGAGAATGCGATGACCGTCAAGGGACTCGAACGAGGAAGGCGCGCCGCGCTGCTGATTTCGGAGATGCAGAACGGGATCACCGACCCCGCTTTCCGCGAGACGCCGCTCGCCGAGCAGGTCAGAGCGCGCGGCATTGTCGACACGATAAACGAACTTGCCGCCGGCTTTCGCACGCGGGGCCTCCCTGTCGTGCATTGCACCGTCACCGCGCGGCCCGATTTTCTGGGATGGAACCGCAATTGCGTCCTCGCGGCGCGCATCCACAAGGAAGCCAATCTGGTTTCGGGTAGCAGTTTCGCCGCCATTCATGACGACATCGTTGTCGGCGACAGCGACATCATATCCGAACGCCATCATGGCATGGCCGCCTTTACCGGCACCGATCTCGACGCCACGCTGCGCGGTCTCGGGATCGACACGGTGGTCTTCTGCGGCGTGTCGACCAATGTCGCGCTGATGGGCGGATCGGTGGAGGCGGTCGGTCATGGCTATACCGTCGTGATCGCGGAGGATTGCACCGCGGGCGGCACGGCCGAGACGCACCAGGTCCAGATCGCCATGCACCTGCCGCTCGTCGCGTCGGTTTCCACCAAGGATGCCGTTCTTGCATCGGAAGCACTCAATTGACCAAACTTGCCGGCCGCGCGGCCTTCGTCACCGGCGGCGCCGGCGGGATCGGCTTCGCGATCGCGGCAGCGCTCGCGGACGAGGGCATGCGCGTCACCATCGCCGATGTGGCCACCGACCGGCTGGGCGATGCGGTGTCGCGATCCGGCGGCAGGTTTGCCGCCCAGCGGCTCGATGTCACCGACGAGACGAGTTGGCGCGAGGCGATCGACGCGGCGGAGCAAGCCCTCGGAGCGATCTCGATGCTTGTCAATTCGGCCGGAATCGGGGGCGGCGCCGCGGTGGGAGCCGACGCGCCCGCACGCTGGAAGCTGGTCCAGGAGGTCAATGCCCTCGGTCCGTTTCTCGGCGCCAACCTCCTCATCCCGCGCATGCGCGAACTCGAAAGCGCAGCCCATATCGTGAATGTCGCCTCGCTCGCCGGGCTTTGCGCAACGCCGTCGATGTCGGCCTATAACGCGTCGAAATACGCGCTTGTGGGATTGACCGACACGTTGCGCGGCGAACTGGCGGGAAGCAATATCGGCGTATCGCTCGTTTACCCCGGCACTGTCCGCACCGACTTCATCGCCAATGCACAGAATATCATCGCCGACCGGACAAACATCGCGCCGCGCCCGTCGGGGACGGAGAATCTGCTGGCCAAGGGAATGGCGCCCGAAGAGTTCGCGCGCCTCGTCGTCGCCGGCGTCAAGGCCGGCGACTATCATATCTTCACGCACGGCGGTTGGGGCGCGCGACTTGCCGCGCATTTCGATGACCGCATGGCTGCCTATGGCGACGAAAGCCGGTTCGAAGGCGGACAGGATCTGACCGAACTCGACCGCGCGATCGGCGCCATCATGGATCAGTCCGCAAACAGGGCCTGAAGCGCGGGCGCCGACGGCTTCATCGACGGGGTGCGCGGAAAATCGTCGACGTAGAGAATATGGACGGGCACCTGATAGGCGATCAGCCGGTCCTTGAGCCACGTCCTGAGATCGTCGAGCAGCGGCGGCTGGGCGCCTTCCTTCAGGATGATCGCGGCAGCGGGCACCGCGCCGAGCCGCGTGTCGGGTACCCCGATGACAGCGGCCTCGCGCACCGCCGGATGCTCGTTCAATATCTTCACCACATCGTCGGGATGCACCTTGAAACCGCCGCGGATGATCGCATTGTCGGCGCGTCCCTTGATGAACAGGAAACGATCGTCGTCGAGAACGGCGCGGTCGGTCGTTCGCAGCCACTGCATTCCGTTGTTGAGTTGCCGTCCCTTGAGTTCGAGCAGCCCTTCCGCTCCCGCGGCCAGTATCTCTCCATTCTCGGGGTCGACCACGCGTGCCTCGATGTCGCCGTGAATCCGGCCGACGGCACCGCGCTTCTCCTTCCACAAGTTACGAAAATCGTCGATCGTCCAGCCAGCGACGGCGCCGGCGAATTCGGTCGCCCCGTAATTGCCGCAAATCGGGATGCCATATTTGTCGAAAAAGGCGTCGACGAGATCGGCGGGCAGCGGCGCGGTGCCCGAGATGAGCGACCGCAGGCTCGAAAGATCGGCCGGGTCGACGTCGGCCTCGAGCAGCATGCGCACGGCGGACGGCACCGCGGGCGCGACGGCGGGGCGGTTGCGCTTCACCGCATCGACCCAGGCCTCGACGCTGAACTTCTCGAGCAACGCGATCTTGCGCCCCGCGGCGAGTGCGGCGATGCAGCCATAAATACCCCCGATATGGGTGAGCGGATTGACCACCATCGTGCAGCCCGAATTCAGTTTCGGCGGATCGTCGAAACTCCGGCCGCGCTCATATTTCGTGAAGCCGCGAAAGCTCGCATCGAACGCGTCGCGGCTGAGCGGAATACGCTTGGGCGATCCCGTCGTGCCGCTGGTGAGCATCTCGATCGCGACGCCGGGCGAGGTCTGGATGTCGGTGCGGACACCCGACTGCAGCACGCGGACGCCCTCGAGACGCGGGCCGATTTCGATCACGGCCGAACCCGCGCGATCGAGCGCCTCGCTCAATCCGGCGCGCGCGAGATCGGTCGCATCGGCGATGATGACGGGGAGTCCCAGCCCCTCGACATCGGCGAACAGCTTCGCGTCGGGAAGGATCGGGTTGAGCGTGACAAGGCAGCGGTCGGTCGAAAGGACGGCAACGATAGCGGCGACATGTCCGGGCCGATTGCGCAGCATGATGCCGACCCTGGCATTTTCGGGCAGGTTCATCGCATCAAGAGCAGCCTCGATCGCGCGGACATTGTCGGCGATCTGGCGCCAGCTATAGTCGCGGCCCTCGAAGTCGATCTCGGTGCGCTCGGGATCGATCGCCATGATCGCGCGAAGCTTTTCGGTCATCAGCGCCATCAGAGTGCGAGCCCGCCGCTGGCTTCGATGATCTGTCCCGTCACCCAGCGCGCGTCTTCGCCGAGGAGCATCATCACCGCGCCGGCAATATCCTCCGGTTCGCCGAGCCGCCCCATCGGCGTGTGTTTCGCGGTCGCCTCGTCCCACCCTTCCTGCGCGCGCAGTCCGGCGATGAAGTCGGTCGCGACCGCCCCGGGCGCGATGCAATTGCAGGTGATACCGCGCTTTGCGACCGCGAGCGCGGTCGAGAAGGTCAGGCTCTGGATCGCGCGCTTGGTCATCGCATAGCCCGATGCGAACGGCTGGCCGATCTTGCCCGACATCGAGCCGATATTGACGATCCGGCCGCCATCGCGGAGGCGCGGCAACGCGGCCTGCGTCACGAAATGCGGTCCCTTGACGTTGACCGCGAACATTTCGTCGAACAGATCCTCGGAGCCCGCCTTCAGGCTCGCATCGCGGCCGCCGCGTCCGACGCCGGCGTTGTTGATCAATATGTCGAGGTTCGGACCTTCACCGAATGCCGCATCGCAGGCGGAGAACATCGCTTCGATGCCCGCCAGCGTCGAAACATCCGCCCGCACCGCGAACGCGCGCCCGCCCGCCGACCCGATTTCGGCAACGAGCGCTTCGGCGGCATCGCGGCTCCCGGAATAGTTCACCGCCACATGCGCGCCCGCCGCGCCGAGTCGACGCGCGATCGCCGCTCCGATACCCCGCGACGCGCCGGTGACGAGTGCCGTCTTTCCGCCCAGGTCCATAATTCGTCTCTCCCGAAGTGTTCGACATAATTGACTTAGTTATACAACTCGTGCAAGCCTTATCGAAACAGAACGGGAGGCGGAATGTCTGATTTGATCGAGAGCGAGCGCGAAGGCGCCTTGCGAATCCTGACGTTGAACCGCCCTGACCGGCACAATGCGATGGATGACGAGATGTCGGAGCGGTTCCAGAAACTGCTGGGCGAAGCGCTCGACGAAAGCGAAACCAGCGCGATTCTGATCCGCGCCGTGGGTAAATCCTTCTGCTCGGGCCGCGACACCAATGTTCTCGGTCACCGCGCCCGCGACGAGAGCGATTTCCACTTCGTGCGGCGGCATCAGGAAGGGCGCCTCCGGATGCAGGAATCGACCAAGCCGATCATCGCCGCGCTGAAGGGCGGCGCGATCGGCGGCGGGTGCGAGCTTGCGCTCGCGGCCGATATACGGATCAGCGACACCAGTCTGAAGATGGCCCTGCCCGAGATACTTTACGGCGTGCTGCCCGATACCGGCGGCACCCAGATGATGACCGCGCTGATCGGCCCGTCGCGCACCAAATATATGGTGATGACCGGACAACGTATCGATGCCGAAACCGCGCTCGAATGGGGTGCGGTCGATTTCGTCGTCGCGCCCGAGGATCTCGACGCAAAAGCCCTCGAACTGGCCCGCGACATCGCTGCCAAACCGCCCATCAACCTGGCGCTGGCCAAGGAAATGATCAACCTGATGCACGGATCGACCATCCGCACGGGCACGCGCGCCGAACTTTACGCGCAAAGCTACCTCTTCAAGACCGACGACTATCAGGAAGCGCGCACCGCAATCCGCGAGAAGCGCGCGCCCAACTACAAGGGGAAATAAGATGGCGTTACCCGCTCCGCCGCCGCTTGGCGCCAAGGCGCTTCCCGACGGCACCTACGACGGACAGGTGGTCGCCGTCACCGGCGGCGGCACCGGCCTCGGCAAGGGCATGGCGGTCGAATTCGCCCGGCTCGGTGCAAAGATCGCGGTACTCAGCCGCAAGCCCGAGCATCTCGAAGCCGGGCTCGCCGCGCTTCATGCGGTCGGCGCCGAAGCCATCGCGGTGGCTTGCGACGTGCGCGATCCCGAGGCGATCGCCAGAGCGTTCGACGAGATCGAAGCCAGGCTCGGCCCGGTCGACGTGCTCATCAACAATGCCGCGGGCAATTTCCCGGCGCCTGCCGAGGAAATGACGCCGAACGGATTCCGCACCGTCGTCGATATCGTACTCAACGGCACCTATAACTGCAGCCGCGAATTCGCCGTCCGGCGGCTGGCCGCCGGGATGCCCGGCGCGATCCTCAATATCGGCGCGACCTACAGCTGGACCGGTGGCCCCGGCACATCGCATTCGGCGGCGGCAAAGGCCGGCGTGACCAATCTGACGCAAAGTCTTGCGGTCGAATGGGCGCCCGACGGCATCCGCGTCAATTGCCTTGCCCCGGGCCGTTTCCCGCATGAAGACATGCCCGGGCACATGACCCGGCATCGCGAAGGCGAAACGGGTGACAATACGGTGCCCGGACTGCGCGTCGGCGAATTGCGCGAACTTGGCTGGATGGCGACGTTCATCTGCTCGCCCTATGCGAGCTATCTGTCGGGCCACACGGTCGTGCTCGACGGGGCCAATTGGCTGCGCCGCAGCCTCGTGATGCCCGAATTTGTGCCGATCCGCGAGCAGTTCGGCAAGCGCGCCGTGGAAAGCGGCAGCGCGAAAGCGGCGATCGCCAAGACCCGCGGCGACGCCGGGTGAGCGACGAAGCTCTCGTCCTGCGCGACGACGCGGACGGCGTCTGCACGCTGACCCTCAACCGGCCGGGTCAGCGAAACGCCGTCAATCGCGACCTTTTCCGCGCGTTTCGCGCACATGTCCGCGACATCGAAAGCCATGGCGACGATGTCGCGGTTCTCGTCGTCACCGGCGCGGGCGGGCATTTTTGTGCGGGGCATGATCTCAAATCGCCGCCCCATCCCGACGCGCTCGGCTGGCTGCGGCAGGAAATGCTCACCCTCGAGAGGCTGACCGCCCTGCCCCAGCCGGTGATCGCAAAGGTCCAGGGCAGTTGCTACACCGGCGGGCTCGAATTTGCGCTCTCGGCCGACTTCATCGTCTGCGGGGAAAGTGCACGTTTCGCCGACACGCACGGCAAATGGGGGCTGGTCCCGGGCTGGGGCCTCTCGCAGCGCCTGCCGCGCCGCATCGGTCAGGCAAAGGCGCTCGAGATGATGCTTACCTGCAGACCCTATACGGGCGAGGAAGCCGCTGCGATGGGGCTGGCGAACTATTGCGTCCCCGATGACGCGCTCGACGCCAGGGTCTCCGAAATAACGAGCCTGATCCGCGGCAACAGCCGGCACAGCAATGCCGAGAACAAGCGGCTGATCTACGACACCGACGGGATGGCGCTCGGCGCGGGCCTCAGCCATGAACTCATGCGCAACGCGGGATTCGATCCTGCCATGCGCAAGAAGGGCGAGCCGATCGGCGCCGCAAGAAAGACCGGCTGATGGACATCGGATTTTCACCCGAAGAGACCCGCTTTCGCGAAGAATGCCGCGCGTGGCTGCATGCCAATGTCCCGGCCGAGAAGCGTCCGCTCAATGCGGACGAGGCGCTCGATTTCGACAAGGCGTGGCAACGGCGGCTGTTCGACGCCGGTTGGGCCGGGATCAACTGGCCCGAGGATTATGGCGGGCGCGGCCTTTCGATCGTCGAGCAGGTCATCTGGCTCGAGGAATATGCCAAGGCGCATGCGCCGTGGATCGGTTCCAATTTCGTCGGCGTGAACCATGGCGGGCCGACGCTGATCATCAATGCCAGCGAAGAACAGAAGGCCTATCATCTGCCGCGCATCCTCAAGGGCGAGGCGATATGGTGCCAGGGCTTTTCGGAGCCCGGCGCGGGGTCGGATCTTGCCGGCATCAAGACGCGGGGCCGGATCGAAGGCGACGAGCTCGTCGTCAACGGATCGAAGATCTGGACGAGCTTCGCGCATGTCGCCGACTGGCAGGAACTGGTTCTGCGCACCGAGGACGGGTCACAGCGGCACAAGGGATTGAGCTGGGCGATCTGCGACATGCATGCGCCCGGGATCACGATCCGCCCGATCCAGAAGATGTCGGGGCAGGTCGAGTTCGCCGAGGTATTCTACGACGATGTGCGCATTCCGCTTGCCAATGTCGTCGGCGGGCTGGGCAATGGCTGGAAGGTCGCGATGTCGACGCTCAGTTTCGAGCGCGGTACCGGCTTCATTGCCGATCAGGTGAAGCAGAGCCAGGAAATCGCCGAATTGATCGCGACCGCACGGGGCAGCGGCATGATCGGAGACGATCGCATCGCCGACAGCCTTGCGCAGATGCGGGCCGAAGTCGCGGCGCTGCGTGCGATGACCTACCGGAATATTTCCGAAGTCGTCCGCACAGGCCAGCCCGGTCCCGAAGCATCGGTGATCCGGCTGTTCACTTCGGAGCTTGGCCAGCGGCTGGAACGGATGGCGGTCCTTTTGATGGGCGACGCGGCGATCGACTTCGCCTACGGCGACGACAATGCGGTCGGCGACTATCTTCGCGGATTTGCGGCGACGATTGCCGGCGGCACGGCGCAGATCCAGCGCGACATCATCGGCGAGCGGCTGCTCGGCCTGCCAAAATCGAGGTGAGAGCATGGATTTGACCCCGAACGACGAGCAACTCGCCCTGCAGACGGCGACCGCCGACTGGTGCCGCGATAACATGCCGCTCGAAGCGGCGCGATCGCGGCGGGCTGGACTTTGGCAGGACCTCGAGGCGATGGGCTGGAGCGCCATGACGGCGCCCGGCATGGACCTCGACCATGCGACCGAGGCGCTTGTGTTCGCCGAACTCGGTCGCTTTCTCGCCCCGATGGGGCTCATTTCGACCGCGGCGGCGAACCGCTGGTTCGCCGGAAGCTTCGAAGGCAAGGCAGGTCTCGCGCTCCCGGTCACGGGCTCGGATGCGATGCGCATCCTCGATCCGGTCGAGGCCGGCACGGCGGTGATGTGGAGTGCGCAATCCGTCGCCCTATACGCCGCCCCGGACGACCAGCCGCATCGTCCGACCATCGATCTGTCGACGCTCCAAGGGCGGCAGCCTTCCACAAGCCCGGTGGCCGTGTCGAACGCCCCCACCTCGCCGCTCCATCTGCAATTGCTGTCGGCCGCCTATGCCGTCGGCTGCGCCGATGCCGCGCGCGACATGGCGGCGGATTATGCCAGGCTGCGCGAGCAGTTCGACCGTCCGATCGGCTGGTTCCAGGCATTGAAGCATATCTGTTCGGATATGGCGGTGCGGGCCGCGGTCGCCCGGTCGCAGCTCTATTATGCCGCCTGCGCGCTTGATGCGAAAGATGGCGAAGCGGCGTTCCATGTTGCCGCCGCGAAGCGCCTTGCCGATCAGGCGGCGATCGACAATGGCCGCGCGAATATTCAGGTCCACGGCGGCATCGGCATGACCGACGAAGCGGCTCCGCACCTCTGCCTGAAGCGCGCGCATCTGCTGCAATTCATCGCACCCGCCGACGCGGCGCTTTTGCTGGAGGACGCCGCATGACGAAAATCGCCGCATGGGGGGTGAGATCGGCGACCGACACCGTCGCGCCGATCGCCATCGAACGGCGCGCGCTGCGTCCCGGGGATGTCGATATCGAGATCCGATATTGCGGCGTGTGTCATTCGGACATGCATCAGGCGCACAACGACTGGCACAATACCGCCTACCCGCTCGTTCCGGGGCACGAGATCGTCGGTGTCGTGCGCGCCATCGGCTCGGCGGTTACGAAGTTTGTGGTCGGCGACAGGGTTGCGGTGGGTTGTCTCGTCGACAGCTGCCTCACCTGCGATGCGTGCGCCGCCGATCAGGAACAATATTGCTATTATCGCGCGACCGGCACCTACAACAGCAAGGATCGGCAAGACGGGTCGCCAACCCATGGCGGCTATTCATCGGCCATCGTCGTGCGCGAGGAATTTGTGCTTCGCCTGCCCGAAGCGCTCGACATGGCGAAGGCAGCGCCGCTGCTCTGCGCCGGCATCACAACCTATTCGCCGCTGCGCCACTGGAAGGTCGGGCCGGGCATGAAGGTCGGGGTCGTCGGCCTTGGCGGCCTTGGCCATATGGGGGTCAAGTTCGCTGCCGGTCTGGGCGCCGAGGTGACGATGATCACCACATCGCCCGCCAAGGCGGCCGATGCGCAGAAGCTGGGCGCGCATCACGTCCTGATTTCGTCCGACACGGATCAAATGAAGGCAGCGGCGCGAAGCTTCGACTTCATCCTCGACACCATCCCGGTCGCGCACGAGGTGCAGCCCTATCTGCTGCTACTCAAGCCCGACGGCGCGCATGTCATCGTCGGCGCGATCGACATGGTTCAGCTGCACACCGGCCTGCTGCTCGGCGGGCGCAAGACGCTTTCCGGTTCGGCGATCGGCGGGATCGCCGAAACGCAGGAGATGCTCGATTTCTGCGCCGAGAAGAATATTCTGCCCGAATGCGAAATGATCCGCATGGACGACATCAACACGGCCTTTGAAAGGCTGGAAAAGGCGGACGTCAAATATCGCTTCGTGATCGACATGGCGACACTTTGACCCCTGCCAGCTAACGCGGCTTGTCGCGATCGGCGAAAGCGGCGAGGATCAGCCTGACCCAGCGACGACGATCGCCGGGCCGGCTGTAGATCACCGTATCGATGCGCGGGGCATCGCCGAGCAAGGGATAAATCTCCTCCCCTTCTTCCTCGTGTCGCGGCAATATCCGCGTCGTCCATAGCAAATGCGGTAGACCGCGCGAGCGCGCGAAGCGCGCGATGGCGCGGCGATCGGCTTCCGGCGCGGCAATCAGCTGCGCGCCATGCGCAATGAGTCCGGCATAGACGAGCGAGACGACCGGCGAATCCTGGTTTCCCGGAGAAATGGCCACCTGCTCGTCGGCGAGATCGTCGATCGAAATGCCTTCGCTCCCCGCCAGCCGGTGTGTTGGCGGCACGGCAATGTGACAATAGCGGCGGGCGACGTGGGTTTCGGCAAGATCGGGTTCGGTCACCGATGGCGCCGACAGCGAGAAAAAAATATCGAGCGTGCCGTCGCGCAGCTTCGCCATCAATTCGGCGCGCGTGCCGTAGACGATTTCCAGTCGCAGTTCGGGATATCGATTCTGGAACGCATCGATCGCATCCATGCGCTGGTCGGCGGCGAACGAATAGGCGCCGATCCGCAGGATCGAATTGGTGGCCGCGCGGAGAGCCCGGGCCGCGGCGAGGATATTCTGCTCGGAGTCGAGCAGGGCCTGCGCATGCGGCAGCATAGCCTGCCCGTCTGCCGAGAGGGCGACCGAGCGCGAATTTCGGGTCAGCAAGGTGAGCTGTAGCTGATCCTCCAGCCGCCGGATGTGCTGCGAGACGGCCGACTGCGCGATTTCGAGGGTTTCCGCCGCCTGGGTAAACGAACGCTTCTCGGCGATCGTCACGAAGCTCAGCACCTGTCGAAGATCAAGCATGTCAGTCCCATCTATCTCGTTTCGTGATAGATAACCCCGAATATCGCTGATGATCAATCCTCCGGCCGATGGCAGCTAGGCGAGCGTCAGATCCGTCGCAAACGAACGGATCCAAGCAGGGAGAGCCATGTTGACCATCGCCGCCACATCCATTCGCGCGCTCGTGTTTGCCAGCCTGTTCGGCGCCAGCGCCGCCCATGCGCAGTCAACCGCGCCGGCCGACGAAACCGAAAGCGCCGCCGGAGAGGCGCCGGATGCCGGCGACATCGTCGTCACGGCACAGCGGCGCGAAGAACGGCTGCAGGACGTGCCGATCGCGATTTCGGCCTTTTCGGGACAGGCGCTCGAAAGCGCGGGCATTTCGTCGACCAACGACCTGACCCAGATCACCCCCAGCCTGAACTTCACCCAATCGTCCTTCTCGCCGCAGCCGACGATCCGCGGTCTCGGCACGCGCGGCGTCGCCGCCGGCGATGAATCGCTCGTCCCCGTCTACATCGACGGCGTCTATCAACCTTTTCTCGGCAGCATCGCCACCGAGCTCAACAATGTCTCGCGCGTCGAGGTCCTCAAAGGCCCGCAGGGCGCGCTATTCGGGCGCAACAGCACCGGCGGCGCAATCAATATCGTGACGCTCGATCCCGACAATGACGAGATGCTGCGGGGCAGCCTGAGCTATGGCAGCTACGACGAGCGCATCCTGAAACTTTACGCCAACGGCGGCGACGATGTCGTCGCGGCGAACGTCGCCTTCACCCTCAACAAGGACGACGGCTATATCACCGACCTCAATGGCGGCCCGAAAAAGGGCTGGGTCGACACATGGGCGCTGCGGACCAAGCTTCTCGTCCGCCCGGCCGACTGGCTCG
>PNJO01000093.1 GCA_013821905.1 Sphingopyxis sp. | reverse complement strand
CCCGAACATTATGAGAAGCAGCCGCAAGCCTTCGAGTTCATCAAGCGCGTCCCCGTCGACTGGGAAGTCAGCCGCGCGCTCGCGGGCGCGATCGGCGACTATGCGGTCTTCGCGCGCCAGCGGCGCGGCGGGCAGGACTGGTATGTCGGCGGCGTCACCGACGAGGAAGCGCGCGAGGTCGGCATCGACTTCGCCTTTCTGCCCGCGGGCCGGAAATATCGCGCCAAAATCTGGCGCGACGGCGCCGGGGGCGGTATCGGCGGCGACCGGTTTGCGATGACCGTCGAGGAGAAGATGGTGACGGCGGCGACGAAATGGCCCATCCGCATGGAAGCGGGCGGCGGCTTTGCCATCGCGCTGACCCCGGTTCGCTGAGCCGGCGCGAGGGAGAGAATATGGCCGGCCTGTCGATCCGCGATGCGCGCAAGAGTTTCGGCGAGACCGAGGTGCTGAAGGGCGTATCGATCGACGTTGCCGACGGCGAATTCACCGTGATCGTCGGCCCGTCGGGATGCGGCAAGTCGACGCTCCTCCGCTCCGTCGCGGGGCTGGAGGAACTGACGGGCGGCAGCATCCATATCGGCGACCGCGACGTCACCGCGCTCCCGCCGTCCGCGCGCGGCATCGCGATGGTGTTCCAGTCCTATGCGCTCTATCCGCATCTGACCGTGCGCGAGAATATGGCGTTCGGGCTGAAGATCGCGAAGGCCGGGAGCGCCGAAATCGACGCGGCGGTGCAGCGCGCCGCCGCCATCCTGAACATCGAAACGCTGCTCGACCGCAAGCCCGCCGCGCTGTCGGGCGGGCAACGGCAGCGCGTCGCGATCGGCCGCGCGATCGTGCGCCAGCCGCAGATATTCCTGTTCGACGAGCCGCTGTCGAACCTAGACGCCGACCTGCGCGTCAGGATGCGCTACGAATTTGCGAGCCTGCACCGCCAGCTCGGCACGACGACGCTCTATGTCACGCACGACCAGGTCGAGGCGATGACGCTCGCCGACCGCATTGTCGTGCTGCGCGACGGGCGGATCGAGCAGGTAGGCAGCCCGCGCGAACTCTACGACCGCCCCGCGAATATCTTCGTCGCGCAGTTTCTGGGGACGCCGCGCATGAACATCCTGGCTGCCGTGGTCGCAGACGGGGGACAGGCGACGCTCGCCGACGGACGCAGCATCGCCCTGCCCCCGCTTGCAGCGCCGCTTGCCGCGGGCACGCCGCTGTCGATCGGTATCCGGCCGGAGGATGTCGCGATCGGCACGGCGCCGGGGGCGCTGGCTTTCACGATCGGCTTCATTGAACGGCTCGGCGGGCTCGCGACGGTGCATCTCGGTGGGCGCGCAGGCGACGAACCGATCGCCTGCCAGCTCCGCGACGACGGCAGCCTCGCGGAAGGCGATCCCGTCTCTGTTTCGCTGCCCGCCGACCGGCTGCACCTGTTCGGCGCCGACGGGCTGGCGATCGCGCGGGAGACGCGCAAATGACCTTGCAATTGGCGCGTGTAACCGGTTACTTTGTGAACGTTCCGCGCTCGGCGATCACATCATGAACGGAGTCGCACCAGCGACCCGGCGCCATCGGACGAGGAGGGGGCTTCGGGCATGACGACATTGAGGGATGTGGCCCGCGAAGCGGGGGTCTCGGTGGCCACGGCATCGCGCGCGATCAACGGCCACAGCAATGTCACCGGCCCCACCCGCGACGCCGTGCTCGCGGCGGTCAAGAAGCTCAATTTCGTTCCCCACAGCGGCGCGCGCAGCCTGACGCGGAAAAAGACCGACACCGTCGGCGTCATCCTGCCCGACCTGTTCGGCGAGTTCTTTTCCGAGATTATTCGCGGCATCGACCTCGTCGCGCATGAATCGGGAATGCACCTGCTGCTCGGCAACATGCATGGCAGCACGCACGAGACCGCGGCGGCGATCGCCGCGATGCGCGGCCGCGTCGACGGGTTGCTCGTCATGCCGCCCGACGTGAAGCCCGAACTGCTCGCGGGCTATCTCGACCCCGCCCTGCCCACGGTGCTGCTCAACTATGATGCGGGCCCGCTCGACCTGCCGTTCGTGGCTGTCGACAATTATCGCGGCGCCTATGCGATGACCGAGGCGCTGCTCGAACGCGGCGCGCGGCAGGTGATCCACATCGCAGGGCCGAAGCACAACCGCGACGCGCGCGACCGCCAGCGCGGCTTCGTCGACGCGATGGCGAAGGTCGCCAAGGAACGCAATCCGGTGATCCTGCCCGGCGACTTTTCGGAGGAAAGCGGTGAAGAGGCCGCGCGGCTGCTCGTTCAGGGACAGCTCCCCGCCGACGCCGTCTTCGCCGCGAACGACCAGATGGCGGTCGGGCTGATCGCCGAACTGGCGCGCGCGGGCGTGTCGGTGCCGCGCGACGTCATGGTCGCGGGTTTCGACGATATTCCGCTCGCCCGTCACCTGAGCCCGGGACTGACGACGATGCAGGTCAATATCGACCGGCTCGGCTCGACCGGCATGATGCTGCTGCTTCGCCTGCTGCGCGGCGACACGCTGGGCGCGGCGAGCGCGACGATCCTGAACCCCGACCTGATCGCGCGCGGCACCACCGGCGGCGCGGCGGCAGACGGTGCGCGAGCGGGCATCGCGGCCGGAGCTTCGCCGCCATGAGCCGCCCGGCGCGCCCGTGCCAATGCAGCTGACGCGCCGCCACTTTTCCGGCGCGCTCGCCGCGCTGCCCCTCGCCCCGCTGCTCGGCAGCTGCGGCGCGCGCGGCGGCGATACGCTCACCGTCTGGGCGATGGGCAATGAGGCGGCGAGCCTGCCCGCCCTGCTGAAGAACATCGACTGGCCCGCCGGCGCACCGCCGGTCTCGATCCAGCCGCTGCCGTGGACCGCGGCGCACGAGAAATTGCTCACCGGCTTTGCCGGCGGCTCGCTGCCGAGCGTCGGGCAGGTCGGCAACAGCTGGATCGCCGAACTCGCCGCGATCGGCGCCATCGCGCCCGTCCCCGCGCAGGCGATGCCCCTGCTCGGCGACCAGTTCGGCGCGGTGATCGACACCAACCGCATCGCGGGACAGAGCTGGGGCGTACCCTGGTATGTCGACACGCGGCTGCAATTCTATCGCAAGGACCTGTTCGAACGCGCGGGCTATGCCGCGCCGCCGTCCGACTGGCGCGGCTGGAAGACCGCGCTGCACAAGGTGAAAAGGCAGGCAGGCGACGGCAATTTCGCCCTGCTCTACCCGCTCAACGAATATGAGCAGCTGACGACGCTCGCGCTGTCGGCGGGCGCACGGATGCTGCGCGACGGGGGCGGACGCGGCGCCTTTTCGGAGCCCGAATTCAAGGCCGCGCTCGCCTTCTACAAATCGCTCTTCGACGAAGGGCTCGCGCCGCGCGTTTCGATGGCGCAGATTTCGAACGTCTGGACCGAATTCGGGCGCGGCTATTTCAGCCTCTTCCTGTCCGGCCCGTGGACGATCGGCGACATGAAGAGCCGCCTTGCGCCGGAATTGCAGGGCGCCTGGGGCACGGCCGCCAACCCCGGCCCCGAAGGCATCGGCTCAGCCGCGCCCGGCGGATCGAGCCTCGTCGTTTTCGCCGGGAGCGGCCATGGCGATGCGGCGTGGGATCTGGTGGCGCGGCTGATGGCGCCGGGCGCGCAGCTCGCGCTTCACAAGGCGACGGGAGACCTTCCCGCGCGGCGCTCGGTCTGGTCCGCGGCGGGACTGGCAGACGACCCTGCGGTCGCGCCCTTCCGCACCCAGCTCGACCATGCGACCGCGCTGCCCAAGGTGCCCGAATGGGAGCGCATCGTCACCGAGATGCAGATCGTCGCCGAACGCATGGTGCGCGGCCAATATGGTGTCGACGAAGCGGCGAAGGAGATCGACGCGCGCGCCGACCGACTGCTCGAAAAGCGGCGCTGGATGCTGGAAAAAGGACGCGCCCTGTGAGCGCGCAGCGGCGAACCGTTCAGAACGCGAGCGCGGTCGGCCGGGCGGGCGAAGCGCGCGCGGGTTGGGCGATGTCGTCGCCCGCGCTTGCGGCGATCCTGCTCTTTTTCGTCCTCCCCGCAATCGCATCGCTGTTCCTGAGCTTCACCGACTTCGACATCTATGCGCTCGCCGACATCGGCAATCTCCGCTTCGTCGGGCTGGCGAATTACGAGCGCCTGCTGGAAAACCCGCTGTTCTGGAAGGCGATGACGAACACATTGCTGTTCGTTGGCATCGGCACGCCCTTCATCGTCGCGCTGTCGTTGTTCACGGCGATGCTCGTCAATTCGCGCTGGCTGAAATGGCGCCCCGTGTGGCGCGTCGCGCTGTTCGCGCCCTATGTGACGACGCTCGTCGCGACCGCCGTCGTGTGGCGCTATCTGCTTCACACGCGCTACGGCCTGCTCAACTATCTGCTCTCCTTCTTCGGGGTGCCGCCGGTCGACTGGCTCGGCAGCCCGACCGCGTCGCTGCCCGCCATCCTGATCTTCGTCGGGTGGAAGACCTTCGGCTACAATATGATCATCTTCCTCGCCGCGCTGCAGACGGTGCCGCGCGAGCTCGACGAGGCGGCGCGGATCGACGGCGCGAGCTGGTTCGCGCGGCTGCGCCACGTCACTCTGCCCGCGATCGGCCCGACCTTGCTGCTCGTGTCGGTGCTGACCGTCGCGGGCATGTTCCAGCTGTTCGCCGAACCCTATGTGATGACGCAGGGCGGTCCCGCCCAGTCGACCGTGACCATCCTCTATTTCATGTATGAGGAAGGGTTCAAATGGTGGAACCTCGGGTCGGGCGCGGCGGTCGCCTTCCTGCTCTTCCTCTGCATTCTCGGCGTGACGCTGGTTCAGCTTCGGCTCGCGAAACGGAGCGGCGCGATATGAGCCTGCGCCGCTGGTCCGTCACCCTGCTCGCCGCGCTCGTCGCGCTGGTCACGATCGCGCCGCTGATCTGGATGGTCTCGGTCAGCTTCATGGCACGCGGCGAGGCGGCGCAATTCCCGCCGCCGCTGTGGCCGGAAAGCCCGACGCTCGAAAACTACCGCCTGCTTTTCGGCACCTTCGGCGTCGGACGCTTCCTGCTCAACAGCATCCTCATCTCGACCCTCGCGACCGGCCTCGCGCTGCTCTTCACCATCCCCGCGGGCTATGCCTTCGCCAAGCTGCGCTTCAAGGGCCGCGACGCGGTCTTCCGCCTGCTCGTCGCGGCGCTCGTCGTGCCGGGGCAGATCGGGATGCTGCCCCTGTTCCTCGAACTCAAGGCGATGGGGCTGGTCAACAGCTATGCCGGCGCGCTGGTGCCCTGGCTCGCGGGCATCTTCGGCATATTCCTCGTGCGCCAATATTGCCTGTCGATCCCCGACGAGATGCTCGAGGCGGCGCGCATCGACGGCGCGAGCGAGGGTCAGATCCTGCGCCGCATCGTCCTGCCGATCCTGACCCCGATCATCGTCACGCTCGCGCTGTTCGTGTTTCTCGGCAGCTGGAACGACTTCATGTGGCCGCTGATCGTCCTTGCCGATCAGGACCTCTACACGCTGCCTGTCGCGCTCGCCGCGAACAGCCGGCAGAATGTCCAGGATTACGAGATCATGATGGCCGGCGCGGTCGTCACCACCCTCCCCGTCCTCATCCTCTTCCTCGCGCTCCAGCGCCATTATCTGAGCGGGCTTCTGACCGGGAGCGTCAAGGGATGAGCCTCTCGACCAAGGAAAGCATGATGAGATATTGGACCGCGGCGATGCTGGGTCTCGCCCTCGCCGCCGCCCCCGCCGCGGCAAGGACGAAGGCGCCGCCGGTGATCGAAGGCCAGACGGCGCAGCAGCCGATCGCGCCCGGCAATTATCCCTATCAGCTGTTCGTGCCCAGGGGCTATCTGGCCGACGCGGCGAAGCCATATCCGCTGCTTATCTTCCTCCACGGTTCGGGCGAACGCGGCGACGACGTCGCAAAGGTCAAGGTGCACGGCCCGCCCAAGATCGCCGACCGCAATCCCGACTTTCCCTTTCTCACCGTCTCGCCGTTGCTCGGCACCGATCAGGACTGGGATATCGAAAAGCTCGACGCGCTCGTCGATCATGTCGCGAAGACCCATCGCGTCGATCCGGCGCGCATCTATCTCACCGGCCTCAGCCGCGGCGGCCATGCGAGCTGGCGCTGGGCGATCGCCGAGCCGAAACGCTTCGCCGCCGTCGCTGCCGTCGCCGGGCGCGGCAATCCGGGCGAGGCGTGCCGGTTGATGGATGTGCCCGTCTGGGCCTTCCACGGCGACCGCGACGATGTCGTGACCCCCGAAGGCAGCTTCGCCATGGCGCGCGCGATCCGCGCCTGCGGCGGCCGCAAGGTCCGCCTGACCATCTATCCCGACCTCGGCCACAACGCCTGGGATCCCGCCTATGACGACCCGGCGCTCTACGCCTGGCTGCTCGAACAGAAACTCCCCTCTCCGACGATGACCGACAAGGACAGAAAATGACGCAGACGATTTTCCCCGATGATTTCCTGTGGGGCGCGGCGACCGCCGCCTACCAGATCGAGGGATCGCCGCTTGCCGACGGTGCCGGCGCGAGCATCTGGCAGCGGTTCAGCCACGACCCGCGGCTGATGGCGGCCAAAGGAGACACCGGTGACGTCGCCTGCGACCATTACAACCGAATGCCCGCCGACGTCGCGCTGATGAAGGAGCTGGGGCTGAAAGCCTATCGCTTCAGCGTCAACTGGGGCCGCGTTTTACCCGAAGGCATCGGGCGCGTGAACGAACCCGGCCTCGATTTCTACGAACGGCTCGTCGACGAATTGCTCAAGCACGACATCGAGCCGCTGCTGACATTGCACCATTGGGATCTGCCCGCGGCGCTCGACGACAAGGGCGGCTGGCTGAACCGCGACAGCGCCGACTGGTTCGCCGAATATGGATCGGTGATGTATCGCCGCCTCGACGGCCGCGTGAAGAAATGGGTGACGCTCAACGAACCCTGGGTGATCACCGACGGCGGCTATCTGCACGGCGCGCTGGCGCCCGGCCACCGCAATCTGTTCGAAACGCCGATCGCGAGCCACAATCTGATGCGCGCGCACGGCCGCGCGGTGCAGGCCTATCGCAGCGAGGGCGCCCACGAGATAGGGCTCGTCGTCAATATCGAGCCCAAATATCCGGCGAGCGACAGCGCCGCGGACGTCGCCGCGACCGCGCGCGCCCACGCCTATATGAACCGGCAATATCTCGACCCGGCGCTGAAGGGCAGCTACCCCGACGAGCTCGCCGAGATATTCGGCGAAGCGTGGCCGCAATGGTCCGACGAAGACCTGAAGGACATCTGCCAGCCCGTCGATTTCATCGGCATCAACTATTACACCCGCAACGTCGTGAAGGCCGACCCGAACCAGTGGCCGGTCGGCGCCTCGCCGGTGCGGCAGAATGCGACCCACACGACGACCGACTGGGAAGTCTATCCCCCCGCGCTCACCGAAATGCTCGTCTGGTTCCGCGACACCTATGGCGACATCCCGGTCTATATCACCGAGAATGGCGCCGCCTTCTACGACCCGCCGAAGGCCGGGCCCGACGGCATCGACGATCCGCTGCGCTGCGATTATCTGCGCACCCATATCTCGGCGATCGGCGACGCGATCCGGCAGGGGGTCGACGTGCGCGGCTATATGGCCTGGTCCTTGCTCGACAATCTCGAATGGTCGCTCGGTTTCTCGAAGCGCTTCGGCATCGTCCATGTCGATTATGACACGCAGGTCCGCACGCCGAAGCGCAGCGCGCGTTTCTACAGCAATGTGATCGCGACCAACGGCGGCAATCTCGGATGATCCGCCGGCTGCTGATTGTCGCCGCGGCGCTGCTCGTCCAGCCCGTGGCGGCCCGGGAGCGCGCCGACCACTATAGCGCGATGACATGGAATATCCGGCTCGACATCGCGTCGGACGGCGACAATGCCTGGCCGCACCGGCGGAGCGCGCTGACCGGCCTCGTCGCTTATTATGCGCCCGACCTCGTCGGGATGCAGGAGGTGCTGCTGAACCAGAAACAGGGCGTCGAGGCCGACCTGCCCGCCTATGATTTCGTCGGCGTCGCGCGCGACGACGGCAAGGACAAGGGCGAATATTCGCCGCTCGGTTTCCGCCGCGACCGCTTCGCGCTCGTCGCATCGGGCACCTTCTGGCTGTCGCCGACGCCCGATGTGCCGGGCAAGGGCTGGGACGCCGCCTATCCGCGCGTCGCGAGCTGGGCGCGGCTGAAGGACAAGGCTTCGCTACGTATGCTGCTGGTCGTGAACACCCATTTCGATCATGTTGGCACCACAGCGCGCCTCGAAAGCGCGCGGCAAATCCGCCGCTGGATCACCGGTCAGCGGAAAAAGGGGGAGACGGTGGTGCTGATGGGCGATTTCAACAGTCCGGCCGACAGTCCCGCGCACGGCGCGATCACCGACGTCGCCGCCGGCCAGATCCCGCTCCACGACACGCTGACGATCAGCCGCACCCCGCATTTCGGCCCGCTCGGCACCTTCACCGGCTTCAGGATCGAGCAGAACGAGCCAAGCCCGATCGACCATATTTTCGTGAGCGACGGGGTCGCGGTGCTGCGCCACGCGACGCTGACGCAACAGACCGGCGGCAAGCTGCCGTCGGATCATTATCCGGTCCTCGCCGACCTTTGCGTCGGCAAGGGCTGCTGATGGTGGCGCGCTGGCCGGTCCTGCTGCTCGCGGCGCTCCTCGCCGGCTGTTCGGCGACCCCGCCGGCCTCGCTTGCGGTGCCGCCGCCGCCCGCGCGCCTCACCACCGACCTTGCCGCCGGCTGGCAGTTCCGCTTCGACGGCGCGCTGACGCCCGGGACCGCCGCCGCGCTGTCCGACGGCGAGTGGGCGCCGGTCGCCTTGCCGCACACATGGAACCGGATCGGCGAATATCGCGTCGGCCGCTCCGGGGCGACCGACAACCGGCAGGGCACCGGCTGGTACCGCCTGCGCCTCGACGGCGCGACGCTGCCCGCGGGCCGCCGCCACGTCATCGAGTTCGACGGCGTCGGCAATATCGCCGACCTGTGGGTCAACGGGCGCAAGGTCGGCAGCCACGCGGGCGCCTTCTCGCGCTTCCGTTTCGATCTCACCGATCATCTCGACCCGGCGGGATCGAACCTGATCCTGCTGCGCGCCGACAACAGCAAGCCCGAGCCGGGCAGCAGCACCCAGCATGTCGTACCGCTCGACGGCGATTTCTTCGTCCACGGCGGCATCTATCGCGGCGTGCGGATGATCCATGCCGCGCCGAGCCATATCGCGCTCGACGATCATGGCGGACCCGGCGTCTATGCGACGCCGCGCTTCGCCGCCGACGGGCGCGCGACGCTGGCGGTGCGCGTCCGGCTCGCGGGTGCCGCCGCCGGGCAGAGCCTGATCGCCATCCTGCGCGACGCCGACGGGCGCCATATCGCCGAGGGGACGACCCCGCTCGGCGCGCAGCAGGGCGAGGCACAGCTGACGCTCGACGTTCCCGCGCCGCGGCGCTGGAACGGCCGCGCCGATCCCTATCTCTATCGGCTCGAGGCGCGGATCGCCGACGCGAGCGCGGCGCTCGACAGCGTCACCGTCCCCGTGGGTTTCCGCGAATATCGCATCGACCCGCAACGGGGCTTCTTCCTCAACGGCAAGCATGTGCCGCTCCACGGCGTATCGCGGCACCAGGATTATCTGGGCAAGGGCTGGGCGCTCGCGCCCGAGGATCACGAGCGCGATATGGCGCTGATCGCCGAAATGGGCGCGAACACCGTCCGCTTTGCCCATTATCAGCACGCGCCCGAATGGTTCGAACTCGCCGACCGCTACGGCATGATCGTCTGGGCGGAGGTGCCCTTCGTCAACCGGCCGTCGAACGACGGCTCGGCGGGCTCGCCCGAACTCTTCGCCAATGCGAAGGCGCAGATGGTCGAGCTGATCCGCCAGAATTACAACCACCCCTCGGTCGTCACCTGGGGCATCGGCAACGAGGTCGATCTGGACGTCGTGACCGGGCGCGCGCCGCCCACCACCGATGCCCGCCCGCTGCTGCGCGAACTCCATGCGCTGTCGAAGGCAGAGGATCCGACGCGCCCGACGGTGATCGCCGACTGCTGCGAGGCGACGCACGAAGGCGCGGTCCCCGCCGCCGAACGGCCGCGCCAGCCGGTGATGACCGGTCTTGCCGACCTGATGGGCTACAACCGCTATTATGGCTGGTATTATCGCGACGTCGCCGACCTCGGCCCGCATCTCGACCGGATGCACGCGCGCTATCCGGCGATCCCGATCTCGGTCAGCGAATATGGCGCCGGCGGCGCGCTCAGCCAGCATGTCGAGGACGGATCGGCGCACAAGATCGCGCACGCCAGCCGGATGCACCCCGAGGAATTCCAGAGCTGGTTCCACGAACAAAGCTGGTCGCAGCTCCGCGACCGGCCCTATCTCTGGGCCAACTGGATCTGGAACATGTTCGATTTCGCGTCGAAGATCCGGCAGGAGGGCGATGCGACCGACATCAACGACAAGGGCCTCGTCACCTATGACCGCAAGGTCAGGAAGGACGCCTTTTTCTATTACAAGGCCGAATGGTCGGCGGAACCCGTCGTCCACATCAACAGCCGCCGCTGGACGCAGCGCACCGAGCCGCTGACGCGCATCCGCATCTACAGCAATGCGCCGAAAGTGACGGTGACGCTCGGCGGCAAGCCGCTCGGCGAGGTCGCCTGCGTGGCGAGCATCTGCGAGCTCAAGGACGTGCGCCTGTCGCCCGGGGTCAATCGCGTGACCGCCTCCGCCCGCTTCGACGGCAAGGAGGTGGGCGACGTCGTCGAATGGACGCTGACGCCGCCCTGACCATTGCTATTCGGCCTTGTCGAGCCAACCGCCCGCGAAGCCGATACGCTTGAGCCCGCGGACGATGTGCGGATTCTTGCGCATCACCTTCCACACCAGGCCGCTGCGATGGTTTTCCATCATCGCGAGGATCGGTCCCTGGTCGATGCCGAGATAATCGTTCGCGACCCATCCGCGCACCGGATCGACCGTCCCGCTGCGCGAAGGAACATCGGCGAAGGTGAAGCTGGGGTTGAACGCGTCCCTGAAGCCATAACGCGTATAGAGCCGCTCGCCATAACGGCTGCGCATCGCCATCAGCGCCGGGATCGTCACTTCGGGCGCGAAGGCGACCGAGCCGCCCGCCGCCGTGGGCACGATCGTCCCGTCGTCGACCACGCGCACCGCGCTGACCCCGCGCGCCATATAGGTGTTGAAGTTCCGCGCCGTGCCGCTCACGACCAGCTTGCCTTCCGAATAGGCGGGGCCGTCCGACGCGGTCCAGCCCCAGATGTCGGCGCTGTAGTCCTTCCACTTGTTCGGATTGTCGGCGCCATAGGCGCGCTGCGCCAG
>PNJO01000092.1 GCA_013821905.1 Sphingopyxis sp. | reverse complement strand
TCTCAAGGCGCCTTGGGGAAGGCGCATCGCGCCGCGCTCAACTAGGGTGATTTACGGAGAGCGCGAACGGTCAATTCCCGCCACTCTCCGCTTTTTCACCGCGAGGAGGCGACCATGCGACATGCATTGATCATCGACGACAACCGGATCGTCAGTCGCGCAATCCAGCATTATTTGGAACCGCTCGGCTTTCAATCGTTCGACTACAGCTGGACAGGAAGACAGGCCTTCGAAGCGGCGCGAAAACACACCCCCGACATGATCGTCATCGGCGACGATACTGTCGGCGCTGCGCTGGAGGCCGCCCGGACCCTCGCCTCGGAAGGCGCGATTCCGGTTCTGTTGGTGAGCGGGGATCCGGCGCGAGCCGCTGCGCGTTCCGGCGAGGCCGCTGCGGTGGCTGGTCCCTTCACACTTGGCGAGATCGATGAAGCTGTGCATATCGCTCTTGGACGCGGCTCGCCGGATAGGATCATGGAGCGCCGGCTGTGCGCCGCGGAGGCCGGATGAATCCCGAAGCGCCGCCAGGAGATCCGGGCAGCGCGGGCATAATCTTTTGTCGCCGCTCGGCGGACGGAACGCGCGTGCTGCTGGTCCATCCGGGCGGCCCCTATTGGCGCAATCGCGAGAAGGGCGGATGGCAGATTCCGAAGGGCGCGATCGAGCCGGGCGAAACACCCTTGGCCGCCGCGTGCCGCGAAGCGGAGGAGGAGCTCGGAATTGCCGTTTCCGGCCCCGCCGAGCCGCTAGGGAGCATTCGCCAGGCAGGCGGAAAGGCGGTTGCGGTCTTTGCGCGCGAACAGGAAGTCGATATTTCCTCCCTCGTCAGCAATGATTTCCTGCTCGAATGGCCGCCGCGAAGCGGCCGCCGCCGGTCTTTTCCGGAAATCGATGTGGCGCGCTGGCTCACGCTGGCCGAAGCGGAGGAGGTCATGCTCGCGAGTCAACGCCCGCTGCTGGCGCGTCTTGCCATGTTAGTTCGCGACCGCGATGCTGCATCGCGGCCGCCGCCCGCAGGCTAGCCCCATAACCTCGCCATTTCAGACGTGCCGCTATTTCGGCCGCTTGATCGAGGGGCCGATTCTGCTCATCACCTCGGCCGCATCGAACAGCCTGTCGCCGGGCGGCGAGGCTGGGTGCGGGTGAATGACGATTTCGGCTCGCGCTTCGTAACGTTCGATCCGCTGCGTATCGAAAAAGGGGGCCGTATCGGGATACCAGGAGCGCCAGCCATAGGGCCGGTCATAATAATGCCAATAGGGCCGCCAGTGCGGATATCCCCACCAGGGGTCGTAAGCCGGTTGGTGAATGATGGCTTCGCGAATCTCGTGATCGAGATCCTGCCGGACGATCTCGAAAGAGCGACCGCCCTGTTCAAGTGTCAGCTCGGCGGCTCGATAAAGCAGATAGCCTTCGACGGTCTCGCGCGACGTCAGCGAATTTCCGGAAAAGACGACTTGCCAGCGATCGGCCGCAAGCTGGATGCTCGAATAGCCGCCTTGCGCGCGCGACGTCGCGGTCGCGAGCGGCTGGTAAGGCGTCGCCGTGGCGCACGCCGCGAGCGCCAGCGCGCCAAACAGGCACGTCAGCACGCTGCCTGGTTTCCGGGGGAAAAAACTGCGGGCCATCGACGATCTCCTCAACAGAAAATTTGCGGTCCACCCATTGTTCGGCCCGGTCGCGCGGCGTTGAAATCCGCAAATGTCCTGAGTCACAAACCCTTCCACGCTGCGGCAGCGGCGTCACCGAGCATCGCGCGCGGCCTCGAGGAGGCCGCGGACCTCGTCGTCGCCGGTTTGGGTGAAATCGCGGTAATGCGCACCGACCGCGTAAAATGGTTCGGGAGAGGCGAGGCAGACGATCCTGTCGCATAGGGGGCGCAGGCCGGAAAGGACCGAAGCCGGCGCGACCGGAACCGCGAGCGTGATCGACCTTGTCCCTGCCGACGCAAGAGCCTTCAGCGCGACCCGGATTGTCCCGCCCGTCGCGATCCCGTCGTCGACCAAAATGACATCGCGCCCCGCGAGCCGTACCGGCTCACCCACATGATAAGCGGCGCGGCGGCGCTCTATCTCGGCAAGCTGGCGCGCCACCTCGCGCTCCAGATAGTCCCGATCGGCCCCCAGCGCCGCGGCGGCGTCCTCATCCAGCACGAACTGCGGCGCGCCGCCGTCGATCACCGCGCCGATGCCGTATTCCTCGTGTCCGGGGGCGCCGATCTTGCGGGCGATCAACAGGTCGAGCGGTGCGTTGAGACGGCGCGCGATCTCAAAGGCGACCGGCACGCCCCCGCGCGGCAGCGCCAGCACGACCGGCGCCGCGAGCCCCAGTGCTGCGATTGCCTCCGCAAGGCGTCGTCCCGCATCGCGGCGGTCGGCGAGGGGACGCGCTGCCTCGATCATGCGCCGGCTCGCGGCATATAAAGTCCAAACCATGCGGCGGCGAGCGCCACGACCCGGTCGAGCGTGCCCGGTTCCTCGAACAGATGGCCTGCGCCCGGGACGATCGCGAGCTCGCGCGGGCAACGCATCGCGGCGAGCGCATCGCGATTGAGATCGATGACGAGATCGTCCCGGCCGCCGACGATCAGCAGGGTCGGCGCGGCGACGTGCGCAAGAGCGGCCGGACCGGCGAGATCGGGGCGACCGCCGCGCGACACGATCGCGGCGATCTCAGCATCACCTGCCGCGGCGCGCAAGGCCGCGCCCGCGCCCGTGCTTGCGCCGAAATAGGCGGGTCGCAGCCGGGCGGTGGCAGGATGCTCGCGGCACCAGTCTCGCGCCAGCCGCAGCCGTGCCGCGAGGAGGGCGATGTCGAAGACGTTGCGGCGGTCGCGCTCCTCCTCCAGAGTCAGGAGATCGAGAAGCAGGGTCGCAAAGCCTGCGTCGCGCAGGCCACGCGCCACATGGGTGTTGCGCGGGCTGAGGCGTCCGCTGCCGCTGCCATGCGCGAAGATGACGATGCCGCGCGCGCCCGGCGGCACTTCCAATATGGCGTCGAGGCCAAGGCCGCTCACCCAGACCTCATGCCGCCCAAGGATGGCGTGACCCTCGCTCATAGCCCGAACGGCCAGGTTTCGGGCGTACCGTGCGGGCGCTCGGGACCGATCGGGGTGACGGCCCGCGTTTCCTCGAACCACACATAGGCATCGAACTGGTCGGCGAGCACCGCCTCGAAATAGTGGCTCGCAAGCTCGCTTTGCGGTCGGTACACGACGCCGATCGCCCGTTCGAGAAGCGGCTGCGCGACGGAGGAACGAAGCTCCGGGTCGGGATGTATGCGCCAATCGAGCATGCCGCGCGCGATCCCCGTACCGCGAAACACGCCTTCCCAGCTGTCATCGCGTGCCGGACGCACCTGCATCACTGCCATCGACGCGCCCCAGTCCGATGCCGCCGCGACGGTGCCGCGGTCGGTTCCGAAGCCGATCAGAACACAGCGGTCGCCATAGGCCTTGCGAACCAGCTCGCCGATATTGAACTCGCCGCGCCAGCCCATCGCCGTGGCAGCGGCATTGCCAACATGGCTGTTGTGCGCCCAGACCACGGCGCGCGCCTCTTTGCGCTGCGCGAGCAGGGCCTGCAGCGTGTCGAACATATGGCGATCGCGCAGGTTCCAGCTTTCGGCCGCGCCCCGGTACATGGCGCGGTAATAGCGCTCGGCCGCGCGTACGATGCGGGCGTTCTGTTCGGCGCCGAAATAGGATTCGCCATCGCCGGCTCCACCATCACCGATCAACGCCATGCGCCGGTCGAGCAGGTCGCCGAGCTGTGCCACAACCGTATTTTCGCAAGGGGCCAGGAGCCCCTGCATCACGGCGCGCCCATAATGCTGGGGTTCGTCCTGCCAGGGGGTCAGGCAACCATAGCGGCGGCGCGCCTCATCGGCGGCGGCGGGATCATGGGCGTCGAGATAGGCAATGACGGCATTGATCGACTCGCCGAGGCTGTAGATGTCGAGCCCGTGCATCGCGACCCGCTCGGCCTCGGCGAGCGAAGCGTTGCGGTGGCGAAGCCAGTCGGCAAACAGGCGGACGTCCTCGTTGCGCCACATCCAGGTCGGGAAGCGGACCCGCGCGTCGCCGCCGCGCGGGCGCGAGGCGCCATGCCGCACATAGTCGTCGAAGCGCGCGATATCGGGCCAGTCACCCTCGACCGCCACGATATTGAACCCGTGCTGCTCGATGAGTCGCCGCGTGATTTGCGCCCGGGCCGCATAAAATTCATGTGTCCCGTGCGTGGCCTCGCCGAGCAGCACGATCCGGGCGTCGCCGAAGCGGTCGAAGGCGGCCCCGAATTCGAGCGCATCCGGGCTCGGCAATGCCTCCATGTGAGGGCGCAGCGCATTCGAAAGGGCGCTCGATGGAGCAATGGCTGAATGAAGAGACATGGCCGGACCTGTCCGTTGCGGCGCCGCTTCTCAAAGTGGCTTTTCGTGGGCCGCTGTTCGGACCAGCGGCAACGGGAATGGCGGCCACCCCGCTTCCGGGGTGGCCGCAGAGGGGCGGCGGTCAGTAGGATACCGTCAGATGGTCCTCGACCTTGGTGACGCCGGGCGCCGACCAGGCCGCGCGCTCGGCGATGCTGCGTTCGTTCCAGGCGTGGACCTTGCCGCTCAGCTTCACCGTGCCGCCGTCGGTGATCACGGTGACCGCGGCGGCGTCGAGATCCGCCTGCCGCTTGAAGGCCGAGACGATGCGGTCCTTGACGTCGGCGGGCGCCGGATGCTGCTTCACCTCGATCAGGTTGCTGACCCCGATGACACCCGACACCTTGGCGGCTGCCTTGCGCGCTTCGTTGCTCTGGAAATACCAGTCCACGGTACCGCTGAGCGTGACCCAGCCATGCTCGACCTTCACCTTGATCACGTCTTTGGGGATCGAGACCGTCCATGCGATCATGTCCAGAATGCGCTTGGCGATCTCATGGTCGGCGAGCTTGCTGTCGGACGCGAGGCGGACCTTGATCTCCTCGGCGATCGCGCGCACGCCGGCTACCCGGCGCACCGCCTTTTCCGCGGCGAGCTTTTCGGTGAAATTTTTCACATAGCCCGAGAGGGTGACAACGCCGTCGTTCACCGCGACGCCGATGTCGGCATGATCGACGGCGGGTTCCCATTCGAGTTCTGCCATCACGTCATGCTGAAGCTGGCTGTCGGTTTTCTTCATCACTCGTCTCCTTTCATTCGAGGGAGCGGTGCCAAGACGCCACCGCAAGGGGATAATGGCGCTGCGGAGAGCAGGGTCGCAAACAACTCCCCGCAGCGCTTGTTCCCCGAACGACCCGGCCAAGAACCCGATGGCGGATAATTGACATGGGTTCGGGAACGTGCCGGCAAGGCCGCCGCGAAGTCCGTGAAGACCCGCACCAACTGCGCATGGCGCGGTGCCCTCCCGGGCCTGAGCCCGGCTATCTTCCGGACAAGCCGCATGGGCCTTTTCGGAACGCTGCCAATCTGGTCGGCTCGTCGTGCCCGGCCTATTCGCATTTATCCGTAAGGGTTCGGTGCGCCGGTGTATGCGCTGCCAACCCCGGGGCCCTAAGTAGCTTTCCCGATTCAGTGTGATCCGCAGCCGCCATAGGCAGGGACTGCGCCGATGCGGCGCGCGTTCGCTGGCGGCGATGTCCGGGCGCCGAAGCCCACCGCCAGTCGCTTCACTCAGGAGACAGATGATGAACGATATGGCCCCCGCCACCGCCGAAAAGACGTCCGCCCCCGCACCCGCACCGGCAGGTTTTGGTGCCGGCGACTGGTTTCGTGCCGAAATCGATCGATTTATCGAGGAAATGGGCAAGCCTGGGCGCAGTCTGTTGAGCTTCGTGCCCCGCTTCGTCATACCGAAGCCTGCGATCGAGCTCACCGATGCCGGCGACAATTACCGGCTTTCGGCCGAACTCCCGGGTCTCACCGAGAAGGACGTCAAGGTCGAGATCGCGGACGGCATATTGACCATCGCCGCCGAAAAACATGAGTCGGCAGAGCGCCGCGAAGAGGGGTGCCTGATCAACGAGCGTCGGCACGGCCATTTCGAGCGCCAGATTGCACTGCCGGTCGACGCCGACGAGGACGAGGTCAAGGCCAGGTTCAAACATGGCCTGCTCACGCTCGAGATCGGCAAGAATGCCGCCGCGCGCAAGCGCGTTCGGAAGATCAAGATCGACAGCTGATTTGCGATGCGCCAGGCCCGGACCGGATGCTAGTCCGGCTCGGGATCTGGCGTGTCCCCCTCGATCCGAAAGGGAAGTTCGCCGGTTCGGGACCGGAGGGAGTCAGCGGTAACGATGATGTTCGTGCCCGGCTCGAGCAGCGGTTCGACGAGGGCGCGGAAGCGCGGGTCGACATGAATGCGTCCCGCCAGACTGTCCGCGAGCGGCGCGGCGATCCGGTCGGGCACGTCGATGCGGATCCAGGGCGGCGAATGATCCGCCTCGTTCTGACGCATGAACACCGACGTTCCCGAAACTTTGCCGTCGATCCGAACGGATGCCGTCCCGATTGCCACGCCGTTGCGCAGCACCACGACCCGCGCGTCGGCGGCACTGATCACCACCGAGACCGGACCGGACGTGGCGCGCTCCGGATGCCATTCGAGTTCGCTTGGCACGCGAAGCCTGTCGTCCCACTGCACCGCATTTCCGGGTGCGATCCGGGGTAATACAGCCTCATCGGTGACCACCACCGTCATGCCGAGCCGCGTCACGCCATAGAGCCGGCGGGCGAATTCATGGGGCAGGCGAATGCAGCCGTGCGAGGCGGGATAGCCGGGCAATGTCCCCCCGTGCAGCGCGATACCGCCCCAGGTAAGGCGCTGCATATAGGGCATAGGCGCATTGTCGTAGATCGATGAATAATGTTCGACCTCGCGCTGCAAGATGGTGAAGACTCCGGTCGGGGTGCGATGCCCGGTCTTTCCCGTCGATATCGTCGAAATAGCGATCGGAATACCATTGCGGTACAATATCATGCGCTGCGTCGCCAGGCTGGCGATGAGAAGCAGCGGACCGCGCGGCGCCACTTCCGGGGCCCAAAGATATTCACCCGGCTTCAGCGTCTCGGCTGCCTCGATAACGGAGATCCCGCCCGCAGGCGGCTGAGCGGACGAAGGCGTGGCGAGAAGTGTGACGGCGATCGCGAGCGGTATCATTCGCAAGGCTTCCAGGCTGGCTGCGGCGACGGTACGCCGCGGGACGCGGCAATGACCGATCATCCCGCCACCCGTGCCATCGCCTGCCGGTCACGGATCACCACCTCGCGGCGCGACGGCAAGTCGACCAGGCCCTCGGCGCGCATCCGCGTCAGCTGCCGGCAGGTGGTTTCGATCGTCAGCCCCAGCAGGTCCGCGATCTGCTGACGGCCGAAAGGGAGTTCGAAGCGGGTCGGCGACTCTGCAGCATAGCCGGCTTCGGCAGGCAGGCGCTCGGACATTTCCAGGAGAAACGACGCGACTCGCTCAGCGGCGGACTTGCGGCCGAGCAACATCATCCAGCAGCGCGCCCGGTCGAGTTCGTCAAGCGTGCGGTGCAGCAGTTTTTGCTGGAAATGCGGATGGCTGCCGGCAAATGTGTCGAAGCTGTTGCGATTGTAGATGCAGACCTCAGCATCGGTCATCGCCGTTACGCGGTAGGGGCTTTCCTTCCCGAAGGGGCGTCCGATGAAGTCGGAGGGAAAGACGATTCCGACGATCTGCTCGCGCCCGTCCGCCGCGGCGACGACGAGTTTGAGCACGCCTTTCAGCACATTTGCGACCAGCGGAACTTCGTCGCCTTCCCACAAAAGCGTCTGCCCTGCCCCTACCCGCTGCCGGTGCCCCATCCGGCCAAGCTCGGCGAGTTCCCGCGCGTCGAGGCTCGCGCATATCGCGCGGCCGCGCACGCCGCAGGACGAACAATCGCTCACGGGAAGATCCTGCGAAGGGAGCTTGGAATGGCTGGCGTGTGGGTCATGCCCGCCTTCTAGGTGAACCACACAGGCCCGTGAGTCAGGAACAGTACGTATGTGGAATGCGCCGCCGACGGATCATGCTCTCGGGGCGGCTAGAGCGGTTCGCGGGAATTTTGCCCGCACCCATATGCCGGCAGAGCATGGAGCGAGGAAATATGGGCAATGATCTTTCGGTCACCTTCCACGGTGCCGCCGGCACGGTCACCGGATCGTGCATGGAATATCGCTTCGGCGGCAAGCGCCTGCTTGTCGACTGCGGGCTGTTCCAGGGCTCGCGCACGCTGGAGACGCTCAATCGCGAGCCCTTTGCCTTCGACGCGAAGCATGTCGATGTCGTCATTCTAACCCATGCCCATATCGATCACTGCGGACTGCTGCCGCGGCTCGTATCCGAAGGGTTCGACGGTGACATCTGGTGCACAGCGCCCACCGCCGATCTTCTGGAATATATGCTCGCCGACGCAGGCCGGATCCAGGAAAGCGACGCGATGCGCCACAATCGCCGGCGCGATCGGGCCGGTCAGCCGCCCTTCGAGCCGCTTTACACCGAAGAGGACGGTCTTTCGGCGTGGCGGCGGGCGAGGTCCGTCGAACTCGAAAAATGGTTCGAACCGACGCCGGGATTTCGCGCCCGGCTGTGGAACGCGGGGCACATCCTTGGCTCCGCATCGGTCGAGCTCGAAATTGGCGGCGTCCATCTTCTATGCTCGGGCGATCTTGGCCCCGAACACAAGGCCTTTCATCCCGATCCCGAAAGTCCGGCGGGCTTCGATCATGTCATTTGCGAAGCGACCTATGGCGATCGCGCGCGCGATCATGTGACGATCGAGGAACGACGCCGGTTGCTTGGGGCCGAGGTGAAGGCGGCGCTCGATCGCGGCGGCAACCTCATCGTCCCGGTATTCGCGCTCGAGCGGACGCAGGAACTGCTGCTCGACCTTGCTGCCCTGATCGATGGCGGACAGATAGCAGCGCCGCGCATCTTCATCGATTCGCCGCTCGCGAGCCGCGCGACGAAAGTCTTTGCCAGATATGCCGAGGCGCTCGAAGATGTCGACGGCAAGATTTTTGACCATCCCGCCTTTCATTTCGTCGAGGACGTCAACGCCTCGATCCGTCTTAACAGCGTCTCGGGCGCGATTATCCTGGCGGCGTCGGGCATGTGCGAAGGCGGCCGTATCCGTCATCATCTCAAGCATAATCTCGCGCGGCGCGAGTCGACGATCCTCTTTGTCGGCTATCAGGCCGAAGGTTCGCTTGGGCGTGTCATTCTCGATGGTGCCGCGCGCGTTCGCCTGTCCGGCGAAGATGTTGCGGTGCGCGCGCAGGTGCGGCGAATCGACACCTATTCGGCGCACGCCGACCAGGACGATCTGCTCGCGTGGATCGGCGACCGCGGGCCGATTGCCGGCAGCCTGTTCCTTTCGCATGGCGAGGCCGGGTCTGTCGAAGCGCTACGCCGGCTTGCCCAGTCGCGCGGGTACGCAGCCTCCGTGGTCGCGCCCGCGTTGCGAGAAAGCTACCGGCTCGTCGCCGGAGTGCCCGCAAAACGGACAAAGACCGGAGACCCGGCGCTCCAGGCGGCGGTCGGCCGCGACTGGCAGAACAGCTATGCCGACTTCGCGACCCACCTAAAATCCGAACTCGCACGGATCGACAATGCCGCGGCGCGCGCCGAGGCTGTCGCGGCGATGCGCGACGTGCTCATCCGCTATCAGCAGGCGCGATCGGCCCGAAGCCGCCATCCGGACCGCCGCGCATAAGGGGAATTGCGTAAGGACGCGGCGGCGAATCCGCCGCATCAGCATGCGGGGCGTCCGTCGCCGGAAGCGACATTGGGCGCTGCTCCTATCCAATCGTTCGAGAGGCAATGAAATGAGCGAAGTCGGCCACGATCTACACGCCATGTTCCCCGGCGAGGCGACCCATCTCCACGCCCTCAAGCTGGAGAGCGGTCCGTTTCGCGCGCTCGCCGAGCGCCATCACCTCCTGTCACGCGAGATCGCGCGGATTGAAAACGGTCTCGACGCCGCGTCGGACGAGCGGCTCGAGGAATTGAAGCGGGAGCGGGTCAATCTGCTCGATGAAGTCGCCGCCATGATCGCCGAACGAAAGGGCAAGAAATGACGCGGGGCGTCGCTTCCATTCGCGCCGTGCTCGTGGCGCGCCTCGCCGAACTCGGCGCCCGCGTCGACGCGATCGAGGAGGCGCAGCGCGAGCCGCTTGACGACGATCTGTCCGAACAGGCGGTTGCTCGCGAGGATGATGAAGCGCTCGACGGCGTCGAACGCGCAGCCATGGAAGAAATCGCCCGCATCAGGGGGGCCATCGGACGGATCGAGGCCGGTACCTATGGGCAGTGCCTCGTGTGCGGCGAGCCTGTCGACGAGGCTCGCCTCGAGGCCCTGCCCACCGCGACCCGTTGCATCTCGTGCGCCCGCGAAGCCGACGATTGAGGCGATGAGGTCGGCGATGAGGCGACAAGCCGACTGACGGTCCGATCCGACGCCGGGAGATTATGGTCGTGCCAGCTATGAGCTTCGCCGCTTTTGACCAATGGCCGGTTCTGGCAGAGCTTGGCATTTCGCTCGGACTGGGGCTGCTGATCGGTATCCAGCGCGGCTGGACGCTTCGTCATGAAGCCGACGGCAGCCGGTTTGCCGGGGTTCGGACATTCGGCCTGCTGGGGCTGGTCGGTGGCCTCGCAGGGCTGACAGAGCCGGTCGACGGAGCGGCGGCGGTGCTGTTGTTCGGAACGGCCGCGTTTCTCATCCTCATCGGCTATGCCCGGACCGCGCGGCGGAACGGCCGGGTCAGCGGCACGAGCAGCCTTGCCGCGCTCATCGCGCTCGCGACCGGTTTTCTCGCAACCCGGGGAGAGGCTCAGCTCGCGGTGGTCGCCGCCGTCGCCGCGACGCTGCTCCTGACACTGCGGCCGCAGCTTCATCGCTGGGTGGAGGGCATGAGCGAAGCCGAGGTCAGCGCGATCGCCCGCTTCGCACTGATTGCGCTCGTCGTCCTGCCGCTTCTGCCCGATCGCCATCTTGGCCCCTATGAGGCCTGGAACCCGCGCCAGCTATGGCTCGTCGTCGTTCTCGTGTCGGGCTTTTCCTTCGCGGGCTATTTCGCGTCCAAAAATTTCGGCGCAACGCGCGGGACGCTGGCGATGGCCGCCACCGGCGCGATGGTCTCGTCGACCGCGGTGACGATGGCGCTCGCGACCCGTCTGCGCGACGAGCGGGAAAATGCACCGGCGCTGGTCGCCGGTATCGCGGTTGCCTCGGCGGTGATGCTCGTTCGTGTCATCATCCTCGTCGCACTTCTCGCGCCCATGGCGCTTGGCGCGTTATCGCTCATCATCGCGCCCGCGGCGCTGACGAGCCTGGTCGCGACGGTCTGGGGGCTGATGCTGGCGCGCGAAGCCTCGTCGCAGCCGGCGGATGCCGTCAAGCTCCGCAA
>PNJO01000091.1 GCA_013821905.1 Sphingopyxis sp. | reverse complement strand
ATCGCCTGACTGGGCTTGTCCTCGCCGGTCACGACACCATCGGTGTGGATGATGTCCGACGCGGCGCGCAGGTTGGGGTGGTTTTCGAGCGCCGCCTTGATCTGCCCCTCGTCGCCGACGAGGAGGAAACGCAGGCCGTCGTGCTTGTGGCGCGCCATCGCGGCGCCGGCGAGCATCATGCGCACGCCGACGTCACCGCCCATCGCATCGATTGCGATTCGCGGTGTCAGTGCCATTCAGCTGCCCTCCGGCTAATGATTAAGCGCTGACGACCACTTCGCGGCCGTTGTAGTGGCCGCAGGCATTGCAGAGGTTGTGGGGGCGCTTCAGTTCGCCGCAGTTCGGGCATTCCTGAAAGGCTTCGACCTTCAGGCTGTCGTGGCTACGACGCATGCCACGCTTCGAGGGCGAGGTTTTTCGCTTGGGAACGGCCATTTTATATCCTGCATTCTTAACTGTTTAACCGAATCGGCGAACCCGAACATGTCGCTCCCGTTGCCGGAAATGACTGGCCCGCCCGCCGTGCAAGGGTCGCTTCCGCCTGAAAAGGACAGAAAAACGTCCGCCGGAGGGTGCCTCAACGCCAGTTGGTGTCGGGTGCCGGATCGGGCGCGGCTATAGCGTTTTTGCCCGCAAAGGCAACCCCCGTGCATCGTTATCGGCACACACTTGCCCGCGTGCCCGGGGAATGCCACATCTCGCTCGCCGCGCCGGCTGACCGGCGCCGGCCCATAACGGGGGGAAGATATGATGTTGTTGCCGATCAGCCTGACGATCGCCGCGGGCGCCGCGCTGCTCAATCTCTGGCTCACCGTGCGCGTCGGACGCGTGCGGACACAGGAAAAGGTCTTCGTCGGCGACGGGGGCAGCGAACCGCTGATCCGCCGGATGCGCGCGCACAGCAATTATATCGAGAACACGCCCTTCGTGCTGGTCCTGCTCGCGCTCGTCGAGCTCGGGCTCGGCTCCTCGCTCTGGCTCTGGGCGGCGGGCGCGCTCTATCTCGCCGGCCGCGTGGCGCACGCGCTCGGCATGGACGGGCTGCGCGGTGCGCGCCTCGCCGGCACGGTCATCACCATGCTGACCCAGCTCGGCCTCGCGATCACCGCGCTCGGCATCGTCTATCTGACGCCGGCGAGCGTCACCACGACCGAGATTACAGAAACCGTGGTCGCCGCTCCGAAGTAACGGCGCCGCCACCGACCGCCGCGTCGCCGACATAGGGATTGGTGCGCCGTTCCTGCGCAAAGCTGCTGTGCGGGCCATGCCCGGGCAGGAAAATCGTGTCGTCGCCGAGCGGCCACAGCTTCTGCGTGATCGAATCCAGCAATTGCTGGTGATTGCCGCGCGGAAAGTCGGTGCGCCCGATCGACCCCTGGAACAGCACGTCGCCGACGATCGCCAGCTTCGATTCGGGATGGTGGAACACGACATGGCCCGGCGTGTGGCCGGGGCAGTGGATGACGTCGAGGCTGAGGTTGCCGACGGTCACCCTGTCGCCGTCGACCAGCCAGCGGTCGGGCTCGAACGGCTCGCCGACCATGCCGAAGCGCGCGCCGTCCTCGGCAAAGCGCTCGATCCAGAAACGGTCGTCCTCGTGCGGCCCCTCGACCGGCACGCCCAGCTCCTTCGCCAGCATCCCCGCCTGCCCGCAATGATCCATATGACCGTGGGTGACGAGGATCTTCTCGACCTCGACCCCGGTCTGGCGCACTGCCTCCTTGAGCTTGTCGAGATCGCCGCCCGGATCGACGAAGGCCGCCTTGTTCGTCTCGGTGCACCAGAGAAGTGTGCAGTTCTGCTGGAAGGCAGTGACGGGCACGATGGCGGCGCGCAGCGGCGGATTGGGAGCGTTCATGGCCCCGATGTGGGGAAATGCGGCGCAGATGGCAAGTCGGCGCGCCGGGCTGCCCATCTCCCGTCATCCCGGCCCTCTCCCGTCATCCCGGCCCTCTCCCGTCATCCCGGCCCTCTCCCGTCATCCCGGCGAAGGCCGGGATCTCGCCGGTGCGTCGATACGATAGGATGAGATCCCGGCCTTCGCCGGGATGACGTCAGGAGAGCGGAACATCGCGCCCGCTCAGCGCAGCGTCATCGTGTCGCCTTCGACCTTCACCGAATCGAGCTTCGCGAGATAGCTTTGCCCGAGCAGCGAAACGCCCATGTCGGCGTCGATGACCGCCGCCTGCACCCCGCGCACCTCGATGCCGTCGATGTCGATGCTGTCGAGCATCACCGGCCGCATCGGCACGACCCCGCCCGCGGTGTTCGCGCTGCCCATGATCGGCAGCCGGTCGACGTCGATCCCGATCGCTTCGGCATCGCGGCGGGTCAGCGCGACGACCGACGCGCCGCTGTCGACCATCATGCGGATATTGGTGCCGTCGACATCGGCGTCGGCGTAGAAATGCGAATCGCCGGCACGGCCGAGCCGCACCTCGCCCGAGGGGCCCGAACTTTCGGCCGACGACCATCCGCCGCCGCCACGCTCGCTCCAGCCGCCGTCATCCTTGGGTTTTTCGGGCGTCGCCTCGGCGACATTCCGGTCCTTCGTCCGGCTGGCGACGCTCGCCATGCCGACCGATCCGACCGCGAGGATGACGGCCAATCCGAGATATCGCCCCAACATGGACGCGCTTGTCGCAGATCGGCGTATGCGAATGGTTAAGCGGGTTCGCGAATGGCACGTTCTTCGGGATAGATCAGATATTGGGTGATCCGCTCGCCGCCTTCGCTGAGCGCGCCGATAAAGATGTGCGCGCAGACGTAGGGGCGGCCGCGCGCGAAACCGACGTCGGCGTCGTCGATCGGCCAGAGCCGCGCGTCAGCGGCGCGCTTCGGCGCCGCGCAGACAATCCCGCTCGTCGTCGTCGCCATTTCGGCGGCACGGCCCGCCCGCGTCTTGTCGTCGGCCCAGAGCGGTTCGCGCCAGCCGAAGACCTCGACCACCGCCGATCCGTCGGCCGGAAGCGTGGCAACGGGCGAATCCGTCGCGGTCAGTGCCGCGACGCGCCCGGCAAGCCGCTCTTCGGACATCGGCACGCCGCCCTCGATCCGCAGCAATTGCCGCAGCGCTGCCCCGTCGCGCTTGACGAGCGCGTCGAGCAGGGGCGCAAAGGTCGCGCGGAGCGTCGCGCGCGCCTCGCCCTCCGCCATCGGCGACAGATTGCCGAGCCCGGCCCCGGCGGTGCCGGCCGGAATGCGCACGATATCGGGCTTGCCGGTTTCGGTCACGGTCGTGGCGTCGATGACGAGCCCGTAATAATAATGGCAAAAGCCGCCAAGGAAGGGGATTTCGCCCGCCGCGACGATGCGGTTATAGACCGCCTTGCAACTGTCGATCCGCCCGGTCGCGCGGACGATCGCGGGCGGGCCGCCGCGGTCGCGGCCATAGAGGCCCAGCACGGCGCCGGTGCTGGTGTGATCGTTATAGACGCGCTCCTGCCGGTAACGCGCCGCATTGTCCGCCTGCAGGAAAAAGCCGAGCGCCCAGCCTTCGACCGTCACGCAGCGGCCGATCGCCGCATCGCCGAGCGCCGCGATTTCGCCGATCGTCATGGTCGGACTATCGGCGACCGAACAGGCGGGAGCCGCCTTGCCGCCCTCCTCCGCCGCGGCCGGCACCGCCGCGAGGCTGGCCGCGAGCCCCAGAAGCACAGCCGCCAGCCGGATCGTCATGTCGCCATCTCCATCCATCCGGGCCGGAGCGCCGCCGGAATATCCTCGACGCGCCGGTGCTCGACCGACCAGCCGAGCGCGGGATAGGCGATGATCTGCCGCTTTTCATCGGCTTCGGCCATCGGCACGACGACCAGCCGCCGGTTGACCTTCTGCCGCCAGTTCATGCGCGCGGTATTTTCCTGCCCGACGTAGCAGCCCTTGGAAAAGCTGACGCCGTTCAGCTCCACCGCATTGCATTCGAGCCACAGCGTCGTGCCGTCGCCCAGCTCGGCGCGTCCCTCGGCGACGCCGAGCGCCAGCCGGTGCGCGCGCCACGCCGCATCGGCACCCGCCTCGCCCTCCGCCGGCGCGAGCCAGCGCTGGCCGAGCGCCGCGAGCCGCGGGTCGACAACGCCCAGGTCGCCCTCGCGCGCCCAATGCACGCACAGACCGGCCTCGCGCTCGATCGTGATCGCCCGGCGCAGCCGATAGAGGGTCAGCCGCTTCGCGAGGTCACCCGCGGCATCGCGCTCGCAGTCTATCAGCACATCGTCGCCGTCGCCCCAGATCAGGAAATCGAACAGCGCCTTGCCCTGCGGCGTCAGCAGCGCCGCCCACACCGGCAGATTGCCCGACGTGTCGTTGGTGACGAGCCCTTGCAGGAAGCCGCGCACATCCTCGCCCGACAGACGGATGAGGGCGCGGTCGACCAAAGTCGTCGGGAGGGTGGTATTGGCCATGGCGATAATCTAGGGACGCCGCAGCCAAAGCCAAGCCCACTTGATATGAGTCTGCCGATGACCGACCGCCTGACGATCCGCCGCCCCGACGACTGGCACGTCCATCTTCGCGACGGCGCGATGCTGGGCCATGTCGCGCCCTATACCGCACGCCAGTTCGCGCGCGCGATCGTCATGCCCAACCTGTCGCCGCCGGTGACCACGGCCGAGGAAGGCGCCGCCTATCGCGACCGGATCAACGCCGCCGTGCCCGCCGGGCTCGATTTCACCCCGCTGATCGTCGCCTATCTCACCGACCACAGCGACGCCAGCGAGATGGCGCGCGGCCATGCAGAGGGCGTCTTCACCGCGGCGAAACTCTATCCCGCCCATGCCACGACCGGCAGCGCGCACGGTGTCACCGACATCGCGAAGATCATGCCGGTGCTCGAACGCATGGCCGTGATCGGGATGCCGCTGCTCATCCACGGCGAGGTCACCGATCACGATGTCGACATCTTCGACCGCGAGGCGGTGTTCATCGAGCGCACGCTGAAGGGGCTGGTGCGCGACCTGCCGAACCTGAAAATCGTGTTCGAACATATCACGACGTCGGAAGCGGTCGATTTCGTGAACGCCGCGCCCGCGAACGTCGCCGCGACGATCACCCCGCAGCACCTCCACATCAACCGCAACGCGATGCTCGTCGGCGGCATCCGCCCGCACGCCTATTGCCTGCCCGTCGCCAAGCGCGAGGCGCACCGCCTCGCCGTCCGCGCCGCCGCGGTGTCGGGCTCGCCCAAATTCTTCCTCGGCACCGACAGCGCCCCGCACGCGGTGCACACCAAGGAAGCCGCCTGCGGCTGCGCGGGTATCTTCAACGCGCCCTATGCGCTCGAATCCTATATCCAGGTGTTCGACGAGGAAGGCGCACTCGACCGGTTCGAGGGCTTCGCCAGCGAACATGGGCCCAATTTCTATGGCCTGCCGCTGAACGCCGGCACGATCACCCTCGAACGCGGCGAAACCGTCGTACCCGACCGGATCGGCGAGGTCGTCCCCTTCCACGCGGGCGAAACGCTGGGGTGGCGGCTGGTCTAGGCCGCAGGCATCATCCGTTCGGCGCGCATCTTGCGCCACATGTCGAAACTGAACACCGCGATGCTGATCCAGATCAGCAGGAAGCAGGCGAGCTGCGCGGGTTTCAGCGGCTCGTGGAACACGAACAGGCTGAGCAGGAAGGCGATGCTCGGCGCCAGATATTGCACGAAGCCCAGCGCGGCATAGCTCATCCGCCGCGCCGCGGTGGCGAACAGCAGCAGCGGCACCGCGGTAACGACGCCGCCCGCCGCGAGCAGCCAGCTGATCCCCGCCGCCGCCCCGAAGCCGCGCCCGTCGCCGATCCAGATAAAATAAGCCGCACCGGCAAGCGCGACCGGCAGCAGCAGCGTCGTCTCGATCGCAAGGCCCGGCAGCGACCCCACCGGCACCACCTTGCGGATCAGCCCGTAGGTGCCGAAGCTGAACGCCAGGGTGAGGCTGATCCACAGCGTGTCGAGCGCGCCCGCGAGCAGGATCGCGACGCCGACCCCGGCGATCGCGACCGCGACCGCCTGCAGCCGCGATAGCCGTTCGCCGAGGAAGATCATCCCCAGCATCACATTGACCAGCGGGTTGAGATAATAGCCGAGGCTCGCCGCCAGCACATGATCGGTAAAGATCGCATAGATATAGACGAGCCAATTCAGCGCGATCAGCACCGAACTGATCAGCAGCAGCCGCAGCACGCGCCAGTCGCGCAGCGCCCCCAGATAGTCGCCGATCTGGCGGCGGAACGCCATGATCAGGAAACAGAGCGGCAGCGACCAGACGATCCGCTGCGCCAGCACCTCGGCGGGCGGCACGCCATCGAGCAGCTTGAAGAAGAGCGGGACGAAGCCCCAGATCAGATAGGCGCCGAGCGCGAAGGGCAAGCCGCCCTGATGGCTCCCCGCGGGGGCGGATGGTTGGTTCATGCTGCGAATGCCCTGTCCGGTCGGATCAGATGATGCCGCCGCCGAGCATCAGGCGGACGACGCCGATGACGATGACGACGATGTTCAGATTGCGCCCCGACGTCTTGTCCGACATCGCGCCGAGCGCGAGCCCGATCACGGCGAAGGGAATGATCACCCAGTTCGCCCAGCCGAGCAGCGGAATGAAGGCGAAAACGGCCAAAACCAGCGCGATGACGCCAATGACGAGCGATCCGATATTGAGCATGCGCCCTGTGTCGCACGCCCTTGGCGATGCGGCAAGGGCCTTTCGGTTCGTCGATGGATGCACTCGCTTCGTCTTGTTGCCTAAGGTTCATGCAACGCGATGCGGATCCGGCTCGTTCTCCCCTTCGAAGCGCCCGGTGGGACCAGACGTCGAGGCGCAGGAACCAGGAAAGGAATGATAATGACAAATTTCCCCAAGGGCCTGATCGGCGCGATCGCCGCCGCCAGCGTTGCTGCAACGGCGCCCGCCTATGCCGGCATCGCAACGGAAAAGGCCCCCGGCTTGCATCAGTTCGACCAGTCGGCCGGCTATCACAAGCGCAACAAGCGCCACCGTCATTATGCCAACGACCAGCGCATCAATTCGAACACGCGCATCTGGCGCGGCGATGACGGCCGCTATCGCTGCAAGAAGGACAATGGCACGACCGGCCTGCTGATCGGCGGCGCCGTCGGCGGCCTCGCGGGCCACGAGATCGCGGGCAACGGCGACAAGCTGCTCGGCACCGTGCTCGGCGCCGCGGGCGGCGCGCTGCTCGGTCGCGAGATCGACAAGGACAAATATCGCTGCCGCTAAGCGCCAGGGACCCGTCGCGGGTGTGGGTCCGAGACCCCTCCGCCCGCACCGCGTGATGGAGAGGGCGCCGGCCGCAAGGCCGGCGCCCTCAACATTTTGCGCGCTTGCCGCGCCCGCCCTCTTGCCGCACAAGCGTCGGCCAATCGCTGCGGGAGAGACATGCGATGCTGAACGGCCCCCTGCTCGTCACCGAGCGGCTCATCCTCCGTCCGCCGGGACCCGAGGATTTCGACGGCTTTGCCGAAATGTGCGCCGAAGAGGATACGATGCGGTTCATCGGCGGCACCTGCCCGCGCTCGCAGGCGTGGCGGCTGTGGTGCACGCTCGCCGGCGCGTGGCACATCCGCGGTTTTTCGATGTTCTCGGTGATCGAGCGCGACACCGGCGAATGGGTCGGCCGGCTCGGCCCGTGGGAACCCGACGGCTGGCCCGCGCCCGAGGTCGGCTATGGCGTGCGCGCGAAATTCGCGGGCAAGGGCTATGCGTTCGAGGGCTGCATCGCCGCCTGCGACTTCGCGGTCGAATTCCTCAAATGGCCCGAACTGATGCACAGCATCGACCCCGCCAATGTCCGCTCGCAGGCGCTCGCCCGGCGGCTCGGCGCGACCAACAGCGGCCCGACCCGCCTTCCCGCCCCCTTTCAGGACGCCCGCGTCGACGCCTGGGTGCAGAGCGCCGACGCATGGCGCGTGAAGCGCAAGGAGTTCCAGCCATGAGCGACCGGCACATCGACCCCGAACGCGCGCAGTTCGACGCCTTCAAGGCGCTGCCGCGCGATACGAAGATCCACATGCTCAACCTCGTCCGCTTCCGCGACAAGGCCGCCTATCCCGCGGACCATCCGCTTGCGGGCGCGAACCTCAGCGGCGCCGACGCCTATGCCAATTATGGCAAGGACAGCGGCGCGGTCTTCCAGCGCGTCGGCGGCAGCATCGTCTGGCGCGGTTCGATGGAGGCGATGCTGATCGGGCCCGAGAGCGAAAGATGGGACGCGATCTTCGTCGCCGAATATCCGAACAGCGGCGCTTTCATGGAGATGGTGACCGATCCCGTCTATCGCGAGGCGGTGGTCCACCGGCAGGCCGCGGTCGAGACCTCGCGCCTGATCCGCACCGCGCCGGGACTGCTTCCGTCTCGCTCCGGCACAGTTTTCGGATAACAAACTGTTACGCGTTAACGCATTTTTTTTGGGCCTTTTTAACCAGGATCGGGCATTCCCGAGAGGATATTAAGGGAGTGTTAGCTATGATCGTGCGAGGAAAATGGCTGATCGCGGGCCTGCTGGTGGCAACGATGCCGCTCGCGGCGTGCCGTGACAATCCCGATGCCAAGGCCGAACTCAAGCCGCTCGACGACGGGCTCGCCGACGCGGACCCCGCGATCAAGGGCGCGCTCGAAGACAAGATCATGGTCGACCCGAAGCTGGCGGGCCAGGCGAACAACAACGCCGTCGGTCCGGGCAACCGGCCCGTCGACGGCGGCGTTCCCGGCGTGTCGGGCGGCAAGGCCGCGACCGTCGCCGAAGCGGCCGCGGCGCTCAAGGCGGGCAAGCTGCTCGCCGCGCCCAAGGCGCTGCCGTTCGAGGCGAATTGCGGCACCGACTGCGACGCCAAGCGTCCGGTCACCATCGGCGCGCTCGCCCGCGACCAGCAAAAGGGCAGCTGCGACGCCAAGCTGACCTATGGCAACCAGTGGGCCGACCGCCTGCCCGCCGCATTCAAGCTCTATCCGCGCGCGACGCTGCGCGAGGCCGCGGGCATCGCGGGCGGCAAGTGCAACATCCGCGTCGTCAATTTCCAGACCGCCGCCTCGATGCAGGCGGTGCTCGACTATTATCACACGATGGCGATCCGCTCGGGCTATTCGAGCGATCACCGCGTGCGCGGCGACGAGCATATCCTCGGCGGCACCAAGGGCGAACAGGCCTATGTGCTCTTCATGCGCCGCGACGGCGGCATGACCGACGTCGATCTGGTGGCTTCGGGCGGCATCTGACGCGTCGGCGCGAACGGCCGGGACGCGGCGCGCGGCGGCCCGCGGCGCGCCGGCCATAGGATCGCCTCAGAAAATCCCGACCTCGTCGTCGACCGGCTGGCTGTCGCCGCGGCCCATGACGAAGCGCACCGTCTCGACGCATCCCGTCGCGCCCTGCGCCGAGGCGACGGCGCGACCGCTCTGGACGATCGTGATCGCCTGCCGCCCGAAATCCTCCGACGGCTGCGACGCCAATATCTTCGCATTGCCGACCGCACCCCACGGCGCGACATCATAGCTGACGATCGCCCAGCCCTCGATCGCGCGGCGGCGCCACGCGTCGGGAAAGACCGGTACCGGACGGCTGTCCCACTTCGGCTTCGCCGCGCAGCTGCCGCCCTCGGGGCGTAGCGTCGCTTCGTCGGGAACCGGCGGCGCGGGCAGTTTTTCCGCCGCTTTCCAATAGGGATAGAGGCAGCCCGTGCGCTCGCCGCCGGTAAAGCGCGACTCGCCGACCGCCTTCGCCGCCGCGGCATCGAGCGCGGCGTTGCCCGTCGTGTGGAGCGTCTTCATCCGCACCGGCACGCCGTCCTTGTCGGTGTCGAAGCCGACCAGCGACCAGTCGCGGACCCCCGGCGTTCCCGCGACGCGCGCGAAATCGGGGAAGGCGCGGAGCAGCGCCTGCGGCCGCGGGGCGCCGGCACAGGTGCCCGCAGCCCGGATCCGCGCCCACCCCTCGCGCGGCAGCGGGCTCCCGGTGGGCGTGATCGTGTAGGACACCAGATCCTCGACCGGCGCCATCTCCAGCGGCCAGGCGCGCGACAAATAAGTGACCGAGCAATCCTGCCGCGGGGCTCCTTCGGGAAAACGGCTCGCCGCGAGCGCGGGACCGACGTCGAGGCTGAACATATTGCCGTTGCCGCTCTGCCGTACCAGCGACAGCGGCCGTCCCGACGCGTCGATCGCGAAACGATAGGTCACCTGCTCCGGCGCGCGCTGCGCCGCATATTCGAGCCTGCCGAGCGACCGCCGCACCACGCCTCCGGCCACGACCGTGCCCCCGCAGCGCACCTCGCCCGGCGTCCACGAGATCAGCACGCGTTCGCCCGGCCGCCAGGGCGACTGCGGGACCGACACGATGACGGGCGGCGGTGGCGGAACCGGGGGAGCCGGCGGCGCGACCGGCGCAAACAGCAGCAAAAGCGATAGCGACATGAAGCAAACCCCCGCAATGACGCCGTCAGACTAGCGCGATCGCAGGGGCTTACAAGTTTGAAAAGCAACAGGATTGGACGCAGGCGACGGCGCTATTTCACCTTGCCCGCGCGCTCCTCGTCCAGCCGCTTGGCAAGCAGTTTGCGCGACCGGTCGGCATAGGCGCGGCACGCTCCCGGCGTGTCGTTGGTGCGCCCGTCGCCCGCATTGTCGGGGTGCGCCGAGATCAGCACGTCGCACGGCATCGCATCGACCTTGCGATAGCTTTCCTCGAAGGCCCTGACAAAGAGCGCGCCGGGTTTCGACGTATAGCGATATCCCGGCGCCGTGACGGGATTGAGGCTCGCGGCAAAGACGATCGCCTTGCACGTCGTGCCCTCGCACGCCTGCCAGCGCCAGCTCATGCTGCCCATCGTGTGCCCCGGCGTTGCGACCGCGTTGATCGCCGTCTCGCCGAGTTTCAGGATTTCGCCGTCCTTCACGACGCGCAGCCGCGTCACCGCGGGCCAGCTCCCGCCATAGCCGAGTTGCGGATCGTCGGCGGCGTGCTTGCCCGCCCGCAATCCCTCGGCGCCGCGTGCGCTCGCCACCACCGTCGCGCGGGTGTCGCGCGCCAGCGCGGCGAGGCCGCCGGCATGGTCGAAATGCGGCTCCGTGCTCAGAATATATTTGATGTCTTTGGGGTCGAAACCGAGCGTGCGGACATTCGCGAGGATGGCGGGCGCCGCTTGCGGCAGCGCGCCGTCGATCAGCACCAGCCCGGCGCCCGTATCGATCAGCGCGACGCTCATCCCGCCGAAGCCGACGAGGTAGCTCGTCCCGAAAATCTTCTCGGGCGGCGCAGGAGCAAGCCATTCGGCGGCACGAGACGCCGCGATCGGGCGCGTCAGCGGGTCGTCGGCGGGCGGCGGCGCGACGCCGCCCATGCTCGCCAGCCACAGCATATATCCGATTGCACTCATCATCCTGCGTCTCCCTTCATCGCCGGAATGCCAAGTGCAGCGCCGCGCCACAAAGCATCATTTCTCGACAAAGACATGAGAACAATTCATGGTGAGATATGGACCGCGCCCAG
>PNJO01000090.1 GCA_013821905.1 Sphingopyxis sp. | reverse complement strand
TATCGTCCAGTCGCCGGTCACCGTGTCGCTGCCCGGCGGCGACCTGATCATCCGCTGGACGCCCGGCGAACCCATCGTGATGAGCGGCGCCGCGACGCGCGTCTATGAGGGCGAGACCGACTGGGCGCAGTTCGGATGAGCATGGCCACCGCCGACCGGCAGGAGGTCGTCAATTTCGGTTGCCGGCTCAACATCGCCGAGGGCGAGGCCATCCGGTCCGCCGTCGCGGCGGCCGGCGCGCGCGACACCATCGTCTTCAACAGCTGCGCGGTGACCGACGAGGCGGTGCGGCAGGCCCGGCAGGCAGTGCGCCGCGCGCTGCGCGAACGACCGGACAGCGAAGTCGTGGTGACCGGCTGCGCAGCCGAGCTGGAGCCCGACAGCTTTGCGTCGATGGGCGCGCGGGTGGTGTCCAACGAGGCGAAGGGGCTGGTCGGGAGTTATCTTTCAAAAGCTTCCTTGTTCCCCCGCGAAGGCGGGGGTCCATCTCCCGCAGGCGCTATTTCGAACCCACCGGAGATGGGTTCCCGCCTACGCGGGGACACGAGAGTTTACGCCCCCGCTCTCTCGGGCGCCGACCATGCGCGCGCGTTTCTGGGCGTCCAGACGGGGTGTTCGCATAGCTGCACCTTTTGCGCGACGGTGCTCGCGCGCGGGGCGGCGCGGTCATCGACCATCGACGCGGTCGTCGCATCCGCGCAAACCGCGCTCGAACGCGGCCAGCGCGAGATAGTCCTGACCGGTGTCGACCTTGCAAGCTATGGCGACGACAGCGGCACCAGCCTCGCCGCGCTGGTCGAGGCGCTGCTGGCGCTGCCGGTCGAACGTCTCCGCCTCTCCTCGCTCGACCCCGACCGGATCGACGACGCCCTCTTCGCGCTGCTCACGCAGGAAAAGCGCGTGATGCCGCACGTCCATCTGTCGCTGCAGGCGGGCGACGACATGGTGCTGACGCGCATGAAGCGCCGCCACCGCCGCGCCGATGCGGTGCGGCTGACCGAACGGTTGCGGGCGGCGCGCGCCGACATCGCGATCGGCGCCGACCTGATCGCGGGTTTCCCGACCGAGGATGCCGCGATGTTCGCGGGTTCGCTGGCGCTGATCGACGATTGCGACATCGTCTTCGGCCATATCTTTCCCTACAGCCCGCGCGCCGGCACCCCCGCCGCGCGTATGCCGCAGGTCGGCCGCGGCATCGCGCGCGAACGCGCCGCGACGCTGCGCGAAGCCAATGCGCGGCGGCGGCACCGCTGGCTCGACGCCCAGCTTGGCCGTACCGCATCGGTGCTCGTCGAGCGCGACGGACGGACGGGCCACGCCGAAAATTTCGCCGCCGTGGCGCTCGCCGTACCCGCGTCGCCCGGCGCCATCATCGACGTGCGCCTGACCGCACGCGACGGAGACCGCATGATCGCCAACCCCATCGAACAGGATATCGCAGCATGAGCGGGCCCAGCTGGAGCGAAAGGCTGCTCGGCGGCCTCAAGCGCACGTCGGAGCGGCTCGGCGAGAATCTGTCGGGACTGACCGGCAAGTCGCGGCTCGACGACGACGATCTCGACCGGATCGAGGACGCGCTGATCACCGCCGACCTCGGCCCCAACATGGCCGCGCGCATCCGCGACCGCCTGTCCGAACGCCGCGACGTCGCCGCGAACGGCACCGAGGAACTGCGCAAGGTCGTCGCCGAGGAAATCGCCGCGGTGCTGCGCCCGGTCGCCGAACCGCTCGACATCGACGCCTTTCCACGCCCGCAGGTCATCCTCGTCATCGGCGTCAACGGGTCGGGCAAGACCACCACGATCGCCAAGCTCGCGCATCTGTTCCAGGAACAGGATTATGGCGTGATGCTCGTCGCGGGCGACACCTTCCGCGCCGCCGCAATCGGCCAGCTCAAGGTCTGGGCCGAACGGCTCGGCGTGCCGATCATGGCGGGGCCCGAGGGCGGCGACAGCGCGGGCATCGTCTTCGACGCGGTGAAGCAGGCGACCGCAACGGGCATCGACGTGCTGATCGTCGATACCGCCGGACGCCTCCAGAACAAGCGCGAGCTGATGGACGAGCTGGCCAAGATCAAGCGCGTGCTCGGCCGCCTCAACCCCGCGGCGCCCCACGACGTCGTGCTCGTGCTCGACGCGACGACCGGGCAGAATGCACTGTCGCAGATCGACGTGTTCCGCGAGGTTGCGGGGGTGACCGGGCTCGTCATGACCAAGCTCGACGGCACCGCGCGCGGCGGCGTTCTTGTCGCTGCGGCCGAGCGCCACGGCCTGCCCATCCATGCGATCGGCATCGGCGAAACCATCGACGACCTTCGCCCGTTCGATGCGGACGAGATCGCAGCTATTATCGCAGGAAATATCCGATGAGTGACGTGCTTCCCACTGGCCCCGAGGCGGTTCCCGCACCGCCGCCGGCGAAGCATGGCTGGCTCAATTTCGCGATCGATTTCGGCCCGCTGCTCATCTTCTTCATCGCCTACAAGCTGTCCTCGGGCGGCGAGGGCGCGTTCGCGGCGACGACCGCGGCGATCAAGGGCACCGTCGCCTTCATGGTCGCGATCATCATCGCGATGGCGGTATCGAAATGGAAGCTCGGCAAGATTTCGCCGATGCTCTGGATGTCGAGCCTGCTCGTCCTCGGCTTCGGCGCGCTGACCATCTGGTTCCACGACGAGCGTTTCATCGTGATGAAGCCGACGATCATCTATGCGGCTTTCGCGGCGCTGCTGCTCGGCGGCTGGTGGTTCGGCAGGCCGATGCTCAAATATCTGCTCCAGTCGGCGCTCGAAGGGCTGACCGACCGCGGCTGGCTGCTGCTCTCGCGCAACTGGGGCCTCTTCTTCGCCGCGCTCGGCATCGCCAACCATGCGATGTACGAACTGATCCAGGCGAAGCAGATGAGCTTCGACCTGTGGCTGACGATCAAGGTATGGGGCGTCACCGCTCTCTCTTTCCTCTTCACCTTCAGCCAGGTGCCGGTGATGCTGAAGAACGGCCTCGCCGTCCCCGAAGAGGCGACCGACAAGCAAGCTTGAGCCATGTCCCCGTCGCTGGCATAGCGACGTCACCGGCAACCGATCCATGACGGCGGCCGAGACAAAAGAGGGGGAATGCAAATGGACAAGTTTTTCGGAAATCTTCACGCCGTATTGGGCGCGGGTCTGGTGCTCGCGATCATCCTGATGCTGGGCCTCAACGGCCAGAATTTCGAGGACGGTATTGCGGCGGGCAACGCGATCCTGCGCTGGCTCCACACTTTCTTCGGAATCCTGTGGATCGGCCTGCTCTATTATTTCAACTTCGTCCAGATTCCGACGATGCCCAAGATTCCGGCCGAGCTGAAACCCGGCGTGTCGAAGCATATCGCGCCCGCGGCGCTCTTCTGGTTCCGCTGGGCGGCGCTTCTCACCGTTCTGCTCGGCCTCGCGATCGCCGGTCACGCCAAATATCTGGCACCCGCACTCGGGCTGCAGGACCCCTACAAGCTGATCGGCGTCGGCATGTGGCTCGGGCTGGTCATGGCGTTCAACGTCTGGTTCGTGATCTGGCCGAACCAGAAAAAGGCGCTCGGCATCGTCGAGGCCGACGATGCGGCGAAAGCAAAAGCCGCCAGGACCGCGATGATCTTTTCGCGGACCAACACCTTGCTGTCGATCCCGATGCTCTATGCGATGGTGAACTTCAGCTAAGCGGCTGCAACGGCAAATCGACAAGGGCGCTTCGGGAAACCGGAGCGCCCTTTCTTGCGGGCAATCAGCCCTCGACCGCTGCCTTGTGCATACGGCCGTTCATCACATAGTGCGCGACGCCCAGCTGCATGCCCGCCGCCTGTGCGTCGTCGATCTCGCGCACACGGCGCGCGGGCGCGCCGGCCCAGAGTTCGCGATCGGGGACTTCCTTGTTCTCGGTCAGCAGCGCGCCCGCGGCGAGCATCGCGTCGCTGCCGATGTGGCACCCGTTCATCACCGTCGCCTTCAGCCCCACGAACGCCCGGTCGGCGAGCGTGCAGCCATGCACCATCGCCATATGGCCGATCAGCACATCCTCGCCGATGATCGTCGGAAAGCCTTCGGGGCGGTGCGGCATCGGGCCGTCGCAGTGCACCACGCTGCCGTCCTGGATGTTCGAGCGCGCGCCGATCACGATGCGGCTGACGTCGGCACGCAGCACGCAATTATACCAGATGCTGACATCGGGCCCGATCGTCACGTCGCCGATGATCCGGCATCCCGGCGCGATAAAGGCGCTGGGGTCGATGACGGGCGTCTTGCCGTTGACGCTGATGATGCTGACGTCGCGGTGGGTCATTCTTCGCGGTTCCACAGAATATGCTTCCAGATCAGGACCGGCAGCGTCGAGGAATAATCGTCGGTCCAGCGATCGAAATTCTTCCGCGCCTCCAGCGCCACCCAGACATCATCCTCGAACGCCTTGTCGCGCGGCGCAGTTCCGCCGGTCAGTTGTTGCATCCGCTCCGGCGTCGCGGTCAGCGCCACCCAGCTCGACCCGGTCAACAAGCCGAAGCCGTCGTCGTGCGGCCGCCGGTCCAGCCGGATCGCCGACGTCCAGCCGCGCGCCTTTGCCTCCGCCGCCAGCACGGGCTCGAGGTCGAAGAAGCGGTTCGAAATATGGATCAGCAATATGCCGTCGGGCTTGAGCGCCCGCGCATAGATGCCGATCGCTTCCTTGGTCAGCAGATGGAGCGGGATCGCGTCCGAAGAGAAGGCGTCGATGACAAGGATGTCGAAACTGGCGGGCGCGTGTTTTTCGAGCTGCAGGCGCGCGTCGCCAAGGACGACCGGCGTGTCTCCGGCGCAATCCGACAGATAGGTGAATTTCTTCGGGTCGCGGGCGATATCGACCATCACGGGATCGATCTCGAAGATCGTCCAATGCTGTCCGGGCTTGCGATAGCAGGCGAGCGTCCCTGCCCCGAGGCCGACGATACCGACCGCGGCGTCGCGACCCGCAAGCGCTTCGGCCTTGCGAAGCGTCAGCCCGACGCCCGACTGATAGCCATAATAGGTGGTGGGCGTGGTGCGCAGCGCGCCGTCGGTGCTCTGCAGCCCGTGCAAGGTGGTGCCGTGCGCGAGGCGATGCTGTTTGAGGACGGTATCGTCGACGACCGAATAAACCCCGAAGTAACTGCGCACCCGCATCCCCGTGAAGCTCTCGCCGATCGTCTGCCAGCCGCCGATGCCGATCATCAGCAAGGCGAGCACCGATACGAAGGCCCAGCGCCATCCGATCACCAGCAGGCCGATCACGAAGATCGTGACGCCCCATATCGCTTCGGTGCCTTCGAACACGCCCGACCAGCCCTCGACCATATTCCAGCAGCCGAAGGCTGCGACAGCAACGAGCAGCGCGACGATCCGCCCGGCCTGCCGCGGTGACGCGTCCACCCACTTGTCCCACGGAAACAGCACCGGCAGCGGCAGCAAGGCCGCCGCGGCGAGGATGAGCAGCGGATGCTCATAGACCCAGTCGAAAATCAGCGGCGCGATCAGGGCCGCGAACAGACCGCCGAGTACGCCGCCGGCCGACATGATCAGATAGAAAAGGGTCAGATGCTGCGCGCCGGGGCGCAGATGAAAGAGATAGCCGTGAAGCGCCGTGGCGACGACGAAGAGCAGGCCAAGGCTCGCAAGCGCAATCATCATCGTCCCGCCGCCCGAGCTCAAGAGGCCGAGGCCGCCGACGAGGAGCAGGACCGCCGGCGCGATCGTCGTGATGATCTGCGTCGGTGTCTGGACCGTCGAAAAGGCGATGACGAAGCTGAGCAGGTAGAGGCCGAGCGGGAGGACCCAGAGCAGCGGCATCGCGACGATGTCGGTGGTGAGGTGCGTCGTCGTCGACAGCATCAGCCCCGAAGGCACCGCGGCGATGAGCAGCCAGTGGATCTGGCGACGCAGCGTCGGGCGCGGTTCGGTGGCATCGGCCGCCGCATCCTCCACCGCATGGCTTCGCCAGCGCGCCGCGCCGCAAGCCGCAACGAGCAGCACGAGCAGCCCATAGCCTGCGGTCCAGCCCCAGCTTTGCGCCGCGAGCGGCAGGTTGGGCTCGACCAGTGCGGGGTAGGAGATCAGCCCCGCGAAGCTGCCGAGGTTCGAGGCGGCGTAGAGATAATAGGGATCGCCGGCGCGGGCGTCGGCGGCGAACCAGCGCTGCATCAGCGGCGCCTGCGCCGACACCACGAAGAAGACCGGGCCGATCGAGGCGAGCAGCAGCAGCGGCACCCACAGCGCCTCCTGCCCGGCGGCGGGCGCCCCGATCTCGGCGATGCCGAGCGGCAACCAGATCGCCGCGAGCACGAACAGCGCGACATGGATCATCGCCTGGCGGCGAATCTCGAACCGCCCGAGCCAGTGCGCATAGGCATAGCCGCCGAGCAGCAACGCCTGATAGACGAGCATCGCGCTGTTCCACACCGCCGGCGCGCCGCCCAGCCTGGGCAGAACCATGCGCGCCACCATCGGCTGGACCTGGAACAGAAGGAAACTGCCGACCAAAATGGTCAGCACAAAGAGCCAGCGCCGCGGTGCCCCCGTCATCAAACCCCCATTATGCCGTCACCGGCCGACAAGACGCGCCGCGTGCAGCGCATGATAGGTCAGGATTCCCGATGCCCCCGCGCGCCGGAAGGCGAGCAGGGTTTCGAGCACGAGCGCGTCGCGATCCCCCGCCCCGGCAGCCGCCGCGGCCTCGATCATCGCATATTCGCCCGACACCTGATAGGCATAGACCGGAACCGCGAAAACATCCTTAACCGCGCGTATAATATCGAGATAGGGCAGCCCCGGCTTGACCATCACGCTGTCGGCGCCCTCGGCGAGGTCCTGCGCCACCTCGCGCAGCGCCTCCTCGGCATTGGCGGGGTCCATCTGATAGGTCTTCTTGTCGCCCTTGAGCAGCCCGCGCGAGCCGACCGCATCGCGGAACGGACCATAGAAGGCCGAGGCATATTTGGCGGCATAGCTCATGATCTGGACATGGCCGAAGCCCTCCATCTCGAGCGCTTCGCGGATCGCGCCGATGCGCCCGTCCATCATGTCGCTCGGGGCGATGATGTCGGCGCCGGCGCGCGCCTGGTTGAGCGCCTGGCCGACGAGCACCTCGACCGTCTCGTCGTTGAGCACATAGCCCGTATCGTCGATCAGCCCGTCCTGGCCGTGGCTGGTATAGGGGTCGAGCGCGACGTCGGTGAGCACGCCGATATCGTCGCCGAGCGCATGTTTGATCGCAGCGACCGCGCGGCACATCAGATTGTCGGGGTTGAGCGCCTCGGCGCCATCCTCGCTGCGCCGGTCGGGCTCGGTATAGGGAAACAGCGCAAGGCAGGGGATGCCCGCCGCCACCGCTTCGCGCGCGCGCTCGACGATCCGGTCGACCGACCAGCGCGACACCCCCGGCAGGCTCGCGATCGGTTCCTCGGCGCCCGATCCGGGGCAGACGAACAGCGGCCAGATCAGGTTCGACGGCGTCAGCTGCGTCTCGCGCACCATCGCGCGGCTCCAGCCGGTGCGACGCGTGCGGCGGAGACGGAGATCGGGAAAAGCGGCTTGGGTCATGCGGCGTCAATAGCGGCGCCGGGCCGCAGGGCAAACGGATATTGCCGCAGGGTTCCCCGACGTCAGATTCCGCCGCCCGCGCGTTTCGAGGCGACGTCGGCGAGGCTGCCGAGCTTCGGCCCCTCGATCTGCTTCGGCGCGATCGGGGTCAGCGCGGCGCCGGGCGCGACCGCGGTCAGGTCGCGGATGCGCGCGCGGAAGGCCGCGAGTTCGCGGCCCTCGAGCGCGGCGCGGGTGACGAAGGTCACCGACGCCGGGTTCACCGCGCGGCCGTTGCGATAGAGTTCGTAATGAAGGTGCGGACCCGTCGAAAGGCCGGTCGAGCCGATATAGCCGATGACCTGCCCGCGCGCGACGCGCTGGCCCGGGCGCACCGCGATGCGGCTCATATGGCCGTAACCGGTGCCGAGCCCGCCGGCATGGGCGAGCTTCACATAATTGCCGAAGCCGCCGTGGCGTCCCGCGATCGTGACGACGCCGTCGGTGACCGCATAGATGGGGGCGCCGTAACCGCCGCCGAAATCGATGCCGCTGTGCATGCGCCGGTAGCCGAGGATCGGGTGGCGACGCAGGCCGAAGGTCGAGGTGATGCGGCCGTTGGTCGGGCGCGCCATGCCGCCGCGCTGCTCGCCGACGCCCGACGCCTCGAACCACTGGCTGCGCCCGTCCTTGTTCCATTCGAGCATCGACAGCTTGGGTTTCCCGCCCCGGACGAGGCCGGCGTAGAGCAGCTTGCCCGTCTCGCTCTCGCCCGTTTCGGCGCGGCGATGATCGACGATGATGTCGAATTCGTCGCTCGCGCGGATATCGCTGCCGACCGAGATCTGCTTGCCGATGACGCGCAGATAGGACTGGATCGATTCGGGCGAGGCGCCCGCGGCGCGCGCCGAGCGATAGAGGCTGTCGCCGACGCGGCCGCGAATGCGCAGCGGGGTCGCGTCGACCGCGATCGGGATGCGGCGCATAACCATGCTGCCGTTCATCCGCTCCATCTCGATGCGGAGGTCGAAGCGCGCGCGCATCGCCAGCGCCTCGACCGGGCGCGGCATGGTGCGCGCGGCGCGGCGGCCGAGGATCAGGTCGATGCGCGTGCCCGGCGCGATGTCGGACAGCGGCACCGCACCCGAAACCTGCCGGGCGAGCGCCTGCGCCTCGCTGCCGCCGACGCCCGAGCGTTCGAGTACGCGGGCGAAGCTGTCGCCGTTGCCGAGCGTCGCGGTGAGTTCGATCTGCGGCCGTTCGGGGGTCTGGGTGAGCGGGCGCACCGCGTCGGTCGCCGCCATATGGCGGCCGGTGTCGCCGCCGAGCGCGAGCGGCACGATCATCTGCGCGCGCGCTTCGTTGAAATCGGCGGTATCGAGCGCCGGGGCGCCACCCGCCGAAAGCGGTTCGATGCCGGGGAAGGTCGCGATCGCCGACGTGCACAGCAAGGTCAGCGTCGCGAGGCCGCGCCACCATTCGGCCGAGCCGATATTGTCGCCGAGGTCGGGGACGAGGTCGAGCTGCGCCAGCCGGTCACGCCACGACGGCCGCGGTTCGGCGTCGGGCGCGCGCAGCGAAATCGCCTGCGCCATCGACAGCGCGGCGGCGTTGCCGGACATCCCCGCAATGGGTTCATGACGCTGGAACAAAAACCGCAACCCCCGCTCGACGGGCCTCCCGACCCGGCCGCCGAATGATCTTTTCGACCCGCTGTCTGTAAAGAAAGGTCGTTAAAGTCAATTTAATGGCCCGGCGCGCGGGCGGGATTGCGCCCAGCCGTGGCGGCGTTGGGATATTATGCAAGCGGCGCGGAAAAATGCAGCTTCGCCCTGCCGTTCGACGATCCCCTGTTGCGCCGCGCCCGCGCCCATGCCAGCGTGGGAATCAAGACAATGACGTCATCCTCTTCCCACCCGGTCAAGGCCGTCCTTGGCCCCACCAACACCGGCAAAACCCATTTGGCGGTCGAGCGCCTGACCGCCCATTCGAGCGGCATGATCGGCTTTCCGCTCCGCCTGCTCGCGCGCGAGGTCTATGACCGCGTCGTCGCGATCAAGGGCGCGGCGCAGGTCGGGCTGGTGACCGGCGAGGAACGGATCATGCCGCCCGACGCGCGCTATCTGCTCGGCACGATGGAAGCGCTGCCGGTGACGCGCGACGTCGCCTTCGTCGGCATCGACGAGGCACAGCTCGGCGCCGATCCCGAACGCGGCCACGTCTTTACCGACCGACTGCTGCGTGCGCGCGGCCGCGAGGAAACGATGATCCTCGGCTCGGCAAGCATCAAGGGGCTGGTTCGCGCCCTCGTTCCAGAGGCCGAGATCATCACCCGCCCGCGCTTCTCGACGCTGAGCTATGCCGGCACGTCGAAGCTGTCGCGCCTGCCCAAGCGCTCGGCGATCGTCGCCTTCTCGGCCGAGGAAGTCTATGCGATCGCCGAAATGCTCCGCCGCTTCTCGGGCGGCGCGGCGGTCGTCATGGGCGCGCTCAGCCCCAAGACGCGCAACGCCCAGGTCGCGATGTTCGAGGCGGGCGAGGTCGACTATCTGGTCGCGACCGACGCGATCGGCATGGGTCTGAACCTCGACGTCCAGCATGTCGCCTTCGCGAGCCTGCAGAAATTCGACGGGCGCCGCCTCCGCCGCCTGACGATTTCGGAAATGGCGCAGATCGCGGGCCGCGCCGGGCGCCACCAGCAGGACGGCAGCTTCGGCACCGTCGGCCTGCCGCAAGGCGGCTTCACGCCAGAGGAAATCGCGTCGATCGAGGGGCATCATTTCCCGCCGGTTCCCAATCTCTTCTGGCGCAACCCGGTGCCGCGCTTCGACACGCTCGACCGGCTGATCGCCGACCTCGGCCAGCCGCCGTCGCAGCCGATGCTGCGCCCCGCGCCCGAGGCGGTCGACATCGCGGTGCTCCGCCACCTCGCGGGCGACATGGAAGTGCGGATGCGCGCCGGCGAGCCCGAAGCGGTCGAGCGGCTGTGGGACGTCTGCGGCCTTCCCGATTTCGAGCAACTCGGCGCCGAGCATCACAGCCGCACCGTGCTCAAGCTCTGGCAGTGGCGGACGAGCGGCGACGGCATGGTCGACCCCGAATGGTTTGCGCGGCGGCTCGCCCGCTTCGACGATGTCGAAGGCGATATCGACCAGCTCGCAAGCCGCATCGCCGCCGTCCGCACCCTCTGCTTCATCGCGCAGCGCGGCGACTGGATCGCCGGCGGCGCGGGCTGGACCGAGCAGACGCAGGCGCTCGAATCGCGCCTCTCGGACGCGCTGCACGCCGCGCTCGCCCAGCGCTTCGTCGACCGGCGGCTCGCGCTGCTGCTGCGCGACGCGGGGCAGCGCGGCGCCGCCCTGCCCGTCGCGGTCGGCGCCGACGGCACCGTCGCGGTCGACGGCGAGGCGATCGGGACGCTCAAGGGTTTCCAGTTCAAGGTCGATCCGGTCGCCAAGGCGAGCGATCACCGGATGCTGCTCGCGGCGGCCGAAAAGCATCTGCGCGCCGAACTCGCGCGCCGCGCCACCTCGCTCGCCGAGGGCGACGACAGCGCGCTGTCGCTCGTCGCCGACCCCGGCACGACGCCGCGCCTCGCCTGGCACGGCCATGTCGTCGCGACGCTCGCGCGCGGGCCGACGCTCGTCCAGCCCTCGATCCAGATCGACCCGTCGCTGCGCCGCCTCGACCCCGCCCAGGTGCAGGCGATCGCCGAACGGCTCCAGCGCTTCGTCGCGCAGCAGCTTGCGCGCCACGCGGCGCCGCTCGCCGCGATGGGCGAGGCCGCGGGCGACCTCTTCACCCCACCGCGCGTCCGCGCGCTGCTCGCCGCGCTCACCGACAACGCCGGCACGATTTCGCGCGCGACAGTCGAGGAACAGCTCAACGCCCTCGCGCAGGAGGAGCGCCCGCAGCTCCGCAAGCTCGGCCTCACCATCGGC
>PNJO01000089.1 GCA_013821905.1 Sphingopyxis sp. | reverse complement strand
CGACGCGCGCGACTGGTTTCAACGGTCTTGATCCGCCGGCGGTTGCTCCGACCCATCCGAGCAGGGCGAGAAAGAGGAGCGATGCGAACGCTTCGCCGGGGATAAGCAATCCCAGGGGAAGCAGGGCGGCAGCCAGCACGGGGAGCAGGGCGCCCAGAGCGAAAGTAACGGCGGAGGTGAACGCGGCGGTGATCGGCCGCGCCGCTGTCATATCGGTGATGTGAAGCTCGTCGCGGGCGTGGGTGCCGAGCGGATCGAACGCGGTCATCTGCATGGCGACCGTTTTCGCGACTTCGGCATCGACGCCCCGCGCCCGATAGATGCCGGCAAGTTCCGCAAGCTCCGCATCGGGGTCTGTCGCCAGTTCGAGCCGTTCGCGTTCGAGATCGGATCGCTCGGTGTCCGACTGGGAGCTCACCGACACATATTCTCCGGCGGCCATCGACATCGCCCCCGCGACAAGCCCGGCAGTTCCCGAGACAAGGATCGCGGAGCGCGGGGCGCCCGATGCGGCGACGCCCATGATGAGGCTTGCGGTCGAGACGATGCCGTCGTTGGCGCCCAGAACGGCGGCTCGCAGCCAGCCGATGCGCGACACGAGATGGCTTTCACGGTGACTTCTCATCCATTGTTCCCCTGAGTTTTGGATTCGACCGGTTTGATCGCGTCGCTGTCGACAAGGTCTTCGACGATCAGGGCTATCAGGCCGACTTGCGAGTGCACTCCGGCCTTGGCGTAAATGCGCGCGAGCTGCGCCCGGGTCGTACCAGACGCCGCGCCGCGAAGATGCGCAATCTCGGCCGCATCGAAGCCCTTGAGTGCGAAGAGCGCGACGTCGGCCTCGGCACCGGTCAATTGCCAGTCGAGAAACCGCTGCCGGACAAGGTCCGACATCGCGCCGCGCGCCGCCGCGACCGCCGTCTCATCGAACCGGGCGCGAAGGATCAGCCACCGCAGCTGCAGCGCGCCGAAGGCGACCCCGGCGAGAAGCGCGACGGTCGCGCCGGTTTCGACAAGCAGGTGCATGCTCCAGCCATCTTCGGCGATGTCGCCAGCGACGTCGGCGATGAAGAAGATCGTCGCCAGGGCCTGGAGGATAACCAGAAAGGTGGTCGCGACCGCCCGGCGTTCCAGCGATCTTCGTCTTTCCTGCATGGCCACGGTTTACGCGCGCCCGGGCAACATAGCCAACAGGATTTCCCGGCCGCTGCGGCGCGTCTCGAAGGCTACTCCGGCGATATGCAGTGCGATAAGAACGTAGAGCAGGTTGACCGCGGTTTCGTGGACTTCTTCCCACACGCTGTCCTCGCCGCTTGCGCCTTCGGCCTCGTCATCGTCGTCATGACCGCCCTGTTCTACAACCAGCTGCCGGCTGACATCGCCGGACCGCTCTGCGCGATCGAGAAAAGCCGTCGAAGGAGGTCCCGCCATAGCTATGCCGCTGGCGATGATGACGCCGAGCATGCTCCAGATCGCATAGACCATCAGCGCGCCGAGCGGATTGTGCGAGCGATGAACCTCCTTTTTGCCGACCCTGATATCGCGCAGGTGGCCAAGAGCCCGGCGAGGGCTTGGAGGAAAGGCCGAGAAGCGAGCCTCGGGGGGGCCTATCAACCCCCAAAGCAGGCGAAGCACGAGGATGGCGGCCAGTGCATAGCCGACCCAGATATGCGCGCCCGACCCTTCTTCGGTGAACAGCGCGTTTGCGATGATGGCGGTAACGATCGACCAGTGGGTTATTTTCACGACAGGGTCCCAGCTACGACGCGAGCGAACCGGTTTGTCGGCAAATTCTTCGAAATCGAAACGGGGCGAGACAGGCATGATCTTTTCCTTCGCTATTTGAGGGATCTGACCATCGTCAAAGTCGCCTAGCCATCGGCGTACCGCTTATAAAAGCAGACATAAGCACCTGCTTATGTCGAGGGCGTCATTGGGCGCAATAAATCGGCGACGTTTTGTCCGCTTCACGCCGGTGATGCCCCAAAAGCGGACCGTCGCCTCTCGGCCAAAGGCTTATGCAAGACTCGTATGGACTTTATGATGAGAGCTGATTTCCGTTTGCCCCGAGTGGTGAAGATAATGCGGGCCAACTTGTCCGCAGGAGATCGTCATGAATCCGTTCCGATATGTCGCGCCGCTTGCCGCCGCCATGAGTTTCGCTTTTACCGCCATTCCCGCGCACGCTGCCGATGCGCCCGTCCGTGCCGCGAATGCCGCCGATGTGCTGACGCTTCGCAGCGCCAATGATTTCGATGCGACCGTCGCGAGGCTGATCGCCGATGTCGCGGCAAAGGATATCCGTCATTTCGCGACGATCGATCAGGCAGAGCTTGCACGCGGTGCAAGCCTTCCGCTGCGCCGTTCGACGCTCGTGTTGTTCGGCAACCCCCCGCTTGGTGTGCAATTCCTGCAGTCGAATCCCCTCGCCGGGCTCGACTGGCCGGTTCGCATGCTGGTGACCGAAGATGCGGCAGGGCGCGTCAGCGTATCGTGGACCGACTTCGGCGCGATCGCCATTCGCTACGGTATCACCGATCGGGATGCGCAATTCAAAATGGCGGGCGAGGTCGCGGCGTCGATCGCTACTGCCGCGACAAAATGACTCCTTCCGGCGGCCTGCTCGCCGTTGCACTGCTGTCCGCCACGCTGATGGGTCTTGCGATCCAGCGCGGCGCCACCTGCATGGTCGCGGCGGTCGACGAGGTGCTGATCCATCGCCGGGCCCATCGCGCAGCGGCATTGGCCGAAGCGGCGGTGTGGGTTGGCGGGCTTGCGTTTCTGGCGGCCGCCGTAGGCTGGCTCCGGATGACACCGGCCGTCTATCCGGTCACGCTGGGTACGGTCGCGGGCGGCATGTTTCTCGGCCTCGGCGCGTGGGTGAACCGCGCCTGCGTTTTCGGGGCGGTTGCCCGGATCGGAGCGGGGCAGTGGTCCTATCTCGCGACCCCGCCGGGTTTCTTTCTTGGCTGCCTCGTGCCCCTCCCGGCGCCACTTCCCACGGCAGCCTCCACCGAATTCGGCACGGGTTGCGGCGCGGCCGCGATAGCGTTTCTCTTTGTAGTGCTCGTCATCTGGCGGCTGGTTGCGGCGGCTCGTGCACAGCATCTCGGCCACTTTCTCTGGCACCCGCACCGCGCGACGCTGCTGATCGCGGTGACCTTTGTTATCACGCTGCTCAGCGCTGGCGCCTGGGCCTATACCGACGCCCTTGCCGCATTGGCGCGGTCGATGAATGCCATGCTCCCGCTGCGGCTCGCCATGGCGGGGGCGTTGCTTGGCGGTGCCATTGCCGGCGGAGCTATCGCGGGGCAATTGCGCCGGGAGCGTCCACAGGCTTCGGCGTTGCTGCGGTGCGGTGCCGGCGGCGCGTTGATGGGAATGGGCGCAATGCTGGTTCCCGGCAGCAACGACGGGTTGATCCTGCTCGGCCTGCCGGCGCTGCTGCCCCATGCCTGGGTCGCGGTCGCGGTGATGACGCTGTCGATCGCCGCTGCGATCCGCCTGTCGGGTGTAACCTCTGCAGTCATGGTCGCGAACAGATAAGCAAGGGCGGCGGCAATCGCTGACCCGGGTCCGCGTTGATTTTGGGGACGACGCCAATGGAAATGCAGCAGATCCGTTATTTCGTCGCGCTTGCCGAGACGCTCAATTTCACGCGCGCGGCCGAGCAATGCAATGTCAGTCAGCCCGCGCTCACCCGCGCGATCCAGCAGCTCGAACATGAGCTCGGCGGGCCGCTCTTCCATCGCGAACGCAACAACACGCATCTGTCCGAGCTCGGCCGGATGATGATGCCCTATCTGCAAAGCGTCGCGGATTCGGCGCGCGCGGCCAAGGTGGCGGCGCTTTCGGCGAAGAAGGCCGAGAATGTCACGTTGACGCTGGGCGCGATGTGCACCATCGGGCCCGAGCTGGTCGCCGACCTGATCATCCGCTTCCAGGCCGCGCACCCCGATGTCGCGGTCAAGGTGGTCGATGGCGAAGCACGGTCGATGATAGACGCGCTCGAAAAGGGCGACCTGCACCTCAGCCTCGTCGGCGTACCCGAGGATTTGCCCGACCAGTTTCACCAGCTCCCGATTTTCGAGGAACGCTTCGTCATCGCACTGCCGCCGGGCCATCGCTGGGCCGAGCGCAATGCGATCCGCGTCGCCGATCTCGACGGCGAGCCCTATGTCAGCCGATCGACCTGCGAGGTGTTCAAGACGGTGGCGCGCGAATTCGCTTCGCGCGGGGTTATGCCGAAGAAAGTGTTCAGCAGCCCGCGCGACGAATGGGTGCAGAAGATGATCAAGGCCGGCCTCGGCTTCGGCTTCTTTCCCGAACACAGCGTGACCGACCCCGATCTGATCGTGCGGCCGCTGATCGAACCCGAATATAGCCGCACCGTCTATCTGGCGACGATGCGCGGTCGCCCGCATTCGCCCGCGGTCGGCGCCTTCGTTCGCGAGGCGCGCCGGCACGAATGGCCGGCGCTCGCCGCCTAGGGCTCGCAGCAGTCCGAAGCGGGATCGCGCTCCGCCAGCAGATCGTGGCATTCGGCGAGCGCGTCGATCGCTGCGGCGGCGCCGGCATGCGCGGCGGTCTGGATCAGGATTTCGGTGATTTCATCGCGGCTCCAGCCGAGATGCAGCGCCGCCTCGACATGCTGGCGCAGTTCCGCCGTCGAACGGCCGAGCGATGCCAGTGCGGCGACGGCCGCAAGCTCGCGCAGCTTGAAGTCGATTCCCGGGCGCGCAAAAATCTCGCCATAGGTGAAGCTGACCGCGCTGCGCACGAAGTCGGGTGCGATCTCGGCAGCGCGATTGCGGCGGTCGTCCTGCGCAGATCCGGTGCGGGACAAGATGTCGATGCCGGCGCGATAGGGGTCGGTCAATTATGCATCCTCGTGAATCGGTGCGGCGCGACATCGGCGGATAGCCAATGCCGCGCCGGGAGCGGTCCCTGGACGGAGTTTCGGGACACGCTCCTGTGGCTGCTTCAGTCGCGTGCTTTCACGTCGGCCGAAAGGAGTTCGGCCGGAACCGATCCATTGTTACGCCACCAATGCGATATGTCATCGGATTCGCTGGAGATTTCGCCCGCCTTGTGGTCGATGCCGACAGCGCAACTGCTGCGATATTCGGTGATCGCGCCCGACACGAGGATGATCAGCGCGGGGCGACCGGCGTGGCTGTGAAGCGGAACGATGCCGCCCGGCTGAACGATCAGGCGGCGCATGCGCAGATCGCGGTTCGCGACGCCGATTTCCTTCGCGAGGTCGACCGATCCGATCACCGTATCGGTGACGTTGCTCGGCATCGTCGGCGCATCCGTCAGCGGATTGGCGGCGGCCTGACCGGCGGGGCAGGTGCCTGCGAAGGCGGGGGTGGCTGCGAAAAAGGCGGCCGAGGCGGCGATGGCCGCCAAGGCCTTGCGGTTGAGCTTCATTGCGATGTCCTTTCGTTGGGTAAATTCGATGCCGCGGAAAGCGGCGACGCCGACGCAAGGGAGCGGGGGTCAATAACGGCAGCGCCGCTTTCCGGGGCCTCTGGAAATTAGCCGCGGCGATCCCGCGCGGACATTCGATTGTCGGCATGGTTTCGATGCACGAACGGCATTTCCGCTGAAGCAGGTCGAGCTGCATTTTCCTGACATCATTTTCAGGAGAGCAGATATGACCGTTCAGCCCTTGGCCGAACTCAAAGCGGCGGCGCCGTTAGCCGGCCGTGTTGCAATCGTTACCGGATCGACGAGCGGTATCGGGCTCGGGATCGCGCGGGCGTTGGCCGACGCCGGCGCCGACATCGTCCTCAACGGGCTCGGCGATGCGAACATGATCGACACGGTGCGTGGCCAGCTTGCCGACACCCACAGCGTTCGCGTCGACTATAATGGCGCCGACCTGATGCAGGCCGATGGTGCGGTGCGGCTCGTCGATGACACGCTGTCGCGTTTTGGCTGCGCCGACATTCTCGTCAACAATGCCGGCATCCAGCACGTCAGCCCGATCGAGGATTTTCCGGCCGCGAAATGGGATGCGATCCTGGCGCTTAACCTGTCGGCGGCGTTCCATTCGATCCGCACCGCCTTCGGGCCGATGAAGGAAGCGGGCTGGGGACGGATCGTCAATGTCGCCTCGGCGCACGGCCTTGTCGCCTCGCCCTACAAGAGCGCCTACATCGCTGCGAAGCACGGCATCTTAGGCCTGACCAAGACGGTTGCGCTCGAAGGCGCACGGCACGGCGTCACCTGCAATGCGATCTGTCCGGGGTACGTCTGGACGCCGTTGGTCGAGAACCAGATCGAGGATACGGCAAAGGCGCGCGGGATCAGCCGCGAGGATGTGATCGAGAATATCCTGCTCGCCGCGCAGCCGAGCAAGAAATTCGCGAGTGTCGACGAAATCGGCGCACTCGCGGTGTTCCTCTGCTCGGAGGGCGGCCAGTCCATCACTGGCACCGCGCTACCGGTCGATGGCGGGTGGACCGCGCAATGAACCGCCGCGACCAAGCACACGCCCCGCTTCCGCCGCATCTCGCCGCTTTTTTTGCTTCCAGGCCGGTGCAACCGGCGCCGCGCGGTGAGGGGCTTGCCCCGCCGCGCGGCGTCCTGGCGCAATTTCTGTGGCGCGGGGTCCGGCGATGAAAAGCGATGCTTCGCCCTTGCATGTGGTGATCGTCGGCGCGGGCTTCGGCGGGCTCGCCGCGGCGCGCGAACTGGCGCGCGGTAACGTCCGGGTGACGTTGATCGACCAGCGGAACCATCACCTGTTCCAGCCTTTGCTCTATCAGGTCGCGACCGCGGGCTTGTCGCCCGCCGATATCGCGGCGCCGATCCGCTCGATCGTGCGGCGGCACAAGAATGTGAAGGTGCTTCTCGACGCGGTGATCGACATCGACGCCGACGAGCGCCGCGTGCTGCTCGCGAGCCGCCGCACCGTGCGTTTCGACCGGCTGATCGTCGCGACGGGCGCACGGCACAGCTATTTCGGCCGCGAGGAGTGGGAAGCGCATGCGCCCGGCATCAAGTCGATCGACGATGCGACCGCCGTGCGCCGCAAGGTGCTGCTCGCGCTCGAGCGCGCCGAGACCGAGAGTGATCCGCTGCGGCGGCAGGCGCTGCTGACCTTCGTCGTCGTCGGCGGCGGTCCGACCGGGGTCGAGATGGCGGGGGCGGTCGCCGAACTCGCGCGCCGATCGGTGTCGGGCGATTTCCGCAGCATCACGCCGCATTGTTCGCGGGTGCTGCTCGTCGAGGCCGGGCCGCGGTTGCTCGCGTCCTTCCCGCCGACGCTGTCAGACAAGGCGCGCAAGGCGATCGAGGATCTTGGCGTTACCGTGATGACCGACCAGCGCGTCAGCGCGATCACCGAAACCTATATCGACATCGGCGGCATCCGTGTGCCGACGCACAGCGTCATCTGGGCCGCGGGCGTGCGCGCCTCGGAAGCGGCGACGTGGCTGGGTGCCGAAGCCGATCGCGTCGGCCGCGTGGTTGTGGGCGCAGACCTTTCGGTACCCGGCCGCGACGGCGTCTATGCGATCGGCGACACGGCCTCCTTTACCGATGGCGCCGGCCGCTGCCTGCCGGGCATTGCGCCCGTCGCGAAACAGCAGGGCCGGCATGTCGGACGCCAGATCCTTCGCGGCCGGCCCGCGCCGTTCCGCTACCGCGACTATGGCAACCTCGCGACGATCGGCCGCCACCGCGCGGTGATCGACTTCGGCTGGCTGCGCATGTCGGGCGTGCTCGCCTGGTTCGTCTGGACGACGGCGCACATCTTCTTCCTCGCGGGATTTCGCAACCGGCTGCTCGTCGGCGCGAACTGGCTCTGGAACTACCTCACCTTCGAACGCGGCGCGCGGCTGATCACCGGCGGCGACGCCCTTTTGCACGGAGACACGAAATGAACCTGTCCAAGGAACTGAAGGCGCACGGCCAGCAGGTGCTCGTGCTGCAGGGCGGCGGCGCGCTCGGCGCCTATCAGGTCGGCGTTTATCAGGCGCTGCACGAGGCCGGGGTCGAACCCGACTGGGTGATCGGTACCTCGATCGGCGCGATCAATGCCGCGATCATCGCGGGCAACGCCTTCGACGACCGGCTCGACTGCCTTACCGAATTCTGGCGCCGCGTCGAACATGGCCATATCTTCGACGACGCGCTGCCGGCGCAGATCGCCAGCTTCTTCCGCAATTTCACGACGATCGTCGGCGGGTTGCCGACATTCTTTGCGCCCAATCCCGGCGCCTTTCGCAGCGTCTATGCAACACTGGGAGCGGAGAATGCCGGCTATTATTCGACCGAGCCGCTTCGGGCGACACTCGCCGATCTCGTCGACTTCGGGCGTATCAACGGCGGCGGCATGCGGCTGACCGTCGGCGCGTCGGCGGTGACGACGAGCGAGATGCGCTATTTCGATTCGCGTGACATGCCGCTCCGCCTCGACCATGTCATGGCGTCGGGCGCCTTGCCGCCGGCCTTTCCCGCAGTGCGGATCGATGGCGAACTCTACTGGGACGGTGGCATCCTCTCGAACACGCCGGTCGAGGTCGTCTTCGACGACAATCCGCGCCGCGATTCGATCGTTTATGCGGTGCATATCTGGAACCCGCACGGTCCCGAGCCCGAGACGATCTGGGACGTGATGAACCGCCAGAAGGACGTCCAATATTCGAGCCGTGCGGGCACGCATATCCGCCGCCAGCGCCAGCTTCACAAGCTGCGCCATGTGATCACCGAGCTGACGGCGCTGATCCCCGATGCCCGCCGCGAAGAGCGCGAAGTTGCCAAGCTCGCGGCCTATGGCTGCCCGACCCGGATGCATGTCATCCGCCTGCTCGCGCCCGCGCTCGCCAACGAGGATCACAGCAAGGATATCGACTTCAGCCCGTCGGGTATCCGCCAGCGGCGCGAGGCGGGTTATTCGGACACGATGCGCACGCTCGAGGCGGCGCCGTGGCGCGGCGATTTCGACCCGCTAGAGGGCTTCATCCTGCACGAGGCTGTGGGCGGACACATGGTCGAGCCGGCAGCCTGACGCCGCATGCATCGAAACGATGCGCTCTGGGTAGCGGACGTCGCGCCCGTTTCAGCCGAAGAAGAGATACGCCCTCCGGGCGCTCACAACGGAAAGGATTTCATCATGAACAAATCGACGATCGCGCTTGCCGCCGCCACCCTCTCGTTCCTCGCCACCGCAGCCGTCCAGGCGGGCCCCGTCGCGCCGCAGCCGGGCAAGGACAAATGCTATGGCATCGCGCTCAAGGGCAAGAACGACTGCGCCGCGGGTCCGGGTACGAGCTGCGCCGGCACTTCGACGACCGATTATCAGGGCAACGCCTGGAAATATGTCGCGAAGGGCAGCTGCGCGAAGATCAAGACGCCGAAGGGCGTCGGCTCGCTGACCCCCAAGAAGCGCTAAGCGCGACAATCCGGAGCGCCCCTGCCATGCGCCGGGGCGCCCATCCTGTGGAGAGGATGCCATCATGTCCGACCTAGCCACCGTCCGCTGGACGGTTGCCGACGAGCGCGCGCTGTTCGGTGCGCCGCGCCGCCAGTCTCACGCCGTTCCTTCTGCTGCCGCGATCGAGGCGCTCGCCGCCAACTATCCGGTCGTCGCCGTCATATTGGGCCATGCGCCCTTCGCCGAGCTTGCGGCGGAATTCGTCGCCGAGGTCCCACCGACGGACCCGAACCTCGCCGCCTATGGCTGCCGCTTTCCCGAGTGGATCGTGGGCCGCAAGATCGGCCGGGTGCTGCCCTATCTGTCGTCGGTCGCCGCGATCGACCGGCTTCATCTGGCGGCGGAGCGAGCGCCCGCCGACACGCCGGTCGCCGTCGCCGTCATCGCCGGCATGACCGCCGCAGAATGGTCGGCGAGCCGCGTTAAGCTGCACGCCGCGACGCGCTTCGGCTGGTTTGCCGTGCCAGCATCGTCGATCTGGCTTGCGCATTTCGCGCCCGGCCGTGCCGAAAAGGTCACCGAATGGAAGGCCGAGGGGCTGCTGATCACGCGTCCGACCGATCATGTTCAGGCGCGCCGGATCGGTCCCGCTGCGCATCGCATTCTCTCCGGCCTCCGGATCGGCGAGACGATCGGCGCGGCCTCCGCGGCGGCGCACGCGCTCTATGCCGACGCCGACGTCACCAGTGCGGTCCACGCCATATTGGACAGCGGCGCCATCGCGGCCTTTCGCGCGCGGCGATAATTCGCGGCCGCGTAACCTGGTGAAGGCGAAACGCGAACCGGCGATCGACGCCGATCCAATCATTCATTTCTTTACCGGCCGATACCTTGCCGCTCCAGATGGGGGCAGCCATGCTTTGCGCTGGCTGCCCCTTTTCATTCCAAAGTTGAAGCAGGGCCCCGTATTGGCGATGGTGGCGGGGCATGGAAAAATCGAAACAATCAGAACTGATGGATGCCATCAGCGTTTGGATCAAAGCCTTGGATAGCTATCCAGGCTTTCGAGACTGGCAGCGGAAAAAGGTGGCAGCAGTGCTGTCGCTGGTGGAGGGCTTCCCGATAAGGGACGATGCCTTTCCAGAGGAATTCAAATTCACAGCTGAGGTTGACCGCCAGCATGGGGCGATAATGGCCTATCTGAGTTTGGCTCAATCGTTCTACACCCTGCAGCAATGCGAGTATTATTTCCGGCGCTACCCCTTCTCTGATCTGCCAGTGAGCAAGGAGGATCACATCCGCAACATGTGCGAGATGTATTTCAATCGCTTTTACGAATTCAAGGAGCGGCTCAAGCGCTGCCTCAATGCGGTGGATGCGACCATTGATGGCACCATCAACACGGGCCCTGTGCTGAAAAAATTCGCCAAGGATTTCGATCAGGAGCTGAGGGCCCGCAACAGTATCCATCACCATGAGCGATTTGATGATGGTGCCATCCATGGCATCGGGATGGCGCTTATGATGGGCTACAGCGACAAAGCGGGCCCGGGCTGGAGGGATGTAGCCAATAGGGGCTACCGCCGTTCCTCAGCTGAATGGGCTGCTCGCGTGAAGCGGCGAAGCAAGGTCGTGGAAACCTACCTGGAGGCGGTCGCGGGTGCCATGCTCGATATGTGCCCTTATCTGAGGCCTGAGAGTGCTGAGGCAACAGTTACCCGCAGCGTTACCCGAAGCGAAAAAGGCCCCGCAGCCCGCGCTGCCAAACCAGCCAAAAAAGCTAAGGAAATCTGATGGGCAGGTGGTGGACGCACTAGGGCTCGAACCTAGGACCCGCTGATTAAGAGTCAGCTGCTCTACCAACTGAGCTATGCGTCCACTGCCGGTTTCTCGGCGGTCTCGGCAGCGGGGTGAAACCCCTTGTGCTGCAAAGAGAGCGGGCCGCTATCATGGTGCTGCGACTATGGCAATAGCCTTGTCCGATTTTGTCCGATTTTTTTCAATGAAATCGGCGGCTGCCCGTTTTGCTGTCGTTTTCGATCGCCAGGATGATGCCGACGCAGGTCATGATCGTCAGCATTGATGAGCCGCCATAGGAGAAGAGGGGCAGGGGAATGCCGACCACCGGGGCAAGGCCCATCACCATCATCAGGTTGATCGCGATGTAGAAGAAGATCGTCATCGTGAGGCCGGTCGCGACGAGCTGGCCGTAACGCGTCCGCGCGCGCAGCGCGACGCGGTTGCCCCAGCGC
>PNJO01000088.1 GCA_013821905.1 Sphingopyxis sp. | reverse complement strand
ATCAGCTCGGCGCCGTCGGGGACGCGCGCCATGCGCAGCCGCGCCGCGGTCAGCTCGCTTCCGCGCGCCGAATAATAGCGTTCGAGAATCGCGCGCGCCGCGGGATGGATGACGACGCCGACGCCGAGCGCCTTTGCCACGGCGTCGACGGTGATGTCGTCGTGCGTCGGACCGATGCCGCCGGTGGTGAAGACATAGTCGTAGCGCGCGCGGATCGCGTTCAGCGCATCGACGATCTCATCCTCGACATCGGGGACGATGCGCACCTCGCGCAGCCGGATTCCCTGCACGTCGAGCCAGGTCGCGATCTGCGACACATTCTTGTCCTGCGTGCGGCCCGAGAGAATCTCGTCGCCGATCACCAGCACGGCGGCGGTCCAGATACGTTCGTCGCTCATCGCTTTGCCTTAGCCCGCTGGCATGACAAAACAAGTCCGCTGGAACCTCGACGATGTTCCTGATATGTTCGCATTCGACTCGCAATGCAAGGGAGAGAAGCGATGGCCGACGAGCTGATTTTCTACACCAATCCGATGTCGCGCGGACAGATCGTCCGCTGGATGCTCGAAGAGGTCGGCGCGCCCTATGAGCCGCGCATCCTCGACTATGGCACGACGATGAAGGACGACGCCTATCTGGCGGTCAACCCGATGGGCAAGGTGCCGGCGATCGTCCATGACGGCAAGGTGGTGACCGAGTGCGCCGCGATCTGCGCCTATCTCGCCGATGCCTTTCCGCAGGCGAATCTGGCGCCCGAACCGGCCGACCGCGCCGACTATTACCGCTGGCTCTTCTTCACCGCCGGGCCGGTCGAACAGGCGATCACCACCAAGCATTTCGGGATCGAGCCCGAGGGCGACCAGCAGCGCATGGCGGGCTTCGGCACGCTCGCGGCGTCGCTCGACGCGCTCGAAAGCGCGGTCGCGGGCAAGGCCTTTGTCGCGGGCGACCGCTTCACCGCCGCCGACGTCTATGTCGGCAGCCAGATCGACTGGGGTCTGCAGTTCGGCACGATCCCCTCGCGCCCGGCGTTCGAGGCCTATGTCGCGCCCTTGCGCGAACGCGCGGGCTACAAGCGCGCCAAGGAGATCGACAACGGACTGATCGCCGAAATGCAGGCGGCGGGCACCGCACCCGCCTAGGGCAGCGCCTTGAGCAGGTCGAGCGCCAGCGGCGCGACGCGTTTGATGCGCGGGTCCTGCGCTTCGGCGGCGCTCACATAGACGGCGCTCGCAAAGGCTGTGCTGTTGTGCACGGCCGCGAGCCCGGCGTCGCCGGCATGGGCATCCTTCCAGCGCGCACCGCCATCGGGATGCAGCGCCCGGAACCAGGCCGCCCAGGCGGCATCGTCGATATCGGCGCGCCGGGCGAGGAACAGCACCGGCCGGGCGAGCCGCGCGGGTTCGCCATGATGATAATAGGGCGAAGCCGCGGGCGCGACTTGCGCCGCGATCGCGCCGAGCAGCAGGTCGGCGTCGGCGCGCGCCAGCCGCGGGTTGAGCGCGAGCTGCATCAGCAGGTCGGCGCCATGCGCAACGCCGTGCCGCCAGCCCTCGCCGGGCACGAAGCCGCGATAGTCGGCAACGCCGCGCAGATAGGCGGCGCCCGACACCGCGAGCTCGTGCAGTTCGGCGTCGGTCAGATAGGGGGCGATGCGGTCGGCGCGCGCGACTTCGGACAGCGCCAGCACCGCGAAGGGGCGACGGAAACCGGCGGCATCGTCCGCGCCGGCCATGATTTCGGCCAGCAGCGCGAGCGACTGGCGCATCCGGATATCGGAGAGATGCCGTCCGCGCAGCCCTTCGGTCCACAGGGTGAAGGCGAAATCGTCGCGCACCGCCGGATCGGGGCTGCCGAGGCACATCGCGAGCGCGTCGAGATCGGGCAGGCTCGCCTTCGCAAAGAAGGTGGCGGCATAGGCCTTGAGATCGCCGTCCGCCGGGCGCGCCACGGCGCAGGCCGGCGCCGGTTCGGCGGCATCAACAGCAGTGGCAGACGGCAAGGCCGCCAGCGCCGCGATCGCGAATAGTCGCCCCCGAATCATGCCTGTCCCCCCGCCCCGAAAAGAAAGAGCCCGGCGAATCGCTCCGCCGGGCTCCCGTCTGTCGTTCGTCGTCCGTCCGCTTATTCGCGGCTGCCAAGCAGGTTGAGCAGGAAGGTGAACATGTTGACGAAGTCGAGGTAGAGCGTCAGCGCGCCCATCACCACCGACTTGCCGACAAAGTCGGTCCCGCGGACGTAGAAATACATGCTCTTGATCTTCTGCGTGTCATAGGCGGTCAGCCCCGCGAAGATCAGCACGCCGATCACGCTGATCGCCAGCGCCATCGCGCCCGACTGGAACACAAAGGCGTTGAGCAGCATCGCGACGAGCAGGCCGACGACACCCATGATCAGGAAGGTGCCGAAACCCGACAGATCCTTCTTGGTGGTGTAGCCATAGAGGCTGAGACCGAGGAAGGCCGCCGCGGTCGCGAAAAAGGTCTGCGCAATCGACGTCGAGGTAAAGGCCAGGAAGATCGTCGACATCGACAGGCCCATCACCGCAGCATAGACCCAGAAGAGGGCCTGCGCGGCGGTCGTCGACAGCTTGTTGATGCCGAAGCTCAGCACCAGCACGAAGGCGAGCGGCGCGAGCGCGACCACCCACATCAGCGGGCTGCCGACCATCGACTGGGTAAAGCCGCTGTTGAACGCCAGCATCGCGACGATGCCGGTCAGCAGCACCCCCGAGCCCATATAGTTGTAAACCGACAGCATGTACGACCGCAGGCCGGCATCGACGGCCTGGTCCATTGCGTTCGCGCCGGCGCCAAAACCGGAAGCCGCCATATTGGGGTCGTTCCAATTCGCCATTTTTCATCTCCATAACCGGCCAGCCCATACCGGCCGTTCCGATAATATCGGGGTTTTCCCCCGTCGTTTCAAGCGAAACCGGTCGCCTTCCGTTCCGGGGCGATTTTCTTGCGTCCCGGGGCTCGCGGGGCGCCGCAGCGCGCCCTATGCTGGCAGCACCATGTCGACCCACCGCCTGTTCGTCGCGCTGCGCCCGCCGCGCGCCATTCGCGAGACGCTGCTCGCCGCGATGCACGGCATCGCGGGCGCGCGCTGGCAGGGCGACGACCAGCTGCATCTGACGCTGCGCTTCATCGGCGAGGTCGACCGGCATCGGGCGGAGGATATTGCGGCGGCGCTCGGCGCGCTACACGCCCCCGCGGTCGCCGCGCGCATCGCCGGGGTCGGCCTGTTCGAACGGCAAGGGCGGCCGCACATGGTCTGGGCGGGGGCCCTGCCGCACGCGCCGCTCGCGGCGCTGCACCGCAAGGTCGAACAATTGCTCGCGCGCGTCGGCGTCGCGCCCGAAACGCGCGCCTTCGTCCCGCATATCACGCTGGCGCGCCTCAATCGCAGCGCGGGGCCTGTCGCGCCCTTCCTTGCGCTGAACAGCGACCTCGCGAGCGAGCCTTTCCTGTTCGGCCACGTCACGCTCTACGAAAGCGAGATGGGGCACGGCGGCTCGCGCTATCACCCGGTCGCGCGCTATCCCCTCGACGAGGCGACGAGCGCCGCGGCGACCGCGCTGACATCGTCCCATGTTTCGGCAAAGCCGTCGTCGGCGCCATAATAGGGGTCGCCGACGCTTTCTCCCTGGCGGCCGGCGACGAGGTCGAGCATCAGCTTGAGCTCGGCGGTCGCGCCCGTGGGACGGAGCGCGCGGGCATCGCGCAGATTGGCCTCATCGGCGGCGAGGATCAGGTCGAAATCGTGAAAGTCGCTGCGGCGAAGCTGGCGCGCGCGGAGGTCGGAGATGTCGGCGCCGCGGCGCCGCGCCGCGGCCTGTGCGCGGCGGTCGGGCGGGTGGCCGACATGCCAGTCGCCGGTGCCCGCCGAATCGAGCCGCGCAGCGATCCCGGCCTCGGCAAAGGCGACGCGCGCCGCCCCCTCCGCCAGCGGCGAGCGGCAGATGTTGCCGAGGCAGAGAAAGAGGATCGCGGGGGGATTGGCTCGATCTTCGCGCATATCGCGTAACTGCTCCGAAAAGGTGAACCGACTTTCAACTTGCGCCCGGCAGCGGCTCGTGCGACCACCGCGACATAAGGATAACGGGTCAGGGAGAGGGTTGCCAGATGGCCGATAGCGCGAGCGTGAACGATACGGCCGGGACGCCGCCCGCCGGGCCGCAGGCCAGCGGTTATAGCTGGTACGTGCTGTTCGTGCTGGTCGTCGTCTATATCCTCAATTTCATCGACCGGCAGATCCTGAGCATCCTCGCGGTCGATATCAAGGCCGACCTCGGGCTGACCGACGGCGACCTCGGCTTCCTTGGCGGCGCGGCCTTTGCGGTCTTCTATGCGCTGTTCGGCATCCCGCTCGGACGGCTCGCGGACAATTGGAACCGCAAGAAGCTTCTGGCGATCGGGCTGACTTTATGGTCGGCGATGACCGCATTGTCGGGCTTCGCGCAGTCGCAGCTGACGCTCACGCTCGCCCGCATGGGGGTCGGGGTCGGCGAGGCAACCGCCAGCCCGACCGCCTATTCGCTGATTTCGGACTATTTTCCCAAGCGTCAGCGCGCCACTGCGCTCGCCATCTATTCGTCGGGACTTTATATCGGCGGCGGCGTGTCGCTGCTGATCGGCGCGAAGATCGGACAGCTGTGGAACCAGACCTGGCCCGATGGCGGCCCGCTGGGCCTCGTCGGCTGGCAGGGCGCGTTCCTCGCGGTCGGCATCCCGGGCCTGCTGATCGCGCTGTGGGTCTCGACGCTGCGCGAACCCGCGCGCGGTGCGATGGACGGCGTCGCCAGCCCCGTTTCGCCGACCCCCTTCCGCAGCTTCGTCGGCGATCTGTCGAGCATCGTGCCGCCCTTCACCCTGCTCGGCGCGTGGGAGCGCGGGCCGGTGGCGCTCGCGATCAACCTGGCGGTCGCAGCGCTCGCCGCAGCCGCCGCGTGGCTGATGATCGGGCTGACCGGCAATCTCGCGCAATGGTCGTCGATCGCCTTCGGCTATTATGCGGTCTTTTCCTGGGCCTGCACGCTGAAGGCACGCGACCCTGCGACCTTCCGGCTGATCTGGGGCACTCCCGCCTTCATCTGCACGACGTTGGGCTATAGCCTCGTGTCGCTGGTCGCCTGGGCGCTGGGTTTCTGGTCGGCGCCCTATGCCGAAACCGTGCTGCACCTGCCCAAACAGCAACTCGCCTTCGTGCTCGGCGCCAACGGCGCGGTGGCCGGTTTTCTGGGCGTGATCATCGGCGGCCGTATCGCCGACGCCTTGCGCGCGCGCCATCCGGCGGGCCGCATCTGGGTGATCATGTTCGGCGTCGTGGCCCCGATCGCGCCGATCTGGATCGGCTATACCACCGACAATGGCACGCTCTTCTATGCGATGAATTTCCTCGCCGGGATGTTCGGCGCCGCGGCGCTCGGCGCGGCGGCGGCGACGACGCAGGACCTGGTCCTGCCGCGGATGCGCGGCACCGCTACCGCGGCCTTCTTCCTCGGCACGACGCTGGTCGGCCTCGCCTTCGGACCCTATCTGACCGGGCAGATTTCGGACCTCACGGGCACGATCGTCGACGGCAAGCCGGTCGGCGACCTGCGCACCGGAATCCTGTCGCTGATCGCCGTCGCGCCGATCGCGCTCGGCCTCCTCATCTATGCCTATCGCGCGGTGCCGCGCGCCGAGGCGACGATCGCCGAGCGCGCGGAATCCGCCGCCGCCTGAGCGGTGCCTATGTCGCCGCGCCGAGCGTAATCACGCCGCAGGCGACGCGCCCGCCGCTGTTGCCGCTGGGATCGGTCTTGTAGTCGTCCGGCCCTGCGTGAATGACAAAGGCCGCTCCGTCGGCATCGAGCAGCCCGCCATCGCCCTCGAAGCGCGAGCCGACGATGCGCAGGGTCGCGCGGCCGATCTGGTCGGGTTCGATGACGAGATTGGGCAGGTCGCCATGATGCGCGCCCAGCGGATTGTCGCGGCCGTGCTGGACGCCGGTCGGGTTCCAGTGCGGCCCCGCGCTCGCGAAGTCGGGCGGTGTGCAGGTGCCGACGGCGTGGACGTGCATACCGTAAGTACCGGGTGCAAAGCCGCGCGCAACGAGCTCGATGCGCAGGCCGCTCGTGTCACGATAAATGTCGGCGCGGCCGCGGTCGGCGCCCTTGGCGTCAAAGAGCAGAGCGTGGGCATCGGCGGGCGGCAACGTCGATGTCGCCTTCTTTCCCGTGACGGCGCAACCGGCGAGCGCGAGCGCCCCGACCACAACCAGCCCCTGGACCAAAACCCCTGTACGGCGCGAACCAATCGTCATCATGCGGCTCCCTGCAGCTAAGATATGAATCAGAACGTCGCCACCACGCGTTTCGATCCCCGGAACGGAGACGATGCCCGTTTTTGGGACGGGTTCCAAGGGGATAGTCGGCCTTGGGGGTGGGGAACGGTCGTTCGATCCCCTCGTCATCCCGGACTTGATCCGGGATCCATTCTTCCAGCGCCGCGGGAATGGACCCCGGATCAAGTCCGGGGTGACGATGAAAGAAGCGACGTTTTCGGCCTGCGGTCCGTCCTCACGCGATCCCCGGCGAAAGCCGGGGCCCATGCGGGAAGACCGTGACCCTCATCTGGACCCCGGCTTTCGCCGGGGATCACACCAGGAGCGGTCGGCCGCTTTCAGGCGTAACCCACCGCTGCCGCACAAGAAAAGGGCCGCGAATCGCTTCGCGGCCCTTGTCCGTTTTGCGCGTTTCCGATCAGAGATCAGAAGACGCGGGCATATTGTTCGTTGCCGACGAAGCCGAGCTTGCCGACGCCGCTGCGCTTCACCACCGCCATCACATTGTCGACGACGAAATAGCGCGCGAACGGATCGGGCTGGACCTGCAGTTCGGGTTCGACCGGCAATGCCTTGGTCTCTTCCAGATACCGCGCCAGCTGCGCCAGATCGACCGGCGTACCGTTCCAGGTGATCGTCCCGGCGGGATCGATCATGACCTTGTTCTTGACCGGGTCGACGTTGCTTTCGTTATTGGTCGGCACCGGAAGGTCGATCTTCACCGCGTGGGTCTGGACCGGGATGGTGATGATGAACATGATCAGGAGCACGAGCATGACGTCGATCAGCGGCGTCGTGTTCATGTCCATCATCGGTTCATTGTCGTCCCGATCTCCAACTGCCATGGACATAGGATTATTCCTTCATTCCTAAATCGACCGAAGTCTTACAGGCGGCCCAGCGTGCCCGAACCAGCGGCGGGTTCCGAAATGAACCCGATCTTCTGGAAGCCAGCAAACTGCATCGTGTAGATCACCCCGCCGATGCACTGGTACGGCGTGTTGACGTCGCCGCGGATGTGCACTTCGGGGAAATTTTCTTCGGTGATATTCTGCGGCCCGCCGATATCCTCGAGCAGCTGCTCGAGCTTCGTCTGGCCGCGTTCGAGCAATTCTTTCGAATCGACACGCGCCTGTCCCCAATAGACTTCACATGCCGTGCTTTCCGCATTGGGCTTGCCGTCGCCGTCGGTATCGGCCGAACGGACCGACAGCAGCACATTTTCAGGCTTTGTCGTCGTCGGTTCGAACACCACGGAGGGCAGCTCCAGATCCACCGTCTCCAGCACCACGGGAACCGTGATGAGGAAGATGATGAGCAGCACGAGCATGATATCCACGAGCGGCGTCGTGTTGATGTCGGACATCGGGGCATCTTCGCCCTTCGGGCCTGCACTCATCGCCATAGGATTAGCATCCTGTCACAAAATTTCTGTCACGGACCGAAGGAGTCGCCAGCGGGCTTCCCTTTCGATCCAGCGGATTCCGCCCCGCGCGCACGGCACGGGGCGGTTATCCATAGGGCCGATCAGGCCTTCTTCGGAGCCGCAGCCGGAGCAGCGGCCTTCGCCTGGGCAAGCGAAGCCGGCTTGACCTGGCCGCCCGACATGATCGAGCCGAGCACGTCGTTCGAGAAGATCGACAGACGGCGCGCGATCATCTTGTTGCGGCTCTGGAGCCAGTTGAACGCGAGCACGGCGGGAACCGCGACGATCAGACCGATGGCGGTCATGATGAGCGCTTCACCGACCGGACCGGCGACGGTGTCGATCGAGGCCTGGCCCGACGCACCGATCTTCACCAGCGCGCGGAGAATACCGATAACGGTACCGAACAGACCGATGAACGGCGCGGTCGAACCGACGGTCGCGAGGAAGGCGAGGCCGCCGTTGAGCTTCGAGTTGATGTGGTTCTGCGAACGCTCGAGCGTGCCGTGCATCCAGTCGTGGGCTTCGACGGGGTCGGTCAGCTTGTTATGCTCTTCGTTGGCGCGCAGACCGTCTTCGACGACCTGGCGATAGGCGCTGTTCTTTTCGAGCTTCGACGCGCCTTCGGCGAGCGTCGAGGCGCGCCAGAAATTGGCGTCGACGGCCTTGCCCTGGCTGATCACCTTGTTCTGTTCGAACAGCTTGGTGAACAGGATGTAGAGCGTGCCGATGAACATGATCAGCAGGATGAGGAAGGTCAGCTGCGAAACGACGCCGCCTTCGCAAAGCGCGGGGATCAGGCCGTAGGGGTTGGTGCCTTCTTCCTTCACGCACATCGATGCGGGCATCAGGCTGAGCCCGGCGTCGTGAGCGGCGGCCGGCGCCGCAGCGGCGGCGTTTGCGATCAGATTAAACATATTGGAAATTCCCTCTCAAAGAATTCGTAAGGTCGAAAATATCGTCGCGGCGGATCAGCGCGGGATCTGCCAGCGGATACGGTTGCTGTAGGTCCCGCCCGTGGGGTTGCCCGCACGGTCCTTGCCCGGGTTGAAGCGGCCACGGCGCTGGATCAGCTTGCACGTTTCCGCATCGAGATCGGCGTGGCCGCTCGACGAGGTGACGTCGCAGCTCGTGATCTTGCCCGACGCGTCATAGGCGACGCGGAAACCCGTCGTGCCTTCACGCTCTTCGCGCATGGCACGTGCGGGATAGTCGTCGTTGGTTGCCCAACGGCCCGGGTTGCCACGCGGGCTGCCCGCCTGGCTGAGATCGGGTGCCGGCGGCGGCGCCGGGGGTGCCGGCGGCGTATAGATCGGCGGGGGGGGCGTCGGCGGAGCCTTCGGCACCGACTGCACCGTATTCGTCGTGACCGGCGGGGGGATCGGCGACGGCGGAGTCACGACCGGCGGCGGCGGCGGCAGGACATTGTCCGGCGGCGGCGGCGGCGGCGGCTCCTCGGGCGGCGGCGGCTCTTCGACGTCCACCACATCCAATTTTTCGGCAATCTTCTTGACGATGCTGATGTTCAGGCCGTTGACCAGGCCATAGCCCAGAACAGCGGTGAACAGACCGACCAAGACGATTGCCACTACCCTGTTTTTAGGGTCGACATTATCACCATAAGCCATTCAGGGACGACGCTCCTTGCTAGATCATCCTGACACCAATTCCGTACCGACGGGTTGGTTGCGCCAAAAGCCCGGATGATTTCCGATGCGACTGAGCAGACCCGGCGGCCTAGCATCCTGCTTATTCTGTTCTTGCCGGACGCTTCCCCGCCCGTCTATCGCGGTGGCCGCACATTCGCAAACCCTTTATCAGCGGTTAATGTGCGATGCCCCATGTTGGGTATTCGGGCGCCGATACCGGTGTCATAAGCAAAAGAAAGTGGAGTGATGATGCGCGCGCTCTTGCCGGCTGTTCTTGCCGGCGCCACCCCCCTAAGTATCGGGATTCCCACGGTTTATGCGATGCAGACGCCTGCCGCCGTACCCGCCGCGGCCAGCCCCTATACCTATGCCGACATCGCCGACCTGGCGAGCATCGCGCCGATGGCGATCCACGCCGCGATCCGCTCCGCGACACCGCTGAAGCCCGAACAGGCGGCCGGCGTTGCGCCGGGCCATGCGCGACTCTACGTCGAGGCCGATGTGCTCGGCCTGATTCGCGGCGCGGGTCCGCTCGCGGCACGCATCGCCTATCTGGTCGACCTGCCGCTCGCGGCAAATGGCAAGGCGCCCAAGCTCAAGAAGAAGCAGCCGGTCCTGCTCTTCGCGCGCCCCGTCGCGGGCACGACCGCAGGGTCGAACAGCACCGGCAGCGTCCGCCTCGTCGCCCCCGACGCGCAATTGCCGTGGGACGCCGCGACCGACGCGCGGCTGCGCGCGATCCTGACCGAGCTGGTCCAGCCGGGCGCGCCGCCGGCGATCACCGGCATCGCCAACGGATTCCATGTGCCGGGCACGCTGCCGGGCGAGGGCGAGACACAATTGTTCCTCGACACCAAGACCGGCGAGCCTGTCTCGCTGACGATCCTGACCGCCGCCGACGGGTCGCGGCGCTGGGCCGCGGCGTTCGGCGAGATCGTCGACGGATCGGCGGCGGTGCCGAAGCGCGACACGCTCGCCTGGTATCGCCTCGCCTGCGGCCTGCCGCGCGCACTGCCGCTGAGCAGGCTGGCAGGCACACCCGCCGCCGACCGCCAGAAAGCCGCGTCGGATTATAATGTCGTGCTCGGCGCGCTCGGCGAGTGCAAGCGCACGCGCAAGCCGCCCGTCGGGTAAAGGCCGGCTTCGGCGCGCCGGGCGCGCGCCGGGCTTGTTTCCGCGCCAAAAGCCGATAGGGGCGCTGAGAGGGCGGGCGATGACGCGCGCCATAGACGGAGTGCCTGCATGTCGCCCTATTCGCCCCCGACCGCTTCCCGGCCGCCGCTGCGCGTCGCGCTCGCGGGAATCGGCGTCGTCGGCGGCGGCGTCGTCCGCCTGCTCGAGGCGAATCGCGCGCTGATCGCGCGACGCGCGGGGCGGCCGATCGAGATCGTCGCGGTGTCGGCGCGCGACCGGCACAAGGACCGTGGCATCGACCTTTCCCCCTATCGCTGGGAAGACGATATGGACGCGATCGTCGCCGCCGACGACGTCGACGTCGTCGTCGAGATGATCGGCGGCGCCGACGGATCGGCGCTGACGCTCGCGCGCCACGCGCTCGGCGCCGGCAAGGCGCTGGTCACCGCCAACAAGGCGATGATCGCGCACCACGGGCTCGATCTCGCCCGGCTCGCCGAGGAAAAGGACACGCCGCTGAAATATGAGGCCGCGGTCGCGGGCGGCATCCCGGTGATCAAGGCGATCCGCGAAGGCGCGTCGGCGAACCGGATCGCGCGCGTCTATGGCATTCTCAACGGCACCTGCAATTATATCCTGACGCGGATGGAGCGCGATGGCGCCAGCTTCGCCGATGCGCTCGCCGCCGCGCAGGCCGAGGGCTATGCCGAGGCCGACCCGACCTTCGACGTCGACGGGATCGACGCCGCGCACAAATTGTCGATCCTCGCCGCGCTCTGCTTCGGGACGCGGCTCGACATCGGCGCGGTGACCGCGAACGGCATCCGCAATCTGATCGCCGCCGACATTCGCGAGGCCGAAGCATTGGGCCACCGCGTCCGCCTGATCGGCATGGCCGAGCGCGACGGCGCCGACGCCAATGGGGGGCTCTACCAGCATGTCCAGCCGTGCCTGGTGCCCGCCGACCATCCGCTCGCCTATGTGCCCGGCGCGCTCAATGCCGTGGTCGCCGAAGGCAATTTCGTCGGCCGCCTCTTCTTCGAGGGCGCGGGCGCAGGTGCGGGGCCGACCGCCTCGGCGATCGTCGCCGACATCATCGACATCGCGCGCGACGAATATGGTCCCGCCTTCGCCATGCCCGTCGATGCGCTCGACGCGGCGCCGGTCGCCGACGCCGGCGCGCGCGTCGGCAAACATTATATCCGGCTGGTGGTCGAGGACCGG
>PNJO01000087.1 GCA_013821905.1 Sphingopyxis sp. | reverse complement strand
GTCGTCGAGCGGTTCGAGGACTTCGACGGCGAGGCCGAGGGTGCGCAGCGTCTCGACATAGGCCTCATGCTCGGCGAGGAGCCCGTAAAAATCGGGGTCGGGGCCGCCATCGGTGCGGATGCCCTTGACCGCCGAACGCGCGGGCGCACGGCAGAGAGCATGGGTGAAGGCGTAGGGACTGGTCATGCCGGCGGCATAGCTTGAATGCTCCAGCAACGCCAAGCGATCCTCCCTGTGCCGCAGGCATGGAGAGGTGGCAGCCTCGAAGAGGCTGACGGAGGGGCCTTTGGCGCAAGGCGGCGGCCCCTCCACCATGCTTCGCATGGTCCCCCCTCCCCATCGCTGCGCGACAGGGAGGATTCCAGATTCAGCCCTTCTTGAGATGCCGGCGGCCGAGCAGTTCGGCGATCTGCACCGCGTTCAGCGCCGCACCCTTGCGGAGGTTGTCGGAAACGCACCAGAGGTTGAGGCCGTTTTCGACCGTCGGGTCCTCGCGCACGCGGCTGACGAAGGTCGCGAAATCGCCGACGCATTCGACGGGGGTGATGTAGCCGCCATCCTCGCGCTTGTCGTGGAGCACGACGCCCGGCGCCTCGCGCAGGATGCGCTGCGCATCCTCGGCCGACAGCTCGTCCTCCATCTCGATGTTGATCGCTTCGGAGTGGCCGACGAAGACGGGGACGCGGACGCAGGTCGCGGTGACCTTGATCTTCGGATCGAGGATCTTCTTGGTCTCGACGACCATCTTCCACTCTTCCTTCGTCGAACCGTCGTCGAGAAACTTGTCGATGTGCGGGATGACGTTGAAGGCGATCTGCTTGGTGAACTTTTGCACGTCCTTTTCGTCGCCGACGAAGATCTGGCGCGTCTGGTTCCACAGCTCGTCCATGCCCGCCTTGCCCGCACCCGACACCGACTGATAGGTCGAGACGACGACGCGCTTGATCGTCGCGGCATCGTGCAGCGGCTTCAGCGCGACGACCATCTGCGCGGTCGAGCAATTGGGGTTCGCGATGATGTTGCGCTTCGTATAGCCGTCGATCGCGTCGGGGTTCACCTCGGGCACGATCAGTGGCACGTCGGGGTCCATGCGATAGAGCGAGCTGTTGTCGATCACGACGCAGCCCGCCGCCGCGGCCTTGGGAGCGTGGATCGCGGTCGCGTCGCTGCCGATCGCGAAAATCGCCATGTCCCAGCCCGACCAGTCGAAATTCTCGATATTCTGGCATTTGACGGTGCGGCCGGTATCGCCGATCTCGATCTCGTCGCCCTGGCTGCGCGACGATGCGACCGCGGCCAGTTCGGCAATCGGGAATTCACGCTCGGCGAGGATGGCGAGCACTTCGCGCCCGACATTGCCCGTCGCGCCGGCGACAACGATACGATAACCCATTTACTCACTCCTCAGCGTCAGAACTCGGTTGAAAACGGTGGGTAGTCAAACTTTCCAGCGGAAATGGCCGGTCAGCACATGGTCGAACAGCGCATCCTCCTCGCGGGTGCCGCCGCCGATATTGTGGATCACCAGCGGGATGCCGGTGGTATTCTTCCTGTCCGACACGATCCCGGTGTGCGGCAGGCGCCCGCCGACCATCTGGGTGAAGATGTCGCCCGGGCGCCAGTCGGCCGGATCGTTCGTGACCGGCCGCGCTGCGCCCTGCCTGCGCCAGAAAGTCGCGAGATTGGGAACGCGGCGATGGTCGATGTTGCGGTCGGGGCGCCCGAGGCCCCAGTTTTTCGGATAGGCCCCGAAATTGGCGCGCATGTCGGCGTTTACAAGCCCCTGCAGGTCGAGGCTCAGCGCATCGCGGAAGGCGCGGATCACGACATCGGTGCAGACGCCCTTCGCGCGGTCGACATCGCCGTTCGGGAAGGCGAGCACCGTATAGGCGGGGTCATAGCGCAAGGTGACGCCGACCTGCCCGCGCGCCGCCGCAATGAGCCGCTGCGCATCGGTCGCCGCCATCGCTTCCCCGGCGAAACCGAAAGCAAGCGCCGCGCCGATGAAGGCGCGCCGCGTCGGCTGAAGGGGGGATGACGGCTGCAGCAAATTCGTTTCGCCCAAATGAAAACGACCGGCTCTGCCTGTCGGCGGAACCGGTCGTTTTTGAAAGCTGTTTCGGCTTTGTAGAGGAGAAGCTCTCCTTAGCCTTCGCCGGCTTCCGACCGGTAATCGCGGCGTTCCGCAATACGAGCCGATTTACCAGTGCGACCACGCAGATAGTAAAGCTTCGCACGACGGACGGCGCCCTTGCGGACGACGGTAATGCTGTCGATGTTCGGCGAATAGAGCGGGAAGACGCGCTCGACACCTTCGCCGAACGACATCTTGCGCACGGTGAAGTTGGAGCCCATGCCCTTGTTCGAGCGCGCGATGCACACGCCTTCGAAATTCTGGACGCGGGTGCGTTCGCCTTCGACCACCTTCACGCCGACCTTCAGCGTGTCGCCGGGGCGGAATTCGGGGATCGTCTTGCCGGCCTTGGCAATTTCTTCGGCTTCGATCGTCTGGATGAGGTTCATGTCCTCTAGTCCTTTTCTTTTCGCCGCGCGCCAGAGGCAGGTCGGTCCCGAGCGCCCTCATGGCGCTCCCAAAGGTCCGGCCTGCGTAACCGTGTAATCTCCTCCGCCTGCCGTTTCCGCCAGGCGGCGATCTTCGCATGATCCCCCGATCGCAGCACTTCGGGGATCGTGCGCCCTTCCCATTCGACGGGCCGGGTATAGTGGGGATATTCCAACAAACCGTTTTCAAACGATTCGTCATCTCCACTTGAAGCCGCGCCCATTACGCCGGGAAGCAGCCGAATGCAAGCGTCGAGCAGCAGCAGCGCCCCCATCTCGCCGCCCGACAGGATGATGTCGCCCATCGACACCTGTTCGATGGGCCGCGCGTCGAAGATTCGTTCGTCGAAACCCTCGAACCGCCCGCAGAGGATGATCGCCCCCGGACCCGCCGCCAGCTGCCGAACGCGCGCCTGCGTGATCGGCGTCCCGCGCGGCGTCATCGCGAGAATCGGAAGCCCCGGATGCGCCGCCGCCGCATGGTCGATCGCGGCGGCGAGCACATCGGCCTTCAACACCATACCGGCGCCGCCGCCCGCGGGCGTATCGTCTACGGTGCGATGCTTGTCGGTCGCGAAGTCGCGGATCTGCACGGGCGCGCAGGCCCAGGTCCCGCTTTCGAGCGCGCGTCCCGCCATGCTGTGCCCCAGCGGGCCGGGGAACATGTCGGGGTAGAGGGTCAGGGGAACGGCGGTGAAGGTCATGACGGCGGCTGCCATAGCGCCTCGGGCAGGATGTGGCGATCCTTGCCGATCTCGGCATGCAACCACTCGCGGAAGCGTTCGATCTTGCGTACCCCGACGCGGTTGTCGCGGTGGACGAGCCACATGCCCGACGACGCCGACACGTAAAGCGTGTCGAAGGGCTGGACCATCCGGCCGCTCGCGAGCTCGGCCTGCCAATAGAGCGGGGTCATCATCGCGACGCCGAAGCCCGCCTGCACCGCGCTCGCTTCCTGCAGCTGGCTGTCGAGCTCGATCCCGCGCCGCGACGGCGCAGGCGGCGTTTCGACCCCGGCGAGCGCGAACCAGTCGGTCCACCAGCTGTCGTTCGGCGCGAGCCGCTGGACGCGGAGCAGGTCGGCGGGCTCGCGGATATCATGCTCTGCGATGAAGGCGGGCGAGGCGATCGGCGCGAGATACTGGCGCATCAGGAAATCGGCGCGCAGTCCCGGCCACACGCCCTTGCCGACGCGGATCGCGACATCGACGTTCGACGCGTCGAAATCGATCAGCTCGTTGCTCATCGCCATGCGCACCGCGAGCTCGGGATAGGCGAGCTGGAAGCCGCCGATGCGCGCGCTGAGCCAGGTGCCGCCGAAACTGGTCGCGGCGTTGATCGTCAGCACATCGGCCTCGTCGCTGTCGAGCGCCGCAAAGGCGTCGCCCATCGTCTGGAACGCATTGCCGATCGCCGGCAGCAGCCGCTGTCCCGTTTCGGAGAGCCGCACCCGCCCCTTTTCGCGCACGAAGAGCGCGCGGCCGAGCCGGTCCTCCAATTGGCGGATTTGATAGCTGACCGCGGCTTGCGTCAACCCCAGCTCTTCGGCGGCGCGCGAAAAATTCTGCAAACGTCCGGCGGCTTCGAAGGTGCGTATGGCGGCAAGGGGCGGCAGTCGGGACATGCCACCTTATAAGTCCAGCTTATATCATGGTCCACGCCTTTTGTTGGCGCCGCAACGCCGAACGGTGCATCCAGACTGCACCAGCGAAAGGAGACTAACGATGCAAGACGAGCATTTCATGCGCGCCTGGAACGAAGGTCACACCCGTTTCAGCGCCGATATCGCCCGCGCCGTCAAATGGCTGGCCGAACCCTTCCGCCGCATGGGCGAATATATGGGTCCGGCCAGCGCGCCCGGCGAGGACAGTTTCTTCGCCCGCGCCGCACGTCGCAGCGCCCGCCCGCGCCCGCGCCGCGCACGATAGCCTTCCCCGCCCCCTCCCTCGGGGCCCGGGGCGAAACGGGGTGGGGCCATCCCTTGCTAAAAGCCCCACCCCGTCGACATCACGGCTTTTCGGGCGGCACCACACGCAGACGCAGCGCCTGGATCGAAGCCGGCGTCGTCGGCGCGAGCAGCAGGAGTCCGTCGAGCTTGCCCTTCTCGCAATCGAGGCGGAAGCTCGTCGACATGGCACCCGTCGGCGCGAGCGGCTCGGCGGCCGGACACGCGCCGACTTCGCCCTTCAACCGCGCGAATTCGGCCGCCCAGTTCGCCGCCGAACGGTCGAGCAGGAAATTCATCGCCAGCCTGCCCTCGAGCGGTCCGAGATGGCCCGCGGCATAGGCGGCGCGCGCCGCGTCGAACATCGCCGCCACCGCTGTCGATACCGGCACGGCGCGCACATCGAGTAGTCCCGCCCGATCCATCGCAACCGCCGTATCCCAGGCGGGCGCCGAAGGCCCGGCATAGGTGCGGTTCGCGAGTGCGAAAACACCGACGCCGCGATCGGGCATCAGCATCACATGACTGCCATAGCCCGGATAGCCGCCGCCGTGCGCGAGCGTCAGGCCGAGGTCGCAATCCTGTGCGACGCGCCAGCCCATGCCATAGGCGGCGGCCTGCTTGCACGCGGTCGCGCCGCTGGCGCCGATGCGGTTCGCGACCGACACGAAATTGAGCCCCTGCGCGACCTCGCGCACCGTCGACCGCTTGACCGGCCCCGTATCGGGATCGTCGCGCGCGGGCCAAGCCGCGAGCAGGAAGGCGACCCATTTCGCATAATCGTTCGCACTGACCTGCAACCCGCCCATGGAGTTGAACGCGCCGTCGATCATTTCGGGCTCGGCGATCCAGCGCTCATTCTCCCAGCGGTAGCCGAGCGCGGTGCGCGCCTTCGGGGCGCGCGGCGCGTCATAGCCGCTGCTCGTCATGCCGAGCGGGATCAGGATCGTCTGTTTGACATAGTCGGTGTATGCCATGCCCGACGCCTTCGACACGATCCGCCCGAGCAGCGCATAGCCGAAGTTCGAATATTCATGTTGGCTCTGCGGCACGCGGCTGAACGGCACGCCCGCCGCGATCATCTTCGTGAATGCGTCCTGCGGCAGCACCTGTTGCCGGTCGCCCCACGGATCGTCGGTAACGAAGCCGCCGACATGCTGGAGCAGATCCCTGATCCGGATACGCGGGCTGTCCTTGGTCGGATAGGTCCAGCCCTTCATCTCGGGGATATAATCCTCGGCAAGGTCGTCGAGGCGAAGCTTGCCGTCATCGCGCAGCTTCAGGATCGACAGCGCGGTGAAGGCCTTGGTCATCGAAGCGATGCGAAACAGCGTGTCGGGCGTGACCGGGCGCTTGTCGTCGATCGTCTGGACGCCGACGCCCCTCACATAGGCGAGCTTGCCGTCGCGGACGACGCCATAGACCATGCCGGGGATATGCTGGTCGGTCTGATATTTGGAGAAAAGCGCGTCGATTTCGGGCGCTAGCTGGTCGAGGGTCTTTGGAGCCTCCTGCGCCACTGCGGGGCAGGCGCCGCCCAGCATGAGTGCAAAAGCAAAGCCCGATTTCCAGCGCATATGATCCTCCGCAGCAAGTTGCGGAGGGGGCTATCAGATTGGGCTGTCAGAACAATCGGCTATTCGACGAACGCCGCATCGACGGTCACGCCGTCGTCGCTCCACGTGGGAACCGCCCGCGCATTCATGGGGACCATGAAACGTTTTCCGTTCGGCTTCTCGATTTCCAGGATGTCGCCCGCGCCGAAATTCTCGACCGCGGCGACATGGCCGATGGCCGTGCCGTCGGTCGAGACGCATGGCAGGCCGATCAGGTCGTGGTGATAATATTCGCCCGGCCCGAGCGGCGGCAGCGCCGAACGCGGGACGGTCAGCACGGTGCCGCGCAAGGCCTCGGCCGCGCTGCGGTCGGTGACTTCGGCGAAGGTTGCGACCGCGCCCTGGTTGGCGGGCCGCACCGACTTCAGGGTCAGCTTGGCGCTGCCCGCGTCGAAAACGGAAAAGGCGCGGAGAGCTTCCGCGCCTTCGCCGAACAGCTTCAAACGCACCTCGCCCCGCACCCCGTGCGCGCCGGCGATGGCGGCGAGGGTGACGGGGCGCGACGCGTCGGCCAATTAGCCTTCAGCCTTTTCTTCGCCGGCTTCTTCGGCAGCCGGAGCAGCTTCGGCCGGAGCCTCTTCCGCAACGGGGCCGCCTTCGGCGACTTCGTCGGCGATCGCGACGGCGTCTTCGGCAGTGGCATCGGCCGGAACTTCGTCGGCAACCGCTTCGGCGACGGCTTCGGCCGCAGATTCTTCAGCCGGAGCTTCGACTTCGGGTTCCGGCGCCGGAGCGGCGGCAGCAGCGGCGGCAGCTTCTTCGGCTTCAGCGATCTTCGCGGCCTTTTCCTCGGCGCGTTCCTTGGCCTTTTCGCCCGGTTCGGCCTTCTTCGGATTGTTGCGCGCGGCGCGTTCCTTGATGCCGGCGGCGTCGAGGAAGCGGGCAACGCGGTCGGTCGGCTGCGCGCCGACGCTCAGCCAGTGCGCGGCGCGCTCGGCGTCGAGCTTCACGCGCTCGGGATTGTCCTTGGCGAGCAGCGGGTTGTAGCTGCCCAGGCGCTCGATGAAGCGGCCGTCGCGCGGGCTGCGCGAGTCAGCGACGACGATCTTGTAATAGGGGCGCTTTTTCGAACCGCCGCGCGAAAGGCGAATGGAGGTAGCCATGATATTTTCCTTCAGTGTTTAAGGTTTAAAGTTCGTCGAGTTATTTCTTTTTATTCAATAGATTGGCGAGATCGGGCGGGATCGCTCCGCCGCCGAGTCCGGGCAACCCGCCGAGTCCACCGCCTCCGCCGCCACCCATTCCGCCGCCGCCCATGCCGGGAATGCCGCCGCCGCGCCCAAGCAGCGCACCGAGGCCCTTGAGCCCGCCCATTTTGCGGATCTTCTTCATCGCGGTGGACATTTCCTGGTGCATCTTCAGCACCTTGTTCACCTGTTGCACCGTCGTGCCCGAACCGTTGGCGATGCGGATCTTGCGCTTCGCGTTGATCAGTTCGGGCTTCGCGCGCTCCTTGGGGGTCATCGATCCCATGATCGCATCGAAATGGACCAGCATCTTGTCGTCGACGCCGCCGGTCGCCATCGCCGCCTGCGCCTTCTTGAGCCCGGGGATCATGCCCGCGAGCGCGCCGAGGCCGCCCATGCGGCGCATCTGGTTGAGCTGGGTGCGCAGGTCGTTGAGGTCGAAGATGCCCTTCGCCATCTTCGCCGCCATCGCCTCGGCCTCTTCGGCCTGGATCGTCTCGGCGGCGCGCTCGACGAGGCTGACGACGTCGCCCATGCCGAGAATGCGCCCCGCGATGCGCGAGGGCTGAAAGAGTTCGAGCCCGTCGAGCTTTTCGCCGGTGCCCGCGAATTTGATCGGCTTGCCGGTGACCGCGCGCATCGACAGCGCAGCACCGCCGCGCGCGTCGCCGTCCATGCGGGTGAGCACGACGCCGGTGAGCGGCACCTGGTCGGTGAAGCGCTGCGCGACCTGCACCGCGTCCTGGCCGGTCAGGCTGTCGACGACGAGCAGGGTTTCGGCCGGGTTCGCCGTGCGCGACACCGCCTGCATCTCGTCCATCAGCTGCTGGTCGACGTGGAGGCGGCCCGCGGTGTCGAGCATGAGGACGTCATAGCCCTGCAGCTTCGCCGCCTGCATGGCGCGCTGCGCGATCTCGACCGGCTGCTGGCCCGCGACGATCGGCAGCGTCGCGACGTCGATCTGGCGGCCGAGGACGGCGAGCTGTTCCTGCGCGGCGGGGCGGTTGACGTCGAGCGACGCCATCAGCACCTTCTTGCGCTCCTTGTCCTTCAGACGCTTCGCGATCTTCGCGGTCGTCGTCGTCTTACCCGAGCCCTGAAGGCCGACCATCATGATGACGGCGGGCGGCGTGACGGCAAGGTCGAGCTCGGCGGTTTCGGAGCCGAGCATTTCGGTCAGCGCGTCGCTGACGATCTTGACCACCTGCTGGCCCGGGGTGACCGAGCGCAGGACATTCTGACCGATCGCGAGTTCGGTGACCTGATCGACGAAGCTGCGCACGACGGGCAGCGCGACGTCGGCCTCCAGCAGGGCGATTCGCACTTCGCGCATTGCCGCGCGCACGTCGGCCTCGGTCAGCGCGCCGCGGCCGCGGAGCTTCCCGAAAACATCGCCAAGCCGATTGCTCAGACTGTCGAACATGCGCCTCAAATCCTTCGTTTCGAGGCCCGCAACGCAAAAGACGCCGGTGAGCGAAACCTCGCCAACCAGCGGCTATCCGTGGACAGACTTTACCGTCGCGGACATCGATATACCCCGCCGCAAAACGCAGCGGTGCGCGCGCCCCTTACGCAAAAGCGATACGAAAGGCAAGCCGCCGACCCGATCCGCTTAACCCAAATTTCATCGCTCGCCGCCATAACAGAGCCGATGGTGGGGAATAATCTGATGACATTGACGGCAAGGCCACGCGACCGCAGCGAGGATGCACGGCGCGACGTGATCGCGGGAGGCGTCGTCGTCGCGGCGATCCTGTTGTTTGTCGGGACCGGCAGCAACGTGATGCAGGCGGTCGTCCAGACGCTGATCGGTCTGGGCGGCGGCCCCGACAAGGCGCTGTCCGCTACGCTGATCCTCAATGTCGCGCTGCTGCTGTTCGGCTGGCGCCGCTACGAGGATCTCAACCGCGAGATCCGCGAGCGCACCGAGGCCGAAAAGCGCGCGCGCTACCTCGCCGACACCGATCCGCTCACCGGCTTCCTCAACCGCCGCGCGCTGCTCGCGACGGGGCAGCGGCTGATCGCCGCGGCGGCAGCCGAACAGCGTCACGTCGCGCTGTTCCTGCTCGACCTCGACCATTTCAAGACCGTCAACGACATCCACGGCCACGCCGCCGGCGACCGCGTGCTGCAGGTCGCCGCCGAACGCATCAGCGCCGTCCTGCCGCCCAGCGCGACGCGCGCGCGGCTCGGCGGCGACGAGTTCGTCGCGATGCTCGTCTTCGAACCCGCCGCCCGCGCCAATATCGACGCGCTTGCCGCCGAGCTTGTCGCGACGCTCGAGGATTCGGTCGCGCACGATGCGCAGCAGATCCGCATCGGCGCCTCGCTCGGCATCGCGCTCGCCAACGACGCGAGCATGACGATGGAAACGATGGTGCGCCAGGCCGACATCGCCATGTATCATTGCAAGGACGAGGGCCGGAACCGCTATTGCTGGTTCGAGGCGGGCATGGAAATGGCGGTGCAGGTGCGCAACCAGATCGAAACGGGTATCCGCGACGGCTTGCCGCGCGGCGAGTTCGTGCCGCATTTCGAACCGCAGGTCGATATCGCGACCGGCCGCCTCGTCGGTTTCGAGATGCTGATGCGCTGGGAATCGCCCGAATATGGCATGATCCCGCCCGAACGCTTCATCCCCGTCGCCGAGGAAAGCGGGCTGATCGGCGAATTGTCGCTGAAGGTGATCCGCGACGCGATGGAGATCGCCAAGAGCTGGGATCCGTCGATCACGCTCGCGGTCAATATCTCGCCGCAGCAGCTCAAGGACCCGTGGTTCAGCCAGCGGCTGACCAAATTGCTCGTCGAGACGGGCTTCCCGGCAAACCAGCTCGAGGTCGAGATCACCGAAAGCTCGCTGTTCGAGAATCTTCCGCTCGTCCGCTCGATCGTCACCAGCCTCAAGAATCAGGGCGTGTCGCTCAGCCTCGACGATTTCGGCACCGGCTACAGCTCGCTGTCGCACCTGCGCGCGCTGCCCTTCGACCGCATCAAGATCGACCGCAGCTTCGTCGCCGCGATGCGCGGCAGCGCCGATGCGCATGCGATCGTCGTTGCGATCATCCGGCTGGGCGAAAGCCTTGCCATGCCGATCACCGCCGAAGGGGTCGAGGACGAGGCGACCGCGATCGAACTGACCCGCCTCGGCTGCGCCAAAGGCCAGGGCTGGCATTATGGCCGCGCCGCGTCGGCTGCCGACACCGCGCTGCTGCTCGCCGACCGCGGACTGCTGCGCACCCCGCTGCTGCCCGAAGGCGGGACGCCGGCACCCGAGGAAGAACCGCTGCGCAAGACGGCGTAAATCCTCCCCTCCCTGCAAGGGAGGGGTCGGGGGTGGGTTGGCGAGCGCAGCTCGCCGTTCTAAACTGCCAACCGATGCATCGCGTACCGCCAGAAATGACCGAGCACGCCCGACAGCTGCGACGAGACTCCACGCCAGCAGAACGCAAGCTCTGGCGCCTGCTCTCTCGCTATCGACCTCCCTTTACGCGACAGCTTGTCGTCGGACCCTATATCATCGACCTCGCAAGCCGCGAGGCCAAACTCGCGATCGAACTCGACGGCCGCCAGCACCTGGATCAGCAAGGCTATGACGCGGCGCGCACGGAATATCTGGAAAGCGCTGGCTGGCGGGTTATCCGCCTTTGGAATGCCGAGGTGATGGCCAATCCGAATGGGGCAGCCGAGTTTGTGCTGAACCGCGCCGCCGAGTGCCTCGGCGGGACCCACCGCCAACCCCTCCCTTCCAGGGAGGGGAGAGATCGCAAACCGCGGTCACGCCCTGCCTCGCCTCGCTAGACTTCGCCGCGCCGCGCCCTTACATGCGCGGACTATGGCAGACCGCTTCACCAAGATGCACGGCCTCGGCAACGACTTCGTCGTGATCGACGCGCGCGAACGGGCCGTCGAGATGACGCCGGCGCGCGCGCATGCGATCGCCGACCGCCGCCACGGCATCGGATGCGACCAGCTGATCCTGCTCGAACCGTCCGCCAGCGCCGACGTGCGCATGCGCATCTTCAACGCCGACGGCGGCGAGGTCGAGGCGTGCGGCAATGCGACGCGCTGCGTCGCCACTCTGCTCGGCCAACCCGCGGTGATCGAGACGCTCGGCGGGATGCTGCGCGTCACGCCCGCCGACGGCGGCGCCGAAGTCGTGCTGGGCGAACCCGTCTTCGACTGGGAGCATATTCCCCTCGCGATGCCGATGGACACGCGCGACATGCCGGTCGCGTGGGACGAGCTCGAGCATGGCGCGGCGGTCAATGTCGGCAATCCGCATATCGTCTTCTTCGTGCCCGAAGCCGACGCGGTGCCGCTCGCCGAACTCGGCCCGCGAATCGAGACCGACCCGCTGTTTCCCGAGCGCGTCAACGTCAATGTCGCGAGCCTCGACGGCGAAAACCAGCTGCAGCTGCGCGTCTGGGAACGCGGCGTCGGGCTGACGCAGGCGTGCGGAACCGGCGCCTGCGCGACGGCGGTCGCGGCGATCCGCGCCGG
>PNJO01000086.1 GCA_013821905.1 Sphingopyxis sp. | reverse complement strand
CTCGAAACCGCAGCGTTGCGGCTGGCGCTGTTCACCCTCGCCTTCGCCGGCGTCGTCACGGGCATCTGGTGGTTCCGCCGCCAGCGCAGCGAACCCGCCGTGCCCAAGGGCCCGCGCCTCGCCGGCGAAAGCCGCATTCCCCGCCTCTCGCGCAAATCGCGCGTGGTCGAGGAGGATGTCGAGATCGCGCCGTCGCGTCTCGCGCGCGTCAGCCGCAAGTCCGACCCCGACTGGATGAGCGAGCCCGATCCCTATGCGGAACCCGAGGCCGAAAGCGCTGAGGTGGCGCCCCCGGAGACCGGAACAGAGCCTGCGCCCACGGTCGAGCAGATGCTGGAAACGGCCGTCGCCGAAGTCGAGGAGCAGGCGCACCGCATCGAACCGCCGGTCGCCGAAGCAACCCAGGAAGAACTCGCCGAAGACCTCCATGTGGCCGCGCCGCAGCACGGCGACGAGCCGCAGCGCGCCGGGGCGGCGATCGTTCGCCTCGTCCCGCAGATTCCGCTGCGCGACGCGATCCTGACCAACAGCCGGCTCGGCGGCCGGCCGCGTCTGCCTGCCGGAATGGAATGGCCGCATGTCGATGGCCGCCCCGGCGACTTCCTCGCGCAGATCAGCTGCGCCGACCTGCCTGCCGGTCTGTGGGACGGGCTCGGGCCGCGCCAGGGTTGGCTTGCCCTGTTCGCCAATCCTGACAGCGGCGCGCCGCTCGTTATCCACCTTGCCGAAGACGGCCCGCCGCGCGATCCGCCGCGCGAGGCGGGACCGGCCTATTTCGGGCCGCAGGGCGGCCTGCGCTTCGGCGAGCTGGCGCCGCTGACGATCCCCGCCTTTCCCGAATGGCCGGTCGATGTAGTCGTTGTGCACGACGGCGAGGAGGATCCGCGCGACGATGCCGATCCCGACGGCGTGGCGCGCGAACTTTACGAACAGGGCTATGACATCGCCGATCCGGCCTTTCATCCCTTCGACTGGGATACGATGCTCGCGATGGCACAGATTCTCGAACGCCGGCTCGAGCGGTTGCCCGAAGTGCCCGGCGAGGACGGCGCCGATTGCAACGGCGACGTGCGTGCGCGTGCACGGGAGATTATCGGCATCATCCGCGACAGCGCCGGCCATATGGCCTTTTCGGCGAGCGATGCGACCGCGGTGATGTCGGCACTGCACGCGATCAACTGGTCGAAGACGCTCTACAGCGCCGACCCCGAAAGCGGCGAGGAACGGGTCGATACGCTGACGCTGCCCCTCACCCGCCACCATCCCGACGCCGCGCTGTGGGTGCATGACTATCAGGCGGTGCTGTTCGACCATGCGAAGCACGCCTGGTGCCGCAATCCCGACAGCCTCTCCGCCCCCGCGCGCGCCTTTTACGAGCCGCTGTGGCGGGCGATGGCGGCGCGCGAGATGGCGGGCATGGGGCACCGCCCGCTCCACTATATCCATGACTTCGACGAGGAGCGCGACGTGGTGCTGATCGAACTGCCGACGAGCGGGCTGATGAGCCGCATCGTCGGCGACGCGCAGCATCTGGTGCTGACGATGCGCAAGGCTGATCTGGCCGCGGGCGATTTTTCGAAGCTGCGGGTGCAGGTCGGCAGCTGATCCCGCGCAAACGGCTACCCGCCTGAATAGCTTTGCGATTGACGTTCCGGTAAACTTGCTCCGTACCGCGGCGCAGCCTAATCAGGGTCGAAACAGACTCTGTGGGAGAGCATGATCTATGGCACGCGTAGCAATCGTCACCGGCGGCAGCCGCGGTATCGGCGAGGCGATCAGCCTGGCGTTGAGGGACATCGGCGCTACCGTCGTCGCCAATTATTGCGGCAATGACGAAAAGGCCCGGGACTTCACCGAACGCACCGGCATCCCCGCCTATAAATGGGACGTCGGCGATCACCAGGCGTGCCTCGACAGCTGCGCGCAGATCGCCGAGGAGGTCGGGCCGATCGACATCGTCGTCAACAACGCCGGCATCACCCGCGACGGCACGCTCGCGCGGATGCAATATTGCGACTGGGACGATGTGATGCGCGTCAACCTCGGTGGTTGCTTCAACATGGCGAAGGCGACCTTCCCAGGCATGGTCGAGCGCGGCTGGGGTCGCATCGTCAACATCGGCTCGATCAACGGTCAGGCCGGTCAGTATGGCCAGGTCAATTATGCCGCCGCGAAATCGGGCATCCACGGCTTCACCAAGGCGTTGGCGCAGGAAGGCGCGAAGAAGGGCGTGACGGTGAACGCAATCGCGCCCGGCTATATCGACACCGACATGGTGGCGGCGGTCCCCGCGCCCGTGCTCGAAAAGATCGTCGCGAAGATCCCCGTCGGCCGCCTCGGCCACGCCGAGGAGATCGCGCGCGGCGTGGCATTCCTGTGTAGCGAGGATGCCGGGTTCGTCACCGGGTCGACGATGTCGATCAACGGCGGGCAGCATATGTACTGACGATGGCCGGCGCGTAACCGAGCCGTTCGCGAAGCGGACGACAAGGTTAGGCGCCGGTGCCGCGAAGCGGCAGCCATCGGCGCCGTCAGACGGGCGGCGGCTTGGCCGTCGCCGACCAAACCGCCACCCCGTCCATCACTCCACCGTCACGCCGACAACGCGCCAGTCCCCATTCTCACGGACCAGCGACACCGTTTCGAGCGCACCGGCCTTGTTCGCATAGTCGGTGCGGAACTTGACGAGCTGATAGCCATAGGGCGGCGCGGGGACATTTTCCTCGCTGACCAGCCGGCGCGACACGAGCGCCCCCAGCGGCGTGCGCACCGCCCGGGACACCTCGGCCCATTTCGCCGTGCTGTTGAGCGACTTGAACGCCTGCCCGGTCGCATCCCAGCTCCCGGTCCAGTCGCCGGCGTCGACCCGTTCGAGCCAGCGGCGCGCAGCGCGCGCGGCATCGCTTTCGGCAGCGGGCGAAGCGGCTGTGGTGGCGGCCGGCGCGGCGGGCGCATCGGCAGATCCCGACAAGGACAGGGCGGCGAACAGGGCAAGACCAAGCGACATCAGAAGGGCTCCTACGACCCAGCCGGCGCCGCGCGGGATGCGCGGTGCTGCGACGGGCAGAGGCAGATCTGCTGCCGCGGGCCGCGCGCCCGCATCCCCCAAAAGCCTGTCCCCCGAATATTCGGGGGTCTCGCGTTCGACCTCGCGCAACTGGCGCGCCGCCTCGCGGCTGCTCGACACCGCCATCTTCCGGCGCGCATCGCGGAGACGTTCGTTCACCGTGTGAACCGACAGCCCCAGGTGGCGCGCCATCGATTTCGCGTCGTGACCGTCGACCAGCAGGCGCAGCGTCTCCTTTTCCTTTTCGCTGAGAGTCTGGATTCCCGATGTCATGGACCTGCCTGCACGCGCGCCGGATGGGCTGGCCGGTGTACGAAGCGCCCGTTCCGCAAGCTACCCCAAATAAATCGTACCTGCCCCCATCGCGCTTTCCGGCCGCGGGATTGCCGTCTTCGATCGACGCGCTACACCGAGAGACATGACCGACACCGCTTCGCCGCTTGCCGCCGCCCAGCACGACCTTTCGCGCGCCTATGCCGGGGGAGCACCCGGCGTGCTCGTCTCGGGCCTCGTCTGGCTGATCGCCGGCGCGGTGTGGCAGCTTTACGGCACCATGACCGCCTTTGCCGCGCTGTTCGTCGGCGGCATGGCGATCCACCCGCTCGCGGTGCTGATCGAACGCACCGCCTTCCGCGCGCCCAAGGCCAGTATCGGCAAACCGCTCGAGACGCTCGCGATCGAGGCGACGATCCCGCTGTTCGTCGGGGTGCTGATCGCCTGGGTGCTGCTCGTCCGCGCGCCCGACCTCGCCATCCCGGTCTTCGCCGCAATCGTCGGCGCGCGCTATTTCCTGTTTCGCACCCTGTATGGCGAGATCGCCTATTGGGCGCTCGGCGGCGCATTCATCGCCATCGCCGGGGTCGCGCTGTTCGGCATCCTCCTGCCGGTCAACCTGGGCTTCGTCATCGGCATGGTCGAACTGATCGCCGCCGCGCCGATCCTGCGACGCTGGCAGGCGCGGCGTTGAGCGCGCCGCTGCATCCGCCGGTCAAGCGGTCGGTGACGATCGCGGGCCACCCGACGTCGATCAGCCTCGAACCGATGTTCTGGGACGCACTCGAAACCGAAGCCGCGCGCCAGTCGCTCCCCGTCAACGCGCTGGTCGCGCGCATCGACGTCGAGCGGATGGAGGCCGACGATCCGCCGAACCTGACCTCGGCGATCCGACAATGGCTGTGGCGGAAGGCCCTCGACGGCTAGAGCTGCCGCGACGGTTCCAGTTCCTCCACATCCTCACAAAAACGGCCGCGCGCGAGCATCAGAACGAGCGCGCGCCGAGCAACCCGCTGTATGCGCTCCGGCCAACCCGCCGCGACGAAAGCCTGCTCGGACATATGCTTCGGCGTAGCGTCGCAGGCATCGTCCAGCGTACGACTGACGTCAGCCAGCGCTTCGCGCTCCGCAGCGGTCAACGTTGACAGATCGGGAAGCAGGCCGTGATCCCGATGCGGGATAAAGTCATAGAATTGCTCGAAATAGCCGACAAAGCCGATCTCTTGCAGCCCCGCCTCACCACCGGCCAGTGTTTCGACGGCCTCGATTATGCGATTACGGAGACGCTGGTCGACTAACCGCTCCGAAATCTCGCCAGCCATCAGAATGTCCCTGCAACGGCTTTGGCGACGGCGTTCCCGAACGCCGCGCCCCTGTCGGGCGCGTGATGCAAGAACAGCGAGGGCTCGATCAGCTCGAGCTCCATGATGTGCAGACGGTCCCCGGCATCGCCGACCATGTCGACACGCGCATAGACCGGCGGCGCCGGAGCGGCGGCGAGGGCGGCGGCGGCGAGGGCCTGCGCGGCGGCGCTCGCGTCCGACGGCTCCTCGCGGCCGCCGAACTGTTCCTGCACGCGGAAATCGCCCGATGCCGGGCGCTTGACGATCGCGTGGCTGAAGCGGCCGGCGAAGAAGAAGAGCGAAAATTCGCCGTCGGCGAGGATGCCCGGCATCAGCGGCTGGACGAGGCGGCGCTGGCCGCGCGCGTCGGCAGGGATGGCGGCGCCCGCCGCAATGCGGTGCGTGCCGTCGGCGCCGCCCGAGATGGCGGGCTTGATCACGACCTCTTCGGTGCCGAGCACGGCGCGCGCCGCGTCCAGCGCGGCCGCGTCGAGCGCGGCGACCTCGACCGTCGGCACGACCGCGACGCCCTTTGCGCCGAGTTCGGCCAGATAGGCCTTGTCGCTGTTCCAGCGCAGCACCGCGACCGGGTTGACCACGGGCAGTCCCTCGCCCTCCAGCCGGTCGAGCAGGGCATACCAGAGCGCCACGTCGCGCTGATAACCCCACGCGAAGAGCGGCAGGATCAGGTCATAACCCGCGAGATCGCCCGGATCGGTCCATACCCGCTGCTCGACGATCAGCCCGGCGGCGGTCAGCGCCGCCGCCTTGCGCGCGAAGGCGGGTTGCCACTTTTCGTAATAGTCGGGCGCCGGGACGAGGATCGCGACGCGGGGTTGATAGGGCATGCGCTACTTCGCCTCCAAACCCGTCATTGCGAGGAGCCGAAGGCGACGCGGCAATCCAGAGCGTGCGTAAGCCGCTCTGGATTGCTTCGCTCCGCTCGCAATGACGAGGTGATGGGAAGCAAGCGTTACCGCCCCAAAAGGCCGCGCGCCTGCCCGGCGATGTGCGAGAGCATCGCGCCGTTCGGGTTCGGGATCGTCCGCGCGCGGTCGACCGTGGCGCGGAACTGCGCGACGCGCTGGCCATTGTCGGCGAGCCATTTGGTCACCGCCGCGTCGAGGTCGCCCTTCGGCAGCCCGGCGAGGAAAGTCAGGCGCATCTGCTGGAAATCGCGCGCGAGGCTGTTGACGAGCAGGCGCTCCCACGGATCGGCGGGGCTCATATGCGCCGCCAGCGTCTGCGCCCAGTCGAGCCCCAGCGCTTCGCCCAAATGGGTGAAGGCGTGGGTCACCGCAATCTCGTCATCGCCGCGCCGTTCGGCGAGGTCGACGATGCCGATCGCGCCGTCGGTCTTGAACAGACGCACGACCGCCGCGGTCAGCGCGTCGGGCGCGCCCGCGTCGAGCAGCTGCTGCGCGAGCATGTCCCACTGGCGCTTGACCGACGGGCTGAGCAGGCTGTCGACGCCCGCGATCAGACGGTCGACGCCGGGTTCGAGGCGCGCGACGACGGGACCCGGCTGCGACAGCGTCGGATTGACGCGCAGCAGGTCGGCCATCTGCGAGGTCATCGCCGATGCCGCCTGGCTGAACAGCGACAGGCGGATCGCCTCGTCGATCTTGGCGGTGTCGAGCGCGCTCCACAAATCCTTCGTTTCGAGCAGCCGTTCGACCGCGACGAAAGCCGCGGCGACGTCGCCGAGCGAGCAGCCTTCCTCTTCGACGAGCTCGAAGGGATGGACGACGCCCATGCGGTTGATGATGCGGTTCGCGAGCTTGGTCGCGACGATCTCGCGGCGCAGCTGATGGTCGGCGATCGCCTGCGGGAAATCGCGCTGCATCTCGGCCGGGAAGGCCGCCGCAAGGTCGCTGGCGAGCGCAGGGTCGTTCGGCAGATCGCTATCCTCGATCGCATCCTGCAGCGCGAGCTTCGCGGTCGAGAGCAGCACCGCGAGTTCGGGGCGCGTCAGCCCGCGACCCTCGGCCGAGCGGCGCAGCAGCTCGTCGTTCGCGGCGAGCCCCTCGACCTTGCGGTCGAGCCGGCCGGTGGCCTCGAAATTCTCCATGATCCGCACGAGCGACGGAACGGCCGCCGCGCCGCCCTTTTCGGCGATCGACAGCGCGAGCGCCTGGAGCCGGTTGTCCTCGAGCACCAGTTCCGCGACATTGTCGGTCATGCGGACGAGCAGCGCGTCGCGGTCGTCCTGCGCCAGCCGGCCTTCGGCCATCTCGCGGTTCAGGGCGATCTTGATATTGACCTCGTTGTCCGAGCAGTCGACGCCGGCGCTGTTGTCGATGAAGTCGGTGTTGATCCGCCCGCCCTTGGCCGCAAAGGCGATGCGCGCGGCCTGGGTGACACCCAGGTTCGCGCCCTCGCCCACCGCGCGGACGCGCAGGTCCTCGGCATCGACGCGCAGCGCGTCGTTGGCGGGATCGCCGACCTCGGCATTGTTCTGGCTCGCCGCCTTCACATAGGTGCCGATGCCGCCGAACCAGAGCAGGTCGGCGGGCGCCTTCAGGATCGCCGAGATCAGCGCGCCGGGCTCGATCTCGGACTGCGACAGGCCGAGCACCGCCTGGACCTCGGGGGTGAGCGCTATGCTCTTCTGGCTGCGCGGAAAGACGCCGCCGCCCTTCGAGATCAGCTTCTTGTCATAATCGTCCCAGCTCGAGCGCGGCAGCGCGAACATCCGTGCGCGCTCCTTCCAGCTCGCCGCCGGGTCGGGGTCGGGATCGAGGAAGATATGGCGGTGGTCGAACGCCGCGACCAGCTGGATCGATTTCGACAGCAGCATGCCGTTGCCGAACACGTCGCCCGACATGTCGCCGCAGCCGACGACGCGGATGCTGTCGGTCTGCACGTCGACACCCAGTTCGGCAAAGTGGCGCTGGACCGAAACCCACGCACCCTTCGCGGTGATGCCCATCGCCTTGTGGTCATAGCCTTTCGACCCGCCGCTCGCGAAGGCGTCGCCAAGCCAGAAGTCGCGCTCCATCGCCAGTGCATTGGCCACGTCGGAGAAGGTCGCGGTGCCCTTGTCGGCGGCGACGACGAAATAGGGATCCTCGCCGTCGAGGATCGCCACGCCCTTCGGATGCACGACCTTGCCGCCGACCAGATTGTCGGTGATCGACAGCAAGGAGCGGATGAAGATGCGATAGCATTCGGTCCCTTCCGCGAACCAGGCGTCGCGATCGAGCGCCGCGTCGGGCAGCGCCTTCGGATAGAAACCGCCCTTCGCGCCGGTCGGCACGATGACGGCGTTCTTGACGCGCTGCGCTTTCATCAGCCCGAGGATTTCGGTGCGGAAGTCGTCGCGGCGGTCGGACCAGCGGAGCCCGCCGCGCGCGACCGGACCGGCGCGCAGGTGGATGCCCTCGACGCGCGGGCTGTACACCCACACCTCGCGCCACGGCAGCGGCTTGGGCAGGCCGGGGACAAGGCTCGAATCGATCTTGAACGCCAGCGCTTCGGCCGCGGCGGGCGCGAAGGCGTTGGTGCGCAGCGTCGCGTCGATCACGGCGTTGAACAGCCGCAGAATCCGGTCGTCGTCGATCGACTTGATGTCGGCGAAACCGGCGCGGATTTCGGCGCCGAGCGCCTCGGCGCGCGCGGCGTCCCTTGCCTTCGGATCGTGGAGGGCGCGGAACCGCTCGATCAGCGCGGCGGCGAGCGCGGGCGCGTGGCGCAGCGCCGCAACGACCGTGTCGAGGCCGTAGCTCGCGCCGCCCTGGCGCAGGTAACGGAACCAGGCGCGCAGCCAGACGATCGCCTGCGGGTCGGTCTGGCTGACGAGGACGAGCTGGTTGAACGCGTCATTCTCGGCCGTGCCGTCGAGCACCGCGGCGATCGCGCTCTCGATCGTCTCGGCAAAAGGGATGAGCCCCAGCTCGTCGACCGACGGCGGCAGGCGCAGCGAGAAATCGTGAATGAAGGCCGATTGCCCTTCCTCGCCTTCCCCTTCGCCGTGGGCGCGCGCGACCTCGGTCGGAATTTCCTCGAGCACCACGAAACCGAAATGTTCGAGCGCGGGCACGACATCGGACAGGGCGAGCGGGCCCGCCGCGCTATAGACCTTCAGCCGCAGTTCGTCGTCGCCGTCGAGCGTCTGGCGCACGATCTGCACCCCGCGCGGGCGCGACGCGTCGAGATCGCGCAGTTGAAGGATGTCGAGCGCCGCTTCCTCGGGGCTGTAGCTGTTGCGATAATTCGCCGGAAAGAGCGGGGCGAAGCGCGCCGCAAGCGCCGCCGCGCGGCCCGCGTCGCCGTGCCGCGCGAGCGCCGCCTCGACCTCGGGCAGCCAGCCACGCACCATCTGTTCGAGCTGCGCGTTGAGCGCATCGATGTCGGGAACGACGCCGTCGCCGCGCAGATCGAGCGTGAAGCGCATCAACGCCGCGCCGCCGTCCTCGAGCACCATCGTCCAGTTGATGACGCCGGCCTTCGCCGAGCGCACCAGCATCGCCTCGACATCCTTGCGGCGGCCGGTCGACACTTCGTCGCGCGGCAGCCAGACGAAAACGAACAGGTGCCGGCCGAGCGCGCTGCGCACCGCGACGATCTTCGGCCGCGGGCGGTCGGTGATCGACATCGAGGTGAGCACCAGATCCTCGAGCGCCGCGCTGTCGAAGGCGATCAGCAGATCGTGCGGCAGCGCGGTGAGCGCATGCGCGAGCGCCTTGCCCGCGTGGCCGGTCGGGTCGAAGCCGAATTTCGTCATCAGCGCGTCGAGCTGCGCGCGCAGCATCGGCACCTTCGCCGGCGGGGTCGACAGCGCGGCGCTGGTCCACAGACCGGCGTGGATCGACAGGCGCTCTACCTTTTTACCCTTGAGCTCGGGCACGATGACGAGGTCGAGCAGCACGCGGCGGTGGACCGACGACAGGCGGTTCGACTTGATGAGGAGCGGCGACGAATTGCCGTTGTCGAAATAGTCGAAGGCGGCATCGAGCGCATTCTGCGACAGCAGCTGCTCGGTGCGCGAAGTCGAGATGCCGAGCGCATCCTGGACCGCGCCGTCGCGGGTCCGCCATTCGTGGCCGAGCTGCGTCATCGCGCCGCCTTCGAACCAGCGCAGCAGTTCGGCGGCCTCGCCGTCGGCGCGCATCGCGGCGTCGGCGAGCATCGCGGCGCGCATCGCCTTCCAGTCGGCGACCGCCGCGCGCACATCGGCGAGCGCGGCTTCGAGTGCGTCGAGCAGGCGGCGGCGCGCGCGCGCATCGCCGCGTTCGAGCTCCATATAGATGATCGATTCGCGGTCGTCGCCCGTGCCGACGCCGGTCAGCTTGCCCTTCGCATCACGCTCGACCGAGACGACGGGGTGCAGGATCCGGTGGATCGCGAGGCCCTGCGCGCCGACGATCTGCGAGACCGAATCGACAAGGAAGGGCATGTCGTCGTTGACGACGACGAGTCGCAACCGGCGATCCGTGCCGTCGGCGACCACGGGTTCGAGCAGCAGCGAGGGCTTGCCCTCGCCGCGGGTGAGCGCGGCGCGCCCGGCGAATTCGCCGGCTGCCGCCAGCGCCTTGGTATCGAGATCGTCGCCCTCGCCGGGCAGTGCGCTGCCCTGCAGCGCGGCCGCAAAGGCCTTGGCGAATTTGGAAGGAACTTGCTGGGCCGGCGAGGCTTCGGCTTCGGCGGCGTCGGACAAGGTGGAAGTCATAGGGTGCAGCATCCCGAACCAAGAAAGGCGGGCCTCTGCGGGGGATTCGGCCGGCCCGTTTGCAGGGCTCTCCTATGCGCCTGTGGCGCGCGCGGCTCAAGACCCCGCGCGGCAGCCACGCAAAATAATTTCAATTTTCGGTTTATCTATTACGCAGCATCTCGGGGGCAGACCGGCGGCGACCGGTCCCGCTGCGAAGGTTGCGCGCGTCGCGCCACCAGAAGCACCCACACCACTATTTTTACGGCGTAATAGCAATCGCCTTTTTGGCAAGCTTGGCGATCAACGCCGGATCGTCGGCGGCCTTGGCGACGATGCCGATATGACCGCCGGGCATCGCGCGCGCGATCAGCACGACGAATTCGGCGTCGCCGGCGTCGTGTTCGAGAATCAGCGCCGGGTGCGCACGGCGCAGCGCCTCGATCGCATCCTCGCCCTTGTCGATAGCATCGCCTTCGGGTTTGCGGCGCGCGCGCGCGTCCTTGACGAGCCCCTTGAGCCCGCCGGGATAACGATCGAGATAGGCGGCGAGTTCGCCGCGCGCGACGCCCTCTTCCCTGGCATGGCCCAGGACGCAGGCATATTCGGCGAGACGCGTCTTGTCGTAATTCGCGCCGAACACGAGCTTGACCACGGGAGTCATCGGCGCGCGGTCCTGCGCCTGCAGCCCGGCGTCCTCCAGCATTTCGGCAAAGGCTTCGGGCTGCGCCTCGGCCGCGAGCGCAAAGTCCCACGCCTTGCCCACCGCCTGATAGAGCGCGGTGCGGCTGCGGCTGTCGGCGGCGATCGCGCGCTCGGCGGTTTCGCGCGCGAGCGCCAGCCAGTCGGCAAGCCCCGCATCGGCTTCGGGCTCGGCCGAAGGCAGATCATCGGCTTCCTCGACGAAGGCGTCGGTCAGCAGCATCTCGTCACCCTCGCCCGCGTCGCCGAGCGCTGCGAAACCGGGCACCGGATCGTCGTCGAGATGCTCCGAATCGGGGCCGTCGGCCCACACCGGAACCGGCGCGGTGAGCGGCGCGGCGCTGCGCAGCGCCTGCTCGACCGACAATTGCAGCTCTTCGGCTTCATCGGCGGGCGCGGCCTCTTTCCAGTTGATCACGCCCATGATGAAGTCGATCGTGTCGTCGTCGGACGAAAAGGGCAGCAGGATGCCGCGGTACATGATCGTCACGCCGCGATCATTTTCGAACTCGGCCTCGAAACCGATCGGCGCGCGGTTGGCGATAATCTGCAGATAATGGTCGGTCAGCCGCGACAGCAGCGAACGGCCGGGGATCTGGTCGATATAATGGACCTCGTCGTCGATCTGCGATTCGGCGCGCAGCCGTTCGCCAAGGAAAGCGATCGCCGGATTCTCGATGCCCTGGGTAAAGTCGAGCAGCACCGAGTTCGGACCGAAATCGGCACCCTCGAGGTCGAGATCCTCGACCGAGGGATAGGCGCGGTCGGCGAGCAGCGAGGCCCAGTAATTATAGGCCCGCACCTGCATCCGCCGTTCGTCGACGCCGACC
>PNJO01000085.1 GCA_013821905.1 Sphingopyxis sp. | reverse complement strand
AAAGCCAGGCGAGGCCTGCGGCCGCAGCGAGCGCGATCGGCAGGCGATTATCGCGGAACTGCTGCCGCGCCTCGCGCGCGACATCGTCGACCGCGGCACCGGCGCGATATCTGCCGCGCTCGTACAGCGCCTTGGGCTTCAGCGCGTCGTGCGCGACGCCCAGCTTGCGACCCAGTTCGGCGCGCTGGATCATCGACCGGCGCGCGGCGTTGATCAGGCGGTTGCGGGTGCGCGGCATCAGTCGTCGGGCTCCTCGTTCGTCAGGTCGCGGCGGAGCGCGGTGCGGATGTCGCCATAGCTCCGTCGCGCGCGCCACCCCGCAAAGGCGGCGATCAGCAGCAGCACCGCAACGACGATCAGCGTCGCGAGGAGCGGGCCGACATGCGGGGCGAGCACCAGGATCGCGCCGAACGCCAGCGCCAGCATCGCGACGCCCAGCGCGCTGGCGGCGATGGCGCCCCAGCTCGCGGTCCAGCTGGCGCCGTGAAGCGCGAGCTCGCCGCGCGCCTCGAGCAGCGCCAGCTCGGCCTTCGCCGTCGCCGACAGATTGTCGACGACATCGCCGACGATCTTCTCGAGCGGAACGGGCGCCGGAGCGACCGGCCGCCCGTCGGGCGCATAGCCGTGGCTCACGCCGTCAAAGGCGCGCGCATCGGGCTGCTGGGGCGTATCGGAATCGGGCTGCGGCATGGCAAGGCGACCGTAGCGGTCAGTCGTTGCTGGAGCCACCCTTGAGCATCCGCGCGAGGACGAAGCCGATCACCGCCGCGGCCCCCGCCGCGATGGCCGGATTCTTCTTCACGATGTCGCGCGTCGAAGCGGCGAGCTCGTCGAGGTCCTTCTTGTCGAGCGTCGTGGCAAGGCCGGCGACGGTCGACGCGGCCGACCGGGCATAGTCGCCATATTGCTTGCCGAACTTGGTATCGACGGTGCCGGCGCTGTCCTCGAGCAGCTTGGCGAGGCTGCCGACCGCTTCGGCGGCCTTGTCCTTGCCCTTGGTCGCGGCGTCGCGCGCCTTGGCCGACGCCTGGCTCTTCAGCGCCGCGGCTTCTTCCTTCAGCGAGGCGGCCTTTTTCGAGGCTTCGGACTTGATGGTGTCGCGCGTCACGGCGAGCTGGTCGCGGATCGGATGATCCGTCGCGGCGGCCTTTTTCGCGGCGGGCTTGCGCGCGGGCGCGGCCTTGGTTGCAGCGGGCTTGGCGGGAGTGCGGGGCGTGGCTTTCTTGGCGGCGGGAGTAGCGGCTTTGGCCATGGTTCGTCCTCTTCTTCTTATGCCGGGCGTCGCATTGCGCGGCGGTTATCCCTCTGTCCGACTTAATATATCAATACACGCCGAATGGTTCCATAGCGCCGTAAAATTCCTATGCGATGGTTGCACTGGCGGCAAGCGGCCGATAACAGGCGGGCGCTCATATAACCGGCTCCGCTCGGGCCGCCCAGCAGGAGGATTTTCATGACCGCCATCATCGACATCCACGGCCGCGAAATCCTCGACAGCCGCGGCAATCCCACCGTTGAAGTCGATGTGCTGCTCGAGGACGGCAGCTTCGGCCGCGCCGCGGTGCCCTCGGGCGCCTCGACCGGTGCGCACGAGGCCGTCGAACTGCGCGACAGCGACAAGGGGCGTTACCTCGGCAAGGGCGTGACCAAGGCGGTCGACGCGGTGAACGGCGAGATCGCCGACCTGCTCGTCGGTCTCGATGCCGAAGACCAGCGCGAGCTCGACCAGGCGATGATCGACCTCGACGGCACGCCCAACAAGGGCCGCCTCGGCGCCAACGCCATCCTCGGCGTCAGCCTCGCCGCCGCAAAGGCCGCCGCCGACGCACGCGGCCTGCCGCTCTATCGCTACGTCGGCGGCGTCTCGGCGCGCACACTGCCGGTGCCGATGATGAACATCATCAACGGCGGCGAACATGCCGACAATCCGATCGACGTGCAGGAATTCATGGTCATGCCCGTCGGCGCCGGCAGCATCGCCGAAGCCGTGCGCTGGGGCAGCGAGATTTTCCACACGCTGAAAAAGGGCCTTGCGCAAAAAGGCCTCGCGACCGCGGTGGGCGACGAAGGCGGCTTCGCCCCGAACCTCGCCTCGACGCGCGACGCGCTCGACTTCATCGCGGCGTCGGTCGGCCAGGCGGGCTTCAAGCTCGGCAGCGACGTGGTGCTCGCGCTCGACTGCGCCGCGACCGAATTCTTCAGGAACGGCAAGTATGAGATCAGCGGCGAAGGCCTGTCGCTCAGCCCCGAACAGATGGCCGACTATCTCGCCGCGCTCGTTGCCGACTATCCGATCCGGTCGATCGAGGACGGGATGAGCGAAGACGACTTCATCGGCTGGAGGGCGCTGACCGACCTGATCGGCGACAAGTGCCAGCTCGTCGGCGACGATCTGTTCGTCACCAACCCCGCGCGCCTGTCGCAGGGCATCGCCGACGGCCTCGCCAACTCGCTGCTCGTCAAGGTCAACCAGATCGGCACGCTGTCGGAAACGCTCGACGCGGTCGATATGGCGCACCGCGCGCGCTACACCGCCGTCATGTCGCACCGTTCGGGCGAGACCGAGGATTCGACGATCGCCGACCTCGCGGTCGCGACCAACTGCGGCCAGATCAAGACCGGCAGCCTCGCGCGTTCGGACCGGCTCGCAAAATACAACCAGCTGATCCGCATCGAGGAAGAACTGGGCGACATGGCGCGCTATCCGGGCGCGTCGATCTTCGGATAAGGCCATACTGACGGACAAGTGCTGTTTGACGCCTTGACGTCGCGAATCAAGTCTGATTCAAGGGCCGAAATGACGCAGCGGCACAAATTCCGGAAATCCATGAACAGGGCGGTCGGTCCCGCCGTGGCGGTGATCGCGGTGCTGGCGATGATCGGCTATATCATTTTCGGCCCGACCGGACTCTATGCCTGGGGCGACTACAGCCAGTCGGTCGAAAAGAAGCGCGTCGTGCTCAGCGAGCTTACCAAGAAGCAGAACGAGCTCCAGAACCGCGTCAACCTCCTCAACGGCCGCAGCGTCGACCCCGATCTCGCCGAGGAATATGTGCGCGAAAAACTCGGCGCCTATCATCAGGACGAAGTCATCATTCCGATGGAGCCCGACGCCAAGCCCTGAGCGGCTTTGCTGCGCCTTTGCTGCATACGTAAGTCAAGTCGGCCCGCGTCCATGGTGGGCGTTGCCAAGTGCGGCGCCGCTCTCCTATAGGGAGCCTTGCCGTAACGGCTAAATGCAAAGGAACCCGTCTTGGCCAAAGCTCCCGCGCGCAAGTCTGCCGCGCCAACGAAGACTGCATCCACCCCGACCGCCGCGACCAATCGCGAGACGCCCCGCGACCCCGCGCCCTATGATGCGACGCCGGAGGAGCTGGAGAAATTCTACCGCGAAATGCTGCTCATCCGCCGCTTCGAGGAGAAGGCGGGGCAGCTCTACGGCCTCGGCCTGATCGGCGGTTTCTGCCACCTCTACATCGGTCAGGAAGCGGTCGCGGTCGGCCTGCAGTCGGCGCTCGACGGCGACAAGGACAGCGTGATCACCGGCTATCGCGACCATGGCCACATGCTCGCCTATGGCATCGATCCCAAGCTCATCATGGCCGAACTGACGGGCCGCGCCGCCGGCATCTCGAAGGGCAAGGGCGGCTCGATGCACATGTTCAGCGTCGAGCATAAATTCTATGGCGGCCACGGCATCGTCGGCGCGCAGGTGTCGCTCGGCACCGGCCTTGCCTTCGCGCACAAATATCGCGGCGACGGCGGCGTGGCGATGGCCTATTTCGGCGACGGCGCCGCAAACCAGGGCCAGGTGTACGAGAGCTTCAACATGGCGGAGCTCTGGAAACTGCCGATCATCTTCGTGATCGAGAACAACCAATATGCGATGGGCACGTCGGTCAACCGCGCGTCCGCCGAGGATCAGCTCTATCGCCGCGGCGAAAGCTTCCGCATTCCCGGCATGCAGGTCGACGGCATGGACGTGCTCGCGGTGCGCGGTGCGGCCGAAGCGGCGCTCGAATGGGTGCGCGCGGGCAAGGGCCCGGTGCTCATGGAGCTCAAGACCTATCGCTATCGCGGCCACTCGATGTCCGACCCCGCCAAATATCGCAGCCGCGAGGAAGTGCAGGCGGTGCGCGACAAGAGCGACGCGATCGAGCATCTGAAAAAGCTGATGACCGATGCGGGCATCGGCGAGGACAAGTTCAAGGATATCGACAAGGAGATCCGCCAGATCGTGGCCGACGCCGCCGACTTCTCCGAAAGCGCGCCCGAACCCGAACTTTCCGAACTTTATACCGACGTGCTGGTGGAGCAATATTGAGATGGCCATCGAATTGAAAATGCCGGCGCTCTCGCCGACGATGGAAGAGGGTACGCTCGCCAAGTGGCTCGTCAAGGAAGGTGACACGGTCAAGTCGGGGGACATTCTCGCCGAGATCGAAACCGACAAGGCGACGATGGAATTCGAGGCGGTCGACGAAGGCACGATCGGCCAGATCCTCGTCGCCGAAGGCACCGACAATGTGAAGGTCGGCACCGTGATCGCGACGATCGCGGGCGAGGGTGAAGAGGCCGCCGCTCCGGCGCCCGCGCCCGCTCCGGCCGCTGCGCCCGAACCGAAGGCCGAGGCTCCGGCGCCGGCCCCGGTTGCCGCTCCCGCCGCCGCCGAACGCGCATCGGATCCCGCGATCCCCGCGGGCACCGCGATGGTCAAGCTGACCGTCCGCGAAGCGCTGCGCGACGCGATGGCCGAGGAAATGCGGGCGGACGACCGCGTCTTCGTGATGGGCGAGGAAGTCGCCGAATATCAGGGCGCCTACAAGGTCACGCAGGGCCTGCTCCAGGAATTCGGCCCGCAGCGCGTCGTCGATACGCCGATCACCGAATATGGCTTCGCCGGTCTCGGTGCGGGTGCGGCGATGGGCGGTCTGAAGCCGGTGATCGAGTTCATGACCTTCAACTTCGCGATGCAGGCGATCGACCACATCATCAACTCGGCGGCAAAGACCAACTATATGTCGGGCGGCCAGATGCGCTGTCCGATCGTGTTCCGCGGCCCGAACGGCGCCGCGGCGCGCGTCGGCGCGCAGCACAGCCAGAACTACGCGCCCTGGTATGCGAGCGTCCCCGGCCTGATCGTGATCGCGCCCTATGACGCGGCCGATGCCAAGGGGCTGCTCAAGGCCGCGATCCGCACCGAGGATCCCGTCGTCTTCCTTGAAAACGAACTGCTCTACGGCCGCAGCTTCGAGGTGCCCGAGGTCGAGGATTTCGTCCTGCCGATCGGCAAGGCGCGGATCATGCGCGAAGGCAGCGACGTCACCATCGTCAGCTATTCGATCGGCGTCGGGCTCGCGCTCGAAGCCGCCGACAGCCTTGCGGGCGAGGGCATCGACGCCGAGGTGATCGACCTGCGCACGCTGCGCCCGCTCGACACCGCGACCGTGCTCGCGAGCCTCAGGAAGACCAATCGCCTCGTCATCGTCGAGGAAGGCTGGCCCACCTGCTCGATCGCCAGCGAACTCGCGATGGTCGCGATGGAGCAGGGCTTCGACGATCTCGATGCGCCCGTCATGCGCGTGTGCAACGAGGATGTGCCGCTGCCCTATGCGCACAATCTTGAAAGGGCGGCGCTGGTCGATACGCCGCGCGTGATCGCGGCGGTGAAGGCGATCGCCAATCGCGCATAAGCTCCATCGTCATGGCGAGGAGCGAAGCGACGAAGCAATCTCCAGCTATCGGCATACAGGTCGCGGGCTGGAGATTGCTTCGCTTCGCTCGCAATGACGGTGATGGGATGATACCGCGCTGCGCATGAACGGCGACGCCGAATCCGAAGCCAGTCCTTACCCCGACGTCCGCGATCCGCGGGTGATGGTGGCGGTGCCTCGCGAGAGGCGCGCCGCCGTCGCGGCGCTGTGGGCGCTCGCCGACCGGCTGACCCGGTTGCTGCGCGATGCGCGCGAACCGTTGATCGGACAGATCAAGCTGGCCTGGTGGCGCGACATGATGGCGATGCTCGCGAGCGATCCCGCCGCGCTGCCCAAGGGCGAACCGCTGCTCGCCGAACTGCAGGCCGGCTGGGGCGGGCAGGGTGGTCTTGACGCGCTGCCCGACGCGGCCGAGGCGATGCTGCTCGCCGACGGCGACGCCGCGCGCGCCGAAGCCGCCGCGGCTTTCGGCGCCGCGCTCTTCGCGCTTTCGGGGGGCGGCGATGGCGATCGCTGGGGTCTTGTGTGGGGCGCGGCGCTCCAGGAAGGGCAGCTCGAGGCGCGGCAATTGTTCGCCGCGGCGCGTGACCGGTCCCCGCCGCCGCGCGGAAAATTCAAAGGAAACAAGGCGCTCCTGATGCTCGACCGCTGGGCCGGCACCATCGCGCGGCACGACGGCGAACGGCGCTGGCGGAGCGAAGGCCTGCTGCTGCTGCGGATCGGGCTGACCGGTCGCTGACGATATATCCGCCCGGGGGTGGAAAAGCGGCGCGCGAACATCTATCTTGCGCGGTACATAATAGGGTCGCAGGGGACATGCGATGTTCAATGGGCTGATCGCCTATCTCGATTCGATCAAGGCGCGCGACCCCGCGCCGCGGTCGCGTTGGGAAATCTTACTCTATCCCGGACTGGCCGCGGTCGGCATGCACCGCGTCGCGCACTGGCTCTTCGAGGCCGATCTTTTCTTCCTCGCGCGCCTCGTCAACCATCTGTCGCGCTGGTTCACCGGTATCGACATCCACCCCGGCGCGAAGATCGGGCGGCACCTGTTCATCGATCACGGCTTCGGCGTGGTGATCGGCGAGACGGCCGAGATCGGCGACAATGTCTCGATCTATCAGGGCGTGACGCTCGGCGGCACCGACCCCGCGAACGGCATCGGCGGCAAGCGCCACCCGACGCTGTCGGACGATGTGATCGTCGGGTCGGGCGCGCAGATCCTCGGCCCCGTCACCGTCAACCCGCGCGCGCGCATCGGCGCCAATGCCGTGGTGACCAAGGATGTGCCCGAAGGTGCGGTGATGGTCGGCATTCCGGCGCGCTCGACGCTCGTCGATGCGGCCGAATATGCGCGCGAGTTCGTGCCCTATGGCACGCCGTGCAGCGACACGTTCGACCCCGCGACGCAAAAGCTCGAACTGCTGCAATGCCAGCTCGAACAGATGCAGAAACAGCTTGCGGCTCAGCTGGCGGAGCGCGCCGCGCTCGTTGCCGAGGTCGAGGTCGAAGGTGATGCCGAAGCGCCGCGGCGCAAGGGAGGCCGGAAAAGCGCCTGATGGGAACCGTCACGCCCTTGCCGTTCAACCATCGGGCGGCACCGCAGCAGACCGGCTTCGAGCGCACCGAACTCATGCGCATCCTCGACCTCTACGGCCGGATGGTCGCCGCCGGCCACTGGCGCGACTATGCGATGGATTTCCACCGCGACGCCGCGATCTTCTCGGCCTTTCGCCGCGCCGCCGAGCGTCCCGAATATCGTATAGAGAAACGCCCCGCCTTGCGGAGCCGGCAGGGCATGTGGGCCCTTGTCTCCGAAGCCGGGGCGATCCTGAAGCGCGGGGACGAGCTGTCGAACATACTCGCCCCCGTCGAACGCAAGCTTATGAAGCTGGTTGGGGACTGATCGGACGGATCGTCGCCGGCAGCTGGTCCGCGATGTTGCCGGGCAGCATCCCCACCACCGCAGCGCGGGCATTCTGCCAGAAGGCCGAGAGCAGCAGCAGCGCCGAGCCGATGACAAAGGCCGTCAGCGCGACATTGAGCTCGACCGCGCCAAAGGTGTTGAACAGCTGGGTCATCGCGAACAGCACATAGGCAAGCGCCGAGACGAGCAGCGCGCGGCGGTCGATCGCCAGCGCGATCAGTCCGAAACCGATGTAGATGGCAACGACGAGCACCGCCGCGGCGCTGCCGATATTGTCGCCCTGCGTAACGCCGAGCAGGTGGAAGATCGGGTGGACGATCATCGGTGCGGCGAGCAGGTGGAGCCAGAAGGCGACGTCGCTGCGGCGGGTCTGGCGCACGCGGTCGCTGCGATCCCACCACATTGCGAGCGTGAAGACGCCGAGGCCCGCGATGAGCACAAGCACCATCGGTAGCGTGCCGTCTGGGCTGGTGACTCCCGTGATCGCGAGTACGGTCGCGACCGCGGTCGCGGCGAGCGCGGCGGTTCCGGCGGCGACTGTGATCGGCACCATGAATCGCTTCCAGTGGAGCCAGGTCGCGGCGGCAGTCACCGCGGCGATGGTGCCGAACAGGATAGCGGCCGTGGTGTCCTCGAGCCGGTTGCCGAAGATCGCCTCGCCATGCTTGAAGAGGAAACCGATCATCGTCGCGGCCACACCTGCCGAAAACGCGAGGACAAGCACGATGCTGGGCAGCGCCATGCGGCGTTTGCGGGTGAAATATTCGGCAAGGAACCAGGCCGCGCCCGCGACGAAAGCGCCCGCGAGCGCCGGATGGATCGACTCGCCGATCCATCCGACCGCGACGAGCAGGATCACCGCCGCGATGCTGACGAAAATATCGTTGAAGCCGGTAATCAGCCGGAACGATTCCTCGTCGGCTCCGGGAGCGGCGCGCACCGATGCGATATGCGACCGGAAGGCGGCAGCGGCCTCCGGCGTCAGTACCTTTGCATCGACCGCGGCTTGCAGGTCGGTTTCACTATACATCGGGGTCGTCCTTCTGTGACCGATCCCCTTGCCCCGCCGATCTTGTAGCAGAACTGTATTAGTGATGCAATACGATAAGTCAGGCGAAGATATGCGCCGCGGTCAACCGTTCCTGCTGCGCGCGCGTGATCCGGTCGACCAGCCGATAGGCGATGGGATAGAGCGCGAGGCTGAGGACCGAGGATGCGGTTTCGAGCTGCAGCGCGGTCCGTACATAGGACGGATCCTCGGGGTTCAGACTCAACCGGAAAGCGATGTTGGTCAGGATCGCGGTGAGGATCCACAATCCCCACCAGAAGGCGAGAAACGGGTTGCCGCTGTCGAGGTCGCCGCTTTCATTGCCGTGGCTGGCGTTCCAGATCTGGCGCATCGCCGCGAACGGCTTGAACAGATTGGCGAAGGGAACGAAAAACCAGCCGACGGCCCAGCCGGGCGTATAGTCGAACCCCGGAACGGCCGCGACTTCGACATTCGCGGCGGCGCGATAGACCCACATGCCGAACAGCACATAGGTGGCGACGAGCACGACCAGGCTGAGCAGCAGCGCGGCGGCATAAAGTGCTTCGAAACTGCTGAGCTCGGGGTTGTCGAGGCTGATCCGGCCTTGCAGTTCGCCGATCTCTCCGATCAGCACGGCGACGACCATGACCAGACCGGCGGCCAGCATCGCCTTCACGATCTTCGCGCGTCGCGCCAGAAGGTCGATGCCTTCGGCGAGCCCCATTTCGGCCATGTCGTTCCCCCGCACGGGCGCGCCGTTCAGGCGCCCCTCGTGCGGGAGTGTATCAGTTTCAGCCCAGCGCCTGCAAGGCGCGCATGACCGCCATCGACTGCTCGGCGCCCGACTGCGGGACGGTCTCGCCATTGCGGTCGATGATCTTTTCCCACGCCGCCGCGACGCCTTCGGGCGTGCGTTCGCCTTCGGGAAGCGCGACGCCGGGGGTCATGGTGACATAGGCGGCGTGGAACGCGCCCGCGCCCGCGCCGACGATCATGTTGGTCGGCGCATCCTCGCTGACCAGATAGAGTGCAGCCGGAACGACATTTTCGGGGGTGAATTTCTCGAACAGCTCGGCGGGGAAGATGTCCTCGGTCATGCGCGTGCCCGCGACCGGCGCGATCGTGTTGCAGCGGATGTTGTATTTCGCGCCCTCGAGGTGGAGCGTCTTGGTCAGCCCCGCGAGGCCCAGCTTCGCCGCGCCGTAATTGGCCTGGCCGAAATTGCCGTAGAGGCCGGTCGACGAGGCGGTCATCAGGATGCGGCCATAGGCCTGTTCGCGCATGATATCCCACGCCGCCTTGGTGACGTTGGCGCTGCCGAGCAGGTGGACCTTCACCACCAGGTCGAAATCGGCGGGCTCCATCTTGGCGAAGCTCTTGTCGCGCAGGATGCCGGCGTTGTTGATCAGGACGTGGACGCCGCCCCATTCTTCCTTCGCCTTGGCGACCATCTCGGCCATCTGCTCATATTCGGTGACGCTGCCGCCGTTCGACATGGCGGTGCCGCCGGCCGCGCGGATTTCCTCGACCACGGCGAGCGCGGCGTCCGAATGGCCGGTGCCGTCGCGCGCGCCGCCCAGATCGTTGACGACCACCTTGGCGCCGCGCCGCGCGAGTTCGAGCGCATAGGCGCGGCCGAGGCCGCCGCCGGCGCCCGTGACAATGGCAACGCGTCCGTCAAATTTGATCGTCATGATGCTCTCCCGAAAGGGGCCGAACCCGAAAGGTTGCCCGAAAAAACTGGAACGTCCTTAGCCGTTCGCCTGCCCCTGACAAGAGGGAGAGAAAATTGGCTGTTGAAACAAAAATGTCATGCAAATGACGTGTATCTGTCACGCAAGCGTCATAACAGCGCCTCCAGATTGTCACCTTTCGCTACGGAGCAAATCCCCCATGCGTCACGCCCTGACCGCCGCCCTGCTGGCGACGTCGATGTTCAGCCTTCCCGGCGTTGCCCACGCGCAGGCGATGACCGCCGAGGAGGCGGCACAACTGCGCGCCGAGCTCGCAGCACTCAAGGCGCAGGTGCAGACACTGGAAACCCGGCTCGATGCGGCAACCGCGCAGCCTGCACCGGCGCCCGTCGCGCCGCCTGCGCCACCGTCGGTGACCGCCAAGCCCGCGACCGATATCAGCTGGAAGGGCGCGCCCGAGATCAAGACCGCCGACGGCTGGAGCTTCAAGCCGCGCGGCCGCGTCCAGCTCGATCTGGCGAGCGTCAACGCGCCGGCAGGTGTTACGGGCGTTCGGGGCGGCACGGCCACCGAGTTCCGCCGCGTCTATCTGGGCGTCGACGGAAAGATCCCGGGCGGCTTCGCCTATCGCGTCGAGGCCGACATTGCCAACAGCGAGGTCGAACTGACCGACGTCTATATGAGCTATGGCACCGGGCCGCTGTCGGTCACCGCGGGCCAGATCAAGCCCTTCTGGTCGCTCGACGATATGACGAGCGATCTCTTCACCAGCTTTATGGAACGCGCCGCTTTCGTTCAGGCCTTCGGCTTCGAACGCCGCGTCGGCCTGTCGGCGCAGTATAAGGGCAAGGCGCTGCTGTTGCAGGGCGGGGTGTTCGGCGACAACGCCCGCGACCTGCTCAATGACAGCAACCACAGCATCGGCTTCGACGGCCGCGTCGTCTGGATGCCCAAGTTCGGCGATACGCAGCTGCACCTCGGTGCATCGGGTCATTATCGCGACCCCAACGATCCCGCCGCGACCAACCGTTACCGCGCGCGGCCCTTCGTCCACACGACCGACGTCCGCCTCGTCGACACCGGCCTGCTCGACCTGTCGAGCGAGCGCGGGCTGGGGCTGGAGGGCGCGGTGCTCGCCGGGCCGTTCCATGCGGCGGGCGAAGCCTTCTGGCAGACGGTCAAGCGCCCGGGTGCGGTCGACCCCACCTTCTTCGGCGGCTATGCCGAGGTGGGGATGGTGCTGACGGGCGGCGACGCACGTGGCTACAAGGACGGTGCGTTCGATCGCTTGAAGCCGTCGAAGCCGATCACCGCCGGCGGCCTCGGCGCGATCGAGGTCAACGCGCGTTACGACTATCTCGACCTGAACGACGCGGGGATCCAGGGCGGCCGGCAAAAGACGGCGCTGCTCGGGATCGTCTGGGCGCCGATCGACTATATCCGCATCACCGCCAATTACGGAAAGCTGTGGATCGACGACGCGCGCATCGCGGCGGCGAACGGCGACCGCGACTATACGGCAGATACGTTCGGGCTGCGGACGCAGGTCGACTTCTGATCGAGCGGGGCGTCGGTTTTGGGGTGGGGAGCGGACGTTCCCAGAATGCCGGGGTATCCCCTCCCGCTTGCGGGAGGGGCAGCGAGGCTTGCCAGCTTGCTGGCTAG
>PNJO01000084.1 GCA_013821905.1 Sphingopyxis sp. | reverse complement strand
GGCACATCGGCGACGCACGGCGCGCCGCTCGGCGCCGACGAAATCGCCGCCGCGCGTCAGGAGCTTGGCTGGACCGCCGAGCCCTTCGTCATTCCCGCCGATGTCGCATCGGCCTGGGCGGCCTTTGGCGAGAAGGGGAAAAAACTTCACGCCGAATGGAATAATCGCCTCGCAAGAAACGAAAAGAAAAAGGAATTTGAAGACCGCTTGAGCGGCAAGGTCGTTCCGGGCGACGCGTTCAAGGCCTATGTGGAAGGCCTGATCGCCGAACCGCCGAAGGTTGCGACGCGCAAGGCGTCGGAGAACACGCTGACCGCGCTCACCGCCGATATTGCGGCGCTCGTCGGCGGCAGCGCGGACCTCACCGGTTCGAACAATACCAAAACTTCGTCGACCAAACCGCTGACGAAGAATAATTATTCGGGCCGCTACATCTATTACGGCATTCGCGAATTCGGCATGGCCGCCGCGATGAACGGCATGGCGCTGCACGGCGGCGTGGTACCCTATGGCGGCACCTTCCTCGTCTTCGCCGATTATTGCCGCGCCGCGATCCGCCTGTCGGCGCTGCAGCGCCAGCGCGTCGTCTATGTGATGACGCACGACAGCATCGGACTCGGCGAGGACGGACCGACGCATCAGCCGATCGAGCATCTCCAGTCGCTACGCGCAATGCCGAATCTGCTCGTGATGCGCCCCGCGGACGCGGTCGAGACCGCCGAATGCTGGGCGCTGGCGCTCGCGCAGGAAGACCGGCCGTCGCTGCTCGCGCTGACCCGTCAGAATCTTCCGCCGCTGCGTCATGACGTCACGGAAAATCTTTGTTTGAAAGGCGGTTACCGCCTTCGCGGCGCTTCGGCCGCGCGCAAGGTCGTGCTGGTCGCGACCGGTTCGGAAGTGTCGCTCGCGGTCGAAATCGCCGACAAGCTCGAAGCCGCCGGGCAGGGCGCCGACGTCGTGTCGATGGTTTCGACCGAGCTGTTCGACGAGCAGCCCGCTGCCTATCAGGCCGACATCCTCCCCGAGGATGCGCTGATCGTGTCGATCGAAGCCGGCACGACCTTTGGCTGGGAGCGTTACACCGGCCGCCACGGCCTGCGCTTCGGCATCGACAGTTTCGGGGCTTCGGCGCCGATTGAAGACCTATTCACGCATTTTGGCCTTACCGCCGATGCTATCGCACCCCAGATCCTGGCACGGCTCGGCGTTTAAGGACCAAGCCTCCATTCGCAGAAAGGACCCATCGACATGGCAGTGAAAGTCGCAATCAACGGTTTCGGGCGTATCGGCCGCCTCGTAGCGCGCGCCATCCTCGAACGCGCGGACAGCGGGCTCGAACTCGTTGCGATCAACGACCTTGCCGATGCGAAGGCCAACGCGCTGTTGTTCAAGCGCGACAGCGTCCACGGTCCTTTCCCGGGCGAGGTTTCGGCCGAGGGCGATACGATGTACGTCAATGGCAAGGCGATCCGTGTCACCAAGGAACGCGATCCGGCCAACCTGCCGCACGCCGAACTGGGCGTCGACATTGCGCTCGAATGCACGGGTTTCTTCACCGATGCGGAGAGCGCGGGCAAGCATCTGGCCGCCGGTGCCAAGCGCGTCCTGATCTCGGCCCCCGCCAAGGGCGTCGATCTGACCGTCGTCTATGGCGTCAACCATGACAAGCTGACAGCCGAGCACAAGATCGTGTCGAACGCGAGCTGCACCACCAACTGCCTTGCGCCGGTCGCGAAGGTCCTCAACGACACGCTCGGCATCGAGCGCGGCCTGATGACCACGGTCCACGCCTATACCAACGACCAGAAGATCCTCGACCAGATTCACAGCGACATGCGCCGCGCGCGCGCCGCCGCCATGTCGATCATCCCGACGACGACGGGCGCCGCCCGCGCGGTCGGCGAGGTTCTTCCCGAACTCAAGGGCAAGCTCGATGGTTCGGCGATCCGCGTTCCGACCCCGAACGTCAGCCTGGTCGACCTGACCTTCACGCCGAAGCGCGACACGACGAAGGAAGAGGTCAACCAGATCCTGAAGGACGCGTCGGAAGGCGCGCTGAAGGGCGTTCTGGCCTATTCGGACGAGCCGCTGGTCTCGATCGACTATAACCACTGCCCGGCAAGCTCGACGATCGACAGCCTCGAAACCTCGGTTCTCGAGGGCAAGCTGGTCCGCGTCGTCAGCTGGTACGACAATGAATGGGGTTTCTCGAACCGCATGGTCGATACCGCGGGCGTAATCGCCAAGCTGCTGTAATTTGCTGTGCCCCTGCGAAGGCAGGGGCACATTCCTGACCGGAGTTTGGGATATGAGCAGCTTCAAGACCCTCGACGATATCGGTGACGTCACCGGCAAGCGCGTGCTCGTGCGCGTCGACCTCAACGTTCCGATGGTCGATGGCGCGGTCAGCGATGCGACGCGGATTCAGGCGGCGATGCCGACGATCCGCGAGCTTGCGGACAAGGGCGCGATCGTCCTGCTGCTCGCGCACTTCGGGCGGCCGAAGGGCGCGAAAAACCCGACGCAATCGCTGAGCCTCGTCATGGGCGGGGTCGAGGATGTGCTGGGCCATTCGGTGATGTTCATCCCCGAAGCCGTGGGCGAGGGCGCGAAGGCGGGCGTCGCCGTCCTCGCGCCCGGCGATGTCGCGGTGCTCGAAAACACGCGCTTCTATCCCGGCGAGGAAAAGAACGACCCGGCCTTTGCCGACGCGCTCGCGGAAATCGGCGACCTCTATGTCAACGACGCCTTTTCGGCCGCGCATCGCGCGCATGGTTCGACCGAGGGTATTGCCCGCCGCCTCCCGGCCTGTGCGGGCCGCGCGATGGAGGCCGAGCTAAAGGCGCTCGACGCCGCGCTCGGCAATCCGGCGCATCCGGTCGCAGCGGTGGTCGGCGGCGCCAAAGTGTCGTCGAAGATCGACGTGTTGCGCAACCTCGTCGGCAAGGTCGACCATTTGATCATCGGCGGCGGCATGGCGAACACCTTCCTCGCCGCGCGCGGGGTCGCTGTCGGCAAGTCGCTGTGCGAGCACGACTTGGTCGATACCGCCAACGCGATTTTCGACAGCGCCGATGCCGCAGGCTGCACGATCCATCTGCCCTATGACGTCGTGGTGGCAAAGGAGTTCGCTCCCAACCCGCCGACGCGCACGGTCAATGTGCACGAGGTCGCTGCAGACGAGATGATCCTCGACGTCGGCCCCGCCGCGGTCGAGGCGCTGGCAGACGTGCTCAAGAATTGCCGCACGCTCGTCTGGAACGGCCCGCTCGGTGCGTTCGAGACGCCGCCGTTCGACACGGCGACGGTCGCGCTCGCGAAAACCGCTGCGGCGCTGACCCGCGAAGGCTCGCTGATTTCGGTCGCGGGCGGGGGCGACACCGTTGCGGCGCTCAACCATGCCGGCGTCGCGGGGGATTTCACCTTCGTTTCGACCGCCGGCGGGGCCTTCCTCGAATGGATGGAAGGCAAACCGCTCCCCGGCGTGGAGGCGCTGCTGCAATGAGCGCGCAGGTGGTCGGTCTGTTCGACACGCCCGTCGTGGTCGACGACTTGCCGAACGCCGCCGCCGTCAACGCCGCGCTCAAGCCGCTGATCCTCGCGCGCCGCGCCGAACGGCCCGGGGTGACGATTTCGAACATTGGCGGCTGGCAGTCCGAACATGACGTTGCCGACTGGGGCGGCGAGCCCGTCCAGCATCTGCTGCGCCACATTTTCGCGCTGGCCGACGCGCATTGCATCGACATCGTCTCGCCGGGCGCGCCGCGCCACCAATGGGCGACCGATATCTGGGTCAATGTGTCGCCGCCCGCCGCGTCGAACCAGATGCACACGCACCCCGGCGCCTATTGGTCGGCGGTCTATTATGTCGATGACGGGTCGGAACAAGGCGACGGGGCGATCGGCGGCGAGCTGGTGATCGAGGATCCGCGCATGCCGACGGTGCTGATGACGATGCCCAATCTTCGCCTGCGCGGCGCCAACGGGTCGGTGCACGAACCGCAACTCAAGATGAAGGTGCGCAGCGGGCGGATCATCATGTTCCCCTCGTGGCTCAGCCACGGGGTCGTCCCGCACCAGGGCGTGCGCGACCGCATTTCGATCGCGATCAACCTGCTCGCCATACCTCGAAACCCGGGCTGAAGGCCCCGGAAAAGCCGCGCATTGCATCCGTCCCGAAGGGCCGCTATGCGCACGGCCACATACGTATGCAGCCAACCGGAGAATCTATGTCCACCGCCAATGCCGCCATGCTCGACCAGATCAAATCGGGGCAGGGCTTCATCGCCGCGCTCGACCAGAGCGGTGGTTCGACGCCCAAGGCATTGAAGGGTTATGGCATCGACGAGGATGCGTTTTCGAACGACGAGGAAATGTTCGGCCTGATCCACGCGATGCGCAGCCGCATCGTCACCGCGCCGCGCTTCAACGGCGACAAGGTGATCGGCGCGATCCTGTTCGAACGCACGATGGACGGCGAAGCGGACGGCAAGCCGGTGCCCGCCCTGCTGTGGGAACGCGGCGTGGTGCCCTTCCTCAAGGTCGACAAGGGTCTTGAGGATGAGGCCGACGGAGTCCAGCTGATGAAGCCCAATCCGGGTCTCGACGAGCTTTGCGAACGCGCGGTCGCCAAGGGTGTGTTCGGCACCAAGATGCGCAGCGTCGTCAACCTCGCCAACCCGGTCGGGATCAAGGCGATCGTCGATCAGCAGTTCGCCGAGGCGGCGCGTATCGCGGCGCACGGGCTCGTCCCGATCATCGAACCCGAAGTGAATATCAAGAGCCCCGAGCGCGACGCGGCGGACCGCCTGCTGCAGCGGGAACTGCTCGCCGCGCTCGACGCCTGGACGGGCGCGCCGGTGATGCTGAAGCTGTCGCTGCCGACCGAAGCCGGTCTGTTCCAGCCGCTGGTCGATCACCCGAAGGTGCTGCGCGTCGTCGCGCTGTCGGGCGGTTTCAAGCGCCCCGAAGCCTGCGTCGAGCTGGCGAAGAATCCGGGCATCATCGCGAGCTTCAGCCGCGCACTGCTGGAAGACCTGCGCCACCAGATGAGCGACGAGGAATTCAACGCCTCGCTGGGCGACGCGATCGACGAAATTCACGCGGCCTCCGTGGCCTAGGTGATGGGAGAGCGGTGGCAGGCCGTCGACGACTATATCGCCGACCGTTTGCTTGGCGACGATGACGCGCCTGCCACCATTCTCGCCAGCAATGCCGCCGCCGGTCTGCCCCCGATCGACGTATCGGCGGCGCAGGGCAAGATGCTTTTCCTGCTTGCACGGATGGCGGGTGCGCGGCACATCCTCGAAATCGGCACGCTCGGCGGCTATTCGACGCAGTGGCTCGCGCGGGCGCTGCCCGATGACGGGCGGCTGGTGACGCTCGAGATCGACCCGCACCATGTCGAAGTCGCCCGCACGAATCTCGATCGTGCCGGCGTCGGCCACAAGGTCGAGGTCCGCGCCGGCCCGGCCGCCGACAGCCTCGCCGCAATGACGGGCGATCCGCCGTTCGATTTCGTCTTCATCGACGCCGACAAGCAGAGCAACGCCCTTTATGTCGGCGAGGCGATTAGGCTCGGACGTGCCGGCACGACGATCATCATCGACAATGTCGTGCGCGACGGCGGCGTACTCGACGCCGACAGCGACGACGAGCGTGTCATCGGCACCCGCGCCCTGTTCGACATGCTGCACGCCGACCCGCGGCTCGACGCGACCGCGATCCAGACGGTCGGGGCCAAGGGCTGGGACGGTTTCATACTGGCGCGGGTGCTGTAGCTATCCGCCAGGTTCGTCATTGCACGCGCAGCGAAGCAATCCAGGGCAGGCTATGCCGCTCTGGATTGCCGCGTCGCCTTCGGCTCCTCGCAATGACGAAGGGCTTTAGAGCCCGCCCGCGAAACGGAACGAGAAGCGATAGTTCTGCGGCTTGATCGTCGCGTCGGAGCGCTTTTCGGGGCGCACCGATTCGAGCGTGATCGTGCCGTCGGCAAGCCGCGCCGGTTCGCCCAGCACGACCTCGAACGGCAGATTTTCGCCCGTTGGGCGATGCCAGAGCATCTTCACGCGGACGCGGCCCGCCCAGATGCAGCGGGCGTTCATCGGGCAGCGGCTGTCCTCGATCACCGCCACCGGCTCGACGAGCGGCCCGTCGACATAGGCGCGCTGGCCGAGCGCGACGTCGCTGCCGTCGGGGAGCGGCGCTCCGCGCGTCGTGGCGCAGGCCGAAAGGGCGAGAGCGGCGGGGAGGGCGAGGGCCGCGAGGCGCATGATCTTCTGCATTTGCCCGCGTCTGGCGGCGTCGCTATGAACGCGCCATGAAAACACCTGCCTGCCAACTATATCTGATTTCGCCGCTCGACGTCGGCGGCGATTTTCCCGCTCGTCTGGAGGAGGCGCTGGCCGCTGGCCCGGTCGCGGCCTTCCAGTTTCGCGTCAAGGATCTGGACCAGCACGAGGCGGCGCGGCTTGCCGAACCGCTGCAGGCGATCTGCGCCGCGCACGAGGTCGCCTTCATCGTCAACGACGATGTGGCGCTCGCAAAGCGGCTTGGCGCCGACGGGGTGCATCTGGGGCAGGGGGATGGCGACCCGAAGGAGGCACGCCGCCTGCTCGGTCCCGACGCGCAGATCGGCGTGACCTGTCACGACAGCCGCCATCTGGCGATGGAAGCGGGCGAGGCTGGCGCCGATTATGTCGCGTTCGGCGCCTTCTTCCCGACCGCGACCAAGACGGTCGAGTACCATGCCGAACCGGAAATCCTGACCTGGTGGCAGGGACTATTCGAGCTTCCCTGCGTCGCGATCGGCGGAATCACCGTCGACAATGCGAAGATACTGGTCGACGCGGGCGCCGATTTTCTCGCCGTCTCGAACGGCGTCTGGGGGCATGGGGACGGACCCGCCGCCGCGGTTCGCGCTTTCGATAAACTGATGGCGGAGTAGGGAGCGCCGGCGCTGGCCGGACCTTCGCCTAGTTGCGCCCGCTATCCTTCGGTTCCCGTTTCGGCGCGGCGTCATCCTTGCGCCAGCCGAACAGGCCGGCGCACGGCGCGGGGCGGCTTGCCTTCCGGGAAGCCGGAGGCCTCGGCGCGGGTGTCAGGTCGGAGAGGTCGATCGTCATCATGCAGGCCCTATGGCAGTCCCGGCGGCGGTCATATTGGATCGATGCGTCAAAACGGCTTCGGTTCGTCGCCTTTTTGCTTGCGCGCCGCGGGATCGCCCGCAACACAGCGGCGGGGAGAAATATATGACCGAAACCACCACGGCGCCAGCACGCGGGCGCGAACTCTCGATCCGGGCCATCCTGCTCGGCGGCCTGCTGACGCTGATGTTCACCGCGGCGAACGTCTATCTGGGGCTGAAGGTCGGCTTGACCTTTGCGACCTCGATCCCAGCGGCGGTCATTTCGATGGCACTGCTGCGCTATATGGCCGGGTCGACGATCCTCGAGAATAATATCGTCCAGACGATCGCGAGCGCCGCGGGCACGCTGGCGGCGATCATCTTCGTGCTGCCGGGGCTCGTCATGGTGGGTTACTGGCAGGGCTTTCCACTGCTCGAAACCACCGCGATCACGATGCTCGGCGGCATCTTGGGCGTGCTCTTCTCGGTGCCGCTGCGCCGCGCGCTCGTCGTCGATTCGGACCTTCCCTATCCCGAAGGCCGCGCCGCCGCCGAAGTGCTGCAGGTCGGGGCCGCGAGCGCCGAGGGCGCAGAAGAAAATCGCGCCGGCTTGTCGGCGCTGGTCTGGAACAGCCTCGTCGCAGCGGGCTTTACCCTGCTGACGCAGATGAAGCTCGCCGGCGCCGAGGTTGCGCGCTGGTTTGCTGTGGGGACGGGCGCCACCGGGATCGCGGGCGGGCTCGCCTTCGCGCTGTTCGGCGTCGGCCATCTTGTCGGCCTGTCGGTCGGCATGGCGCAGCTGGTGGGGCTGATCACCGGCTGGTGGGTGCTGCTGCCGATCCTGACGCAAGGCGGTGCGGGCGACGCCGAAACGCTGGCGAACACGGTGTTTCGCGCCGACGTGCGCTTCTTTGGCGCGGGCGTGATCGCGATTGCCGCGATCTGGACGCTGATGAGGATCGCGGGGCCGGTGCTCGGCGGCATCCGCTCGGCGATGGCGGCAAGCCGGGCGCGGCAGGGCGGGCAGACGCTGGCGATCGAGGAACAGGATATGTCGATCGGCTGGGTATTCGGCGGGTCGCTGTTCCTGATGCTGCCGATCGGCGTGCTGCTCTGGTCCGAGCTTTCGGGCGGACCGCTGGCGGGTTCGTCCTTCGCGCTGATTGCGGGTGCGATGCTGTTCATCATCGTCGTCGGGCTGATGATCGCGTCGGTCACCGGCTATATGGCGGGCCTGATCGGCGCGTCCAACTCGCCGGTGTCGGGGATCGGCATCCTCGCGATCATCGCTTCGTCATTGCTGCTGCTCGGCCTGCTCGGCCGCGGGGGAGGCGAGGCGGAGATCAGCGCGATGGTCGCCTATGCGCTGATCGTCACGGGCCTCGTCTTCGGCATCGCGACGATTTCGAACGACAATCTCCAGGATCTGAAGACCGGCCAGCTCGTCGGTGCTACACCTTGGAAGCAGCAGGTCGCTTTGATCATCGGCGTGATCTTTGGCTCGCTCGTCGTTCCTCCGGTGCTCAACGTGCTCAACGAGACGTTGGGTTTCGTCGGTGCGCCGGGCGCGGGACCGAATGCACTCGCCGCCCCGCAAGCCGGATTAATCTCGTCGCTCGCGCAAGGCGTGCTCGGCGGCGACCTCAACTGGACGATGCTGGGTTATGGCGCGATCGCGGGCGTAGGCTTCATTCTCGTCGACGCGCTGCTCGGCCGCGCGGGCAAGCTGCGGCTGCCCCCGCTCGCGATCGGCATCGGCATCTACCTGCCGATGGCGGTGATCCTGCCGGTGGTCGTCGGCGCGGTGGGCGGCTGGTTCTACGACCGCTGGGCGGCGAAGCGCCCGAACGCGAGCTTCGCGCACCGGATGGGCGTGCTCACCGCGACGGGGATGATCGTCGGCGAAAGCCTGTTCGGCGTGCTCTATGCGGGCATCGTCGCGGGCAGCGGCAGCGATGCGCCGCTTGCGGTGGTTGGCGAAGGCTATGCGCCCTATGCACCGTGGGTCGGCCTGTTGCTCTTCGTCGGGCTGGTGTGGCTGAGCTACAAGCGCACGCGCGCCATGGTCTTCGCGACGCCCTGACACGCGGCTTGCCCTTCGGCGCTGGCGCGGCTAAAGGCGCCCACCTGATACCGGTGCCCGCGCGGGCAACCGGTCTGCTCTTTCCATCCTTGAACTAGCGAGTGTGCGCGATGAAGATCACCGGCGTTGAAATCCGTCCCGGCAATATTATCGAATATGAAGGCGGCATCTGGAAGGTCACCAAGATCCAGCACACCCAGCCGGGCAAGGGCGGCGCCTATATGCAGGTCGAAGCCAAGAATCTGATCGACGGGCGCAAGCTCAACAACCGTTTCCGCAGCGCGGACACGGTCGAAAAAGTCCGCCTCGACACCAAGGATTTCCAGTTCCTCTATGCCGAGGGCGACGATCTGGTGTTCATGGACAAGGACAGCTTCGAACAGATCAACATCTCGAAGGAAGTCGTCGGCGAAGCGCATGAATTCCTGCAGGATGGCATGGATGTCGTGCTCGAGCTTTGGGAAGAGCGGCCGATCTCGGTCGAGCTCCCCGAAACGATCGAAGCGACGATCGTCGAGGCCGACGCGGTGGTGAAGGGCCAGACGGCGTCGTCGTCCTACAAGCCCGCGATCCTCGACAATGGCGTGCGCGTGATGGTGCCGCCGCACATCACCAGCGGAACCAGGATCGTCGTGCATGTGTACGACCGTGAATATGTCCGCCGCGCGGACTAAATAACGTCGCCCCCGCGAAGGCGGGGGCCGCTGTCGAAGTAGAGCAAGATTGCCAACGGCCCCCGCCTTCGCGGGGGCGACGTGTTGGAGGAATGGAAAATGGCCGTATCCGGCATCATCACCGTCATGGAACGTGCCGCGCGCAAGGCCGGCACGAAACTGCGCCGCGACTTCGGCGAGATCGAGCATCTGCAGGTCTCGCAAAAGGGGCCCGCGGACTTCGTGTCCAAGGCCGACCAGGCCGCCGAGCGCACCCTTTATGACGAGCTGAGCCACGCGCGTCCTGGCTGGGGCTTCAAGATGGAAGAGGCCGGCGAGATCGAGGGCGAATATGGCAAGCCGCGCTTCATCATCGACCCGCTCGACGGCACCTCGAACTTCCTCCACGCAATCCCGCATTTCGCGATTTCGATCGCGGTCCAGGAACCGAAGCCGGGCGGCGGCTGGGGTGACGTCACGGCAGCACTCGTCTATCAGCCGGTCACCGACGAAAGCTATTGGGCCGAGCGCGGCCGCGGCGCGTGGCTGCACGACCGGCGTCTGCGTGTCGCATCGCGCCGTCAACTCAACGAATGCCTGATCGCGACCGGCATTCCCTTCATGGGTCACGGCAATATGGCGCAGTGGAGCCGCATTTTCGGTGCGGTCGCGCCCGAAGTCGCTGGTATCCGCCGCTTCGGTGCTGCCAGCCTCGACCTCGCCTGGGTCGCGGCGGGGCGTTACGACGGCTTCTGGGAAAGCGACCTGCAGGTCTGGGACGTTGCGGCGGGCATGTTGCTTGTGCGCGAAGCCGGCGGGTTCGTGAGCGATTTCCGCGGCGGCGATCGTGCGATCGAACGCAGCGAGTTCATCGCCGGCAGCGCCGCGGTGCACTCGAAGCTGCAGAAGCTGGTCGCGGGCGCGCTCCGCAACGCCTGAGTGTCCCGGCCTGATGCGTCCCGCGCCGCGGCGCGGATTGGTGCGCGGCTTCGGTTTTCGCGGCGAATCGTCAAAGGGGTCGTCGGCCGGGAATGCGGGTGCGTCGGGCAAGTCGGGAGGCGCCGGAGTCGCAACCGTGGCGGCCACCCACGACATGGCGCTGGAGGATAAATTCGCGCCCCGCCAGTTCGATCCTTGCCGGCTCGTTCCGCGGTGGAAATCGGGATGAGTTTTTTCGATATAACAGTAGTTTGTTGGTCGATTCAGGGGCCCACGTGGATTTTGGTAGCAGCCGAAACGAAATTCCTGCCCGCGGTGCTTGCGACCTGCGGCCCGCTGGCCTAAAGCGCGCCGATAAACGGGTGGCAAACACCTCAAAACATGACTGCGAGCTCCCATGGTCGATCTGACGCAATATCTGCCGATCCTGATTTTCCTGGTCATCGCGGTCGGGCTGTCGTCGGCGTTCGTGTTCCTGCCGATGGGCGTGGCGCGGCTGACCGGCGCCCACAAACCCGACCCCGCGAAGCTGACCGAATATGAATGCGGCTTCCCCGCTTTCGAGGATGCGCGGAGCCAGTTCGACGTGCGTTTCTATCTCGTCGCCATCCTCTTCATCATCTTCGACCTCGAAGCGGCCTTCCTCTTTCCCTGGGCGGTGAGCCTTGAGGAAATCGGCTGGGCCGGCTGGGCCACGATGATGATATTCCTCGCCGAACTCACGCTCGGCCTTGTGTATGCGTGGAAAAAAGGCGCGTTGGATTGGGAATGAGCACGTCCAGCATCATCATGCCCGGCCAGATGCCGGTCGCTCCGGGAACCAACCCCGACCAGAGTTTTTTCGACGATCTCAACAGCGAGGTCGGCGACAAGGGCTTTCTCGTCACCTCGACCGAGGATCTGTTCAACTGGGCGCGCACCGGCTCGCTGTGGTGGATGACCTTCGGGCTCGCCTGCTGCGCCGTCGAGATGATTCACGTCAACATGCCGCGCTACGACATGGAGCGCTTCGGCGTCGCGCCGCGCGCGTCCCCGCGCCAGTCGGACGTGATGATTGTCGCCGGCACGCTGTGTAACAAGATGGCGCCCGCGCTGCGCCGCGTCTATGACCAGATGTCGAACCCCAAGTACGTCATCTCGATGGGCAGCTGCGCTAATGGCGGCGGCTATTATCACTACAGCTATTCGGTGGTGCGCGGTTGCGACCGCATCGTGCCCGTGGACATCTATGTCCCCGGATGCCCGCCGACCGCCGAAGC
>PNJO01000083.1 GCA_013821905.1 Sphingopyxis sp. | reverse complement strand
TCCGGGTGGCCGCCGCGGGTAGCATCGCTACCCGCAAGGCCGCGCGGGCCCGAGATCGAAGCCATTTCGACGTCCCTGCGGGATTTGATCGATTTTGTTCAGTGCGAGGCGGAAAGGCGTAGGAATATGTCGATATTTCAAGACTTTCCAGCGACGCAATGGACAAAATCGCTTCAAACCTCGAACGTGGAATTAATGGGTCCTGACCCTAGCGGCGTAGGCCCCTGACGCGCCCGTCGTACCATTTGCCCGCGAAATGCAGCGCCCAGGCAAGCGGAATCGCCGCGAAGACCCAGCGCCAGTCGAGCCGTTCGATCAGCCCTTCGTCAAGATGCGCGAAAAAGGCGAGCAGGATCAACGGCACCACGATAGCGAGCGAGGCGATCTGGAACCAGTTGCGTCCGCTGCCGAGCCGGGCGGGATCAATCGGCAGCGGCGCACGGGCGCGGACCGCATCCTCGATCGCCTCGCGGCGGCGGCGCCAGCCCGCGGCATAGTCCCAGACCTCGATCCCGAAGAGGCCGACCTCGACGATGAAGACGCCGATGCCGATCGCGGGCGCGTGAAAGCGCGGCGCGATATCGAGCATGTCCAGCAGCCATCCGCCGCCGAACACGATGGCGAGCAGCGCGCCGATCCCCCAGGCGACCTGCAGCGGCACACCCGCGATCATCGCGTCGACATGCGCCTCGACCTCGGCGCGCCAGCGCGCGACCTCCGCTGCCTTGACCGCACGCCCGCGCCCGTCGCGGCCGCGATAGGCCGGGCCCACCGGCGTATCGACGAACCAGCGGTCGAAGCGCCGCAGCTCGGCGTCGCGGATCTGCCGCTTCTGATAGTCGCTCGTCAGGGCCATGACGGGGGCTTTAGTGCCGGCCGATTACGATCCCGATAATGGGCCTACATCGAGAAGCGGACCGAATTGAGGTAATAGGAAGCGACCGGCTTGCCCGCGGCATCGAGCGCGGGTTCGAAACTGGCGCGCTTCATGATGCCGTTGCACACGGCATCCTCGAAATCCTTGGGCCGCGTCGATTGCTGGATGTGGCAGCTCTTGGGCTTGCCCTCGGCATCGACGATGAGCCGGAAATGCACCAGCCCCTGATAGCCGGCGTGCCACATGTCCGGCGGATAATCCTTGCTGCTCATCCAGCTCGCCGGGTTGCCGATCGGATTGGCCGAGCGCGTCAGCGACTTGTGCGCCGCGACATCGATCGCCCAGCCGCGCAGCAGATCGTCGGTGCAGGCGGCCAGCTGCTTTTCCGCCGCGGCCATCGATCCCGTTTCGAGCACCACGGTCTGCTTGCCGGCGATGCGCAGTTCGAGAAAGCGGATCGCGGCATAGAGCGCCGGATCGACCTCCTGCACCTTGCGCAGCCCCTCGTCCTTTTGCGCCGCCCATGCCGGATCATAACCGGTGACGACCATGCCCCCGCCGACGACAAGCGCCGCCTTGCCATCGGCGAGCGTGCCCGGGGTGAACCGCTTCTCGAACGCGGGATCGTTCGGCCCGAAGCGCAGGAGGATGCGCCGGACGTCGCTGCGCACCTTCAGCGGTTCGCCCGTCAGCGTCATATGGACGGTGGGTCCGGGCTGAAAGCGATCGAGCGCCAGCACGACCTCCTCCTTGCCGGTTCCGAACGCCCGCGCCAGGCGGCAGCTGTCGGGCGCATAGTTGACGTGCCATTGCGACGAGGGCGCAAGGCGCAACGGCTCCTTCGCCTGAACGGGCATCGCCGCGCCCGCCAGCGCGATCAGAGCCAGACACGCGGACCGATGCAGCATAAATCCCTCTCCTTCGGGGCTAAGCCTATCGGATCGCTTCGGAAAATCAATCAGCCGATGAAACCGAAAGAGGCATAATCCTCGACATGATCGTTGGCGCGGCGAAAGCTGGTGAAGCTCATGCTCGCCGACAGGTCGAGCGCCTCGACCTGATGCCACCAGCCGACGGGCAGGAACACGCCCTCACCCGGCCCGATGATCGTTTCGAGCACCGGCGGCCTCTCGGCATCGCCCTCGCCCGCGGGGAGGGGCTCATTACCCCAGTCGGAGAAGCAATGGCGGCTGTTCCGCATCCGCGCAAAGGCCCAGGGCGGCGCCATCCGCACGCGCTTGCGGCCGATCACCTGCACAAGCAGATTGTTGGTCAGATCGTGGTGCCAGGGGGTCAGCGTGCCCCTTGGCCCGAGCCAGAAAAAGCCGTCGCGCTCGCGCGGTTCGAGCAGTGCGACCGGCGCCAGATCGTCCCACAGCGGCGCCAGTGCCGCGGCGTTGGCGCCGCTGTTATAGGCGGTCAGATAGACATCGTTGCTGGCCTCGTCGCGGCGCAGCCATTCGATCAGCTCGCCGAAGCGGACAAGGCGGCGGTGGCCGTCCTTGGCGAGTTCGTAATCGGGGTCGCGCTCGCGTTCGACCTGCGCCTCGACAGCCGCGTTCCCGGCGACGGCCACAAAATGGTCGAGCGACCAGCGGTGAAGCGCAGGCCAGTGATCGATGATGCCGGTCAGTTTCGCGGGCCGGTTGGCTTCATAATATCGGCGATAGAAGGCATCGGGATCGGGCTGGTCGCATATGTCGAGCGCGAAGCCGCCCTCGGCCCCGAATGCCAGCCGCTGCTGGTTGGCGAGCAGCCAGCCCTGCTTCGCCATCCGCGCCGCCTGCCGCCGCAACATCGCCGCCATCGGGTCCTTGCCGAGCCGGTCGATCTCGTATTTCGCGGCCGCCGCCGAAATTCCCGCGCGGGTCAGCCGCCCGTGAAGTGCCGTATCGTCGTCGCCGGCCGCAAGGCCTTCGGCGAGCAGCGCACGTTTGTCGGGCTGGGCCATTGTCACAATCTCCTCGGCTCCCTCAAAGCCAGCGACGTGACAAAAGCATGACAGCGTCAGTCGCCGGGCGGCCCCTGGTAATCGGCGCCATAGACCGCGGCGCGGAAATCGCGGTGGAGCGTGCCGTCATAGGGCATGGTCTGGACGAAGAAGACCGCGGTCAGCTTGTTCGCGGGATCGACCCAGAAGAGCGTCGACGCCGCGCCATCCCAGAAAAATTCGCCGACCGCGCCGCGATTCTCGGTCGGGGTCTGCGGCGGCCGCTTGCGCACCGCGAAGTCGAGCCCGAAGCCGACCGCGCCCTTTTCGGGGAGCCACAGCCGCTCGGTGATTGCAGGGTCGAGCTGATCGGTCGCCATCAGCTTCACGGTTGAAGGCTGGAGGATGCGCGCGCCGCCCAGTTCGCCCTTGTTCAGCAGCATCCGCGCGAAGCGCTGATAATCATCGAGGGTCGAGGCGAGCCCGAAACCGCCGGGGGTCAGTGCATGGTCGCGGAAATTGAGTGTTCGCGCCTCCGCGTCGGGCATCTGCCCGAGCTTGCCGTCCTTCCTGACGTTCATCGCCGCAAAACGCGGAAGCCGCGCATCGGGCTGGCGCCACGCGGTGTCGGTCATTTTCAGCGGCACGAAGATATGGTCGCGGACATAGTCGGCGAAGGGCTGGCCCGACAATTTCTCGACGAGCGCCGCCTGCACATCGACCCCGATGCTGTAGCTCCACTGGCTTCCGGGCTGGAAGAGCAGCGGTACGCCGGCGAGGCGCCGGTTCATCTCGGGGAGTCCGATCGTCAGCGCGAGCGGATCGGCGGCGACATAGGCATCGTGCGCCGGGGTCGGCCCCGCGCCATAGGCGAAGCCCGCGGTGTGGCGCATGACATCGCGGATCGTGATCGGCCGCGCGGCGGGGACATAGTGCGGCTGGCCCGCCGCATCCTTGCCCGCATAGACGCGCATGTTCGCATATTCGGGGAAATATCTGGCGAGCGGATCGTCGAGGTGGAACTTGCCCTGTTCCCAGAGCTGCATCAGCGCGACCCCGGTTACCGGCTTGGTCATCGAGAAGATTTGCGCGATCGTATCGCGGCGCATCGGCCGCCCGGCATTGCGGTCGGCCATACCGGCACTGCCGAAATAAACCTCCTTGCCATCCTGCCATATCAGCGCCGAAGCTCCCGCGGCGCGGCCGCTGTCGACCATATGTCTCAGGGCGGTGTCTATCCGCGCCTTGTCGATCCTCAGCGCCTTGACCGCTGTCGGCCGCGCTTGCAGCGGCAGCGCGATCGCCGCCGACGCCGCACACGCCATCGTTATCGCCAGCGCCATTGCCAGTCGCTTGCCGCGCATATCGTCTCTCCGCCGTCGCCGCGGTTCGTCGCGGATCGAAGCGCACCACATGGCATGGGACAGGATGGGTCAACCCGAATAGGTTTGCGGGAAAGGCTATTCGGTCGTTGCTGGTTCCGCAGCGGGCGTCTTCGCGGCGGTCAGATCGCCGTTCTGGATCAGCCATTGCGGATAACCCGCCTGCACCGACGCCATGATCCGGTCAATCGCCGCGGCAACCTGTTCGCCTTCGGCCTCGCGGTCGCGCTGGACGATCACGCGGCGCGCCTGGGCGTCGATCAGCACCCGGTCGCGCGGCAGCAATTCACCGACCGTCAGTCCCGCGAGGATCGCGCGGCTGTCCTCCTCGCGCCGTTCGAGCGTCGCAAGGCGGCGATTGAGCTGCTCTTCGACCTGCACTGCGGCGTTCGTCTGCTGCCGCAGCTGGACGATGCTGACGCGCACATTGCGATCGAGTTCGCCGTGAACTTTCGCCGCGAGTTGCGTGTCGAGCCTTGCGGCATAACGATCGACAAGCACGACGCCGTCGATAGCAATCGCGTCACGCTCCATCCGGACGTTGAGGCTGTCGACGCGATCGTTTTCGTCGAGCAGCGACCTGAGTTCGGTTTGCACGATCGATCGCGCGCGCACCTCGCCCGCCAGGCTGTTGAGCGTCAGCGCGAGCGGGATCGACAATATGCCCAGCGTCGTGACGATGCCGGCGACCTGCATCGCCGTATGCTGCGGCGTCAACGATGGTCCGAATTTGTTGATTCGCGCCACGATCGTCGCGGCAAAGGCGATCGCAAGCGTGTTGGTGAGGAACAGCAACGCCGCACCCAGCGCAAAGTCGAAGCGGCCGGTCGCCAGCCCGAAACCGACGGTCGACAGCGGCGGAACCAGTGCGGTCGCGATGGCCACACCGACCATCACCCCCGACAGCTTGCGCATGATCGCATAGACGCCAGCAATGCCGCCGACGACCGCGACACCGAGGTCGAGCAGCGTGGGCTGTGTCCGAGCGCGCAGTTCGAGGGTGACGTCGCGGATCGGCGACAGCCAGATGAGGAACATCGCGACGAGGATGGCGACCGCCATGCCCGCCGCCATCGTCACCAGGGAACGCTTGATCAGGTTGCTTTCGAGCGTCGCAAGGCCAAACCCGATACCCATGATCGGACCAAGCAGCGGCGATACGAGCATCGCGCCGATGACGACCGCCGTCGAGCTCTGCAGAAGGCCGAGCGTTGCGATCGCAGCCGACAGCGTGATTAGCAGCAGGAATTTCTTGTTGAGCCGCGCGTCGCGCGCGACGCTCGCGAGGACGAGAGCGCGCCCGTGGACCTCGTCGTCGCCGAGGCCATTGTCGTCATCATCGACCTCGCGCCCGACTCCGGGGCGCGCGGACCGGCGACCACCCGCGTTGAACGGTGCATCGCCCAGTCCGGGCACTCCGGGATGGTTGCCGGCCATATCGGCGGACGGTTAGATCTTGCCGGTCAGTTCGGGAACGGCGTTGAACAGATCCGCGACGAGGCCGAAGTCGGCGACCTGGAAGATCGGCGCATCCTCGTCCTTGTTGATCGCGACGATCGTCTTCGAGTCCTTCATGCCCGCGAGATGCTGGATCGCGCCCGAGATGCCGATCGCGAAATAGACTTCGGGCGCGACGATCTTGCCGGTCTGGCCGACCTGATAGTCGTTGGGGACATAGCCCGCGTCGACGGCGGCGCGCGACGCGCCGAGCGCGGCCCCGAGCTTGTCGGCGAGCGGAACGATCACTTCCTGATATTTCTCGCTCGAACCCAGCGCGCGGCCGCCCGACACGATGATCTTCGCCGAGGTCAGCTCGGGGCGATCCTGCTTGGCGATTTCGGCGCCGACGAAGCTCGACAGGCCGGCGTCGCCGCCAGCCGAGACGGCCTCGACCGCACCCGAACCGCCGGTCGCAGCGGCCTTTTCGAAGGCGGTGCCGCGGACGGTGAGAACCAGCTTCGGATCGCTGCTCTCGACGGTCGCGATCGCGTTGCCGGCGTAAATCGGGCGGGTGAAGGTCTTGGGACCTTCGACCGACAGCACTTCCGAAATCTGCATGACGTCGAGCAGCGCAGCTACGCGCGGCGCGATATTCTTGCCGGTCGTCGTGGCAGGCGCAACGAACGCATCGTGGCTGGCCATCAGTTCGGCGACGAGCGGCGCGATATTTTCGGGCAGGTTGTGACCGAAGGCGGCGTTGTCGGCGACATGGACCTTGCCGACGCCCGCGATCTGCGCGGCGGCCTTGGCGACGCCATCGACGCCGGCACCGGCGACGAGAAGGTGGACTTCGCCGAGCTTCGAAGCGGCGGTCACCGCGGCGAGCGTGGCATCCTTGACGGCGCTGCCGTCATGTTCGACCCAAACGAGCGTTTTCATGAATGCACTCCCATCGCCTTCAGCTTGGCAACCAGTTCATCGACATCGGCGACCTTGACGCCGGCCGAGCGGACGGGCGGTTCCGAAACCTTGACCGTCTTGACGCGCGGCGTCGTGTCGACACCGTAATCGGCGGGCGACTTGGTATCGAGCGGCTTCGACTTCGCCTTCATGATGTTCGGCAGCGAGGCATAGCGCGGCTCGTTCAGGCGAAGGTCGGTGGTGACGATCGCGGGAAGCTTGAGCTTCACCGTTTCGAGGCCGCCATCGACTTCGCGCGTCACGCTGACATGATCGCCTTCGACATTCACTGCGCTGGCGAAGGTGCCCTGCGCCCAGCCGGTGAGCGCGGCGAGCATCTGGCCGGTCTGGTTGTTGTCGCCGTCGATCGCCTGCTTGCCCAGGATCACGAGGCCCGGCTGTTCGGCGTCGGCAATCGCCTTGAAGATCTTCGCAAGCGCCAGCGGTTCGACTTCGTCGTCGGTCTGGACGAGGATCGCCCGGTCGGCGCCCATCGCGAGCGCGGTACGCAGCGTTTCCTGCGCCTTTGCCGGGCCGACGGACACCGCGACGATCTCGGTCGCAACGCCCTTTTCCTTCAGGCGGATCGCCTCCTCGACGCCGATCTCGTCGAACGGGTTCATCGACATTTTCACATTGGCGAGGTCAACGCCGGTGCCGTCGGCCTTCACCCGCGGCTTCACGTTGTAATCGAGCACCCGTTTCACGGGGACGAGGATTTTCATGGGCTAAAAGCTCCTCTCAGCAAATTGTGCACTGCGCCATAATTGGCGTTTACGTAAACGTCAACCTTGCAGTCCCCGGTTACCTTCTCCCTTGAGGGGAGAAGGATAGGGAGCCTTATCGCCGCAGGCGATTAGGCGGACTTGGATGAAGGTGGGCGGAGCGGAGCTCCGCGCGAGCCGTTGGCTCGCTTACCCCTCACCCAGCTTCGACTAGCGAGCAAGCTCGCAAGTCTCCGCAACCCTCTCCCGCAAGGGGAGAGGGTTTAATCTGTTATCACGCCGCCTTGGCAACCTCGGCGACGATTTTCTTTGCCGCATCGCCCAGATCGTTGGCCGCAACGATCGGCAGGCCCGAATTGGCGAGGATTTCCTTGCCTTCCTTGACGTTCGTGCCTTCGAGGCGGACGACGAGCGGGACCGACAGATTCACTTCCTTCGCCGCGGCGACGATGCCCTCGGCGATGATGTCGCACTTCATGATGCCGCCGAAGATGTTGACGAGGATGCCCTCGACCGCCGGGTCCTTGAGGATGATCTTGAACGCCGCCGTCACCTTTTCCTTCGAAGCGCCGCCGCCGACGTCGAGGAAGTTCGCGGGGAAGGCGCCGTTGAGCTTGATGATGTCCATCGTCGCCATCGCGAGACCGGCGCCGTTGACCATGCAGCCGATGTTGCCGTCGAGCTTGATGTAGGCGAGGTCATATTCCGATGCCTCGACCTCGGCCGGGTCTTCCTCGGTCAGGTCGCGCAGTTCGGCGATATCCTTGTGGCGGAACATCGCATTGCCGTCGAAGCCGAGCTTGGCGTCGAGGACAAGCAATTCGTCGCCGTTCGCGCCTTCGCAGACGGCAAGCGGGTTGATCTCGATCTGCTCGGCGTCGGTGGCGATGAAGGCGTTGTAAAGGCCCGCAAGGACTTTCGCGGCCTGCTTGGCAAGATCGCCCTCGAGTTCGAGCGCGGCGGCGACGCTACGCCCGTGATGCGGCATCAGGCCCGTCGCGGGGTCGATGGTGATGGTGTGGATCTTGTCGGGCGTGTTGTGCGCAACGGTTTCGATGTCCATCCCGCCTTCGGTCGAGGCGACAACCGCGATGCGGCTCGACGCGCGGTCGACGAGCAGCGCGAGATAATATTCCTTTTTGATGTCGGCGCCGTCGGTGATGTAGAGGCGGTTCACCTGCTTGCCGTGCTCGCCGGTCTGGATCGTCACCAGCGTGTTGCCGAGCATTTCCTTGGCGTGCGCTTCGACTTCCTCGAGCGTCTTGGCGAGGCGGACGCCGCCCTTCGCATCGGGGCCGAGCTCCTTGAACTTGCCCTTGCCGCGGCCGCCCGCATGGATCTGCGACTTCACGACATAGAGCGGCCCGGGGAGCTGCTTCGCCGCGGCGACGGCTTCCTCGACGCTCATCGCGGCGATGCCCTTGGGGATCGCGACGCCAAATTTCGCGAGCAGTTCTTTCGCCTGATATTCGTGGATGTTCATGAGATCTGCCGGGCCTTTCGACTCTGGAAGGGGGAGAAGTTTGGCGCCGCATAAGCCAAGTTGCGCGGCAAGGCTACCCCTGCCGCGTCCAGAAAAACTTGGATTGCCGAAAGGAAGCGCTAAGCCGTCAGCGCAGCGCGCAGAGTGCCGCCGAGCTGGTCGACACGGCCAGGATCTCGGGGTCCTTCAGCGCGCGCACCTTGTGGAAGAACTGGTCGAGCGTCAGATCGGTGACGCGCTTGTCCTTGAGACTGCCCAGCGCCGACAGGCGCCGCAGCTGGAGCAGCGACAGCCGGTCGACCATGCGTTCGGCCATGCACGCCGACATCGCCTTCGACAGGCCCGCATTCTGGAGCCCGGTGCGCAGCCGCGTTTCGGGGGTCGCGCAGCCGGCGAGCGCGAGCGACATCGCCAGCAAAGGCAAGGCGGCAAGCTTCATGGATTACCTTCCGTGATATTCGGCGACTGCCGACGAGACCGACTGCATCAGCGCCATGCGCGCGGGGATGCCCGCGGTGGTGCTGCCCATCATCACGACGATGGCATAGCGTGTGCCGTCGGGCGCGGTGGCGATGCCGATGTCGTTATAGCCCGCGGTCATGCCGCCCAGATTCTGACCCGTCCCGGTCTTGTGCATGAACTGCCAGCCCGGCGGCAGCCCGGCCTTCAGCCGCTTCGGCCCGCTCCTCGTCCGGCTCAGCACGCCCTGCAGATAGTCGGTCGATTCGGGCGACAACAGGGTCCCGCGCGCGAGCCGCGCCAGCGCGCGGGCGATCGCGGCAGGGCTCGCGCCGTCCACGGGGTTGGCAAGATAATTGTTCATCGCGGCGTGGCGCGTCGAAGCCGGCAGCGCGGCGCGCGCCATCTCGAAGTTGCGGCCGATCGAATAGCTCTGCTGCCAGGTCAGCCCGGCGGTCCCGGCCTGCAGCAGCCGCTCGCCGGGGCCGAAGCGGATCGATCCCAGATCCTTTTTCGACACGAAGCGGCGCACCGCTTCGGGCCCGCCGACGGTGCGCAGCAGGCTGTCGTTCGCGGTGTTGTCGCTGTGCGTGATCGCGGTTTCGATCAGGTCGCGCACGCTCATCGTCACCGATCCTTCGGACCGGACGCGCGCCGCGAGCGGCTGGTGGAACAGGGTGAGATCCTCAGGTCCGATGCGGACGCGCTGGTCGAGGGTCATGCGCCCCTGATCGACCGCGTCGAGAACGGTCATCGTCACCCACAGCTTCGATACGCTCTGCTGCGGGAAAAGATCGTCGCCGCGCTGGGCCAGCGCCCATTCGCCGTCGATGCGCTGCACGGCGATGCCGGTCTTGCCGGGAAAGGCGCGCCAGAGCTGCGCGATGCGATCGCTGAGACCGGCGGGGGCGCGGCGGAAGCCCGGGTCGAGCGTGCCGCGCGGCGCAGGCATGGCCGAGCGCACCGGAGCACCGATCGGCACCGTCACCGACCCGCCGTTGCTGCGCACCGGCTGCGTCACCGCACGCGGCTGTGCCGCGGCGCGCGGTTGCGGCACGATCGCGGCGCTGCTCACGCACCCCGCCAGAACGGCTGCGCCTGCCAGCACCGCAAGCATCGGCTTGCGCGAAACCCTAACCTTCATTCAAACCCCGCAAGTGCGACCTTCACATTCCCCAGCCCGTCGGGCCAGGACCATTCGTCCCGCAACGCGGCCGGCGGGGCCAGCAAATTGCGACGAATGATTCCTCCTGCGCGATCAGCGGCGGAACCCGGCCCCGATTCAGGGCGCGGGGGTCGCGCGGACGAGCGCGGGATAGAGCTTCTTCAGTGCCGCGAGCTTCGGCGCGTCCCAGCGCAGGATATAGCCGTTCTGCGGATTGCGCCGCATGAAATCCTGGTGATTGGGCTCGGCGCGATAGAAGGCCTTGTAACTTTCGATCGGCACCACGACCGGCTTCGCGAAATAGCGGCCCTTGCCGATCTGCGCCAGATAGGCGGTCGCGACCTGCCGCTGCACCGCGTCCATCGGGACGATCGCGGCGCGATATTGCGGCCCTGTATCGGGGCCCTGGCGGTTCTTCAGCGTGGGGTCGGCGACGACCGAAAAGAGGATACGCAGCAGCGTGCCATAGCTCACCTGCGTCGGATCATAGACGATGCGCACCGCCTCGGCATGGCCCGAGGTGCCGTCGTGCGTGAGTTCGTAGCGGGCGGTGGCCTTGCTGCCGCCATGATAGCCGGCTTCGACCGAGATCACGCCCCTGACATTGGAAAAGACGCCTTCGACGCCCCAGAAACAGCCGCCGGCGAGGACTGCGGTCGCACGCTTCGCCTTGACGGCGGGATCGAGCGCGGCCGCGGGCAGCCTGACGACGCTTTCCGCCTGCGCCGGCGCACATTGCGCGAGCGTCGCGGCGGCGAGCAGGGCGCCGACCGAACGGCGCAACCGGCTCACAGCGCCAGCGCGAACGCCGGCTGCTGAAACAGCACGTACAGGCCGCCGATCACGAAGCCTGCGAGCATCGTCGGGAACCAGTCGGAGCGGATCATGGAGATCATGGGAGCCTCTTTTTGTCATATCTGTTGTTTCGCGGCTGAGACCGCTGTGGTTACACCGTCGATATGGCGCGCCCCTTGCCATCCGTCAGTGATGGCGATCACCTTAGGAAAAAGGGCTTACCATAACGTGAACCACGCGCTTAACCGCCGTTCAGCCGGCAGATAGACATCGCCCGGCCGATTACAAGACCGATCGGTATAAAAATAATGTTGCGCGAGATTTTTCCGCCGGCGACGCTTCAGCTCAGCGCCGCGCACGCCTGCTGGATGCGCACGCACGCTTCCTTCAACACCGCTTCCGACGTCGCATAGGAAACGCGGAAGGCCGGCGACAGGCCGAAGGCGCCGCCATGCACCGCCGCGACGCGCGCCGAATCGAGGAAATAGTCGATCAGCGCCTCGTCGCTGTCGATGAGCTTGCCGTCGGGGGTCTTCTTGCCGATGCAGCCCGACGCGTCGGGATAGACATAGAAGGCACCGTCGGGGACGGGGCAGCTCAGCCCCGGCGCGTCATTGAGCATCGCGACGACCATGTCGCGGCGCTTGCGGAACGCGGCGTTGCGGTCGTCGAGGAACTGCTGCGGCCCGCCGAGCGCGGCGGCGGCGGCGGCCTGCGCGATCGAGCAGGGGTTCGACGTCGACTGCGACTGCAGCTTGCCCATCGCCTTGATGATCCACGCCGGGCCGCCCGCATAGCCGATGCGCCAGCCGGTCATTGCATAGGCCTTCGAACAGCCGTTCACCGTCAGGATGCGGTCGATCAGGTCGGGGCAGCGCTGCGCGAAGGTCGTGAAGGCGAAATCGGCGTACCAGACATGCTCGTACATATCGTCGGTCATCACCATCACATGG
>PNJO01000082.1 GCA_013821905.1 Sphingopyxis sp. | reverse complement strand
TTCGGGCTGCCACCTCCCCATCGCTGCGCGACAGGGAGGATTGAGACCGATCAATCGCCGATAAAGCCGTTCAGCCGTTCGCAGGCGGCGACCCAGTCTTCCTTGAACGCCTGCACCACCTGTCCCGCGCCCATCGCCTCGTTCATCAGGCCGACGCCCTGGCCGACCCAATAGGTCGCGAGCGCCCGGGCGCCCTCGTGTCCGCCCTCGGACAATTTGTCGACCTTGCGCAGCGCGGGTTCGCTGACCAGCGACTGGAGCGGCATCGGCAGCGGCTTGGGCGCGCCTTCGGCTTCCCAGGCGTCGGTCCAGGGCGAGCGAAGCTGGCGGGATGGCTTGCCGGTGCGGCTTTTCGACCGCACCGTGTCGCGCGACGAGGCGGCAAGCATCTTGTCCTTCACGACCGGGTTGGTCTCGGCTTCGGCCGTGGTCAGCCATACCGACCCGCACCAGGCGCCATGCGCGCCCATCGCCATCGCCGCCGCCATCTGGCGCCCGGTGACGATGCCGCCCGCTGCGAGGATCGGCGTATCGGCGCCGACGGCCTCGACCGCCGCCGCGACCTCGGGCACCAGCACCATCGTCGCGACCTCGCCGCAATGGCCGCCGGCCTCACCGCCCGCAACGACGAGGATATCGACGCCGGCGCGCACCTGCGCCAGGGCGTGGTCGCGCGTGCCGACGAGCGCCGCGACCGGTACGCCGTGCCGCTTGCCGAGTTCGAGCATCAGTGGCGGCGGAACGCCGAGCGCGTTCGCAATCAGCTTGATGGGATGGCGAAAGGCGACCTCGAGAAGCTTCGCGGCGCCATCCTCGCGCATGTTGTCGCCGAAGCTCTGCCGCGCCTCGCGCGCATCGTCGAGGCCGCTCGCGTCGACATCATATTTGCCGAGCAGGTCGGCGGCGAATTGCCGGTGGGTTTCGGGAATCGCGGGGGAGGGCGCGGCCGATGCGTCGCCTTTGCCCGCAAAACTGTTGGGGACGATGAGGTCGACGCCATAAGGGCGCCCGCCGATATGCGCGTCGATCCACGCCAGTTCCTCCTCGAGCCGTTCGGGTGGCAGCGCCGCGGCGCCGAACACGCCCATGCCGCCGGCTTTCGACACAGCGACGATCACGTCGCGGCAGTGCGAGAAGGCGAGCAGGGGAAATTCGATGCCGAGCATCGTGCAGATGGGGGATTGCATGGGACCTCTCCGATGTTGGCTATGTTGCCGCTCGGCGTGCATGTCAGCGCTAGTTTACGTAAACGTCAAGTTGATTTGCTCGGGCCGCTGTCTATCGGTTGGGCGATGAGCGATTTTTCCCTGTCCGGTTTCGACCTCGACGCCTTTGTCCGCGCCACTTTGGCCGAAGATCTGGGGGCGGGGGGCGACATCACCTCGATGGCGACGATTCCCGCCGATGCGCGCTTCGGCGGCGTGATGGACAGCCGCGATGCGATCGTCGTCGCGGGGCTGCCGATCGCCGAACATTTCTTCCGCGCGCTCGAACCTGCCATGGAGATCGAGATACTGGCCGGGGAGGGAGCCGCGGCGCCTGCCGGAAGCGACCTGATGCGCCTGTCGGGCAACGCCCGCGCGATGCTCACCGCCGAGCGGTCGGCGCTCAACACGGTGCAGCATCTGTCGGGCATCGCGACGATGACGCGCCATTATGTCGAGGCGCTCGCGGGGACGGGCGCGACCCTGCTCGATACGCGCAAGACGATTCCCGGCCTGCGCGTGCTGGAGAAATATGCGACGCGGATGGGCGGCGCGAAGAATCACCGCATGGGCCTGTGGGACGCGGCGATGATCAAGGACAATCATGTCGCGGTCGCGGGATCGGTCGAGGAGGCGGTGCGCCGCGCGGTGGACGCGGGGATTGCCGACATCATCGTCGAGGTCGACCGCGTCGCGCAGGTCGAACCCGCGCTGAACGCGGGCGCGACCCACCTGCTTCTCGATAATATGACCCTCGACGAACTGCGGACATGTGTCGCGCTGGTCGGCGGCAAGGTGCCGACCGAGGCGTCGGGCGGGGTGCGGCTCGATACGATCCGCGCGATCGGCGAGACCGGCGTTACCTATGTCTCGGTCGGGCGGCTTACCCAGTCGGCCCCGGCCGCCGATATCGGACTCGATTTTGCGCTGGTCTAGCGTCGCCGCGATTGGCCTGTTGCTTGCGCCCGCCACGGCCGGGGCCCAGGCGCTTGCCTGCCGCGCTCCCGACCGTATCCCCGTTCCGCGGCTCGAACAGCCGCGCCGCGACGAGCCGGTGCGCAAGCCCGCGATCACCGGCTATTTGTTGAGCATGAGCTGGTCGCCGCAACATTGCGCGGAGGTGCGCAATCCGAAGGATGCACGCGACCGCTTTCAATGTTCGGGCGAAAATGGCCGCTTCGGATGGGTGCTGCACGGCCTGTGGCCCGAAACCGACAATCCCGCCTATCCGCAATGGTGCCGCCCGGCGAAGATCGTGCCGCAACCGGTGCTGAAACAGCATTTGTGCATGACGCCGTCGGCGCAGCTGCTCCAGCATGAATGGGCAAAGCACGGCACCTGCATGAGCCCGAACCCTGCCGCCTATTTCCGTTCGGCGGAGATATTGTTCCGCGCGGTGCGCTTTCCCGACATGCCGGCGCTGGCGGCACGGCCGCAGACCGCGGGGAGCATCCGCCGGGCCTTTGCTGCGGTGAATCCGGGGGTGACCGCGCCGATGGTCGCCGTGTCGGCAGACCGGCAGGGGTGGTTGAAAGAGGTGCGGCTGTGCCTGGGGCCGCGCATGAAACCCGCGCGCTGCAAGCCGTTTCAGGCGGGAGCGAAGGACGGCCGCACGATCCGCATCCGGCCGATGCCGCGTTAACCTGGCGGGGCCGAAACGTCCCGCTGCGGGACGGCACGGCGTTAACACTCTTTTAACCTTATCGACTCGTTAACGCCGTCCTAGCTTCGGGCGCATGGACTCGGACGAACATATCGACATTCGCGGCCGCATCCGTGCCTATGGCGCGCGGCAGTTGACGCTCGCCCGGCTCAGCGCGCCGGACGACTGGCAGGACGAACTGCGCGGCGCCCTGCGCGCGCAGCGAGCGCCGCGCCCGATCTTTGCGCGCGACGGCGACCTGCGGCTGTTTCTGGAGAGTTTCGCGGTGTTCTTTACCGCGACGATGATTTTCCTGCTCTGACCGCGTCGGCACGGCCCGCGGCCGAAACCAACCCTAACGTTTCCGCGCATTCCACGCACGCACCGCCGCCATCGTCTTTTCGACATGCGCCTGCGGTTTGCTGTCGGTGTAGCTCAGCAGGATCGTCCCGTTCGGAGCGATCACATAGGACGTGCGATTCGAGATCGTCGTCCCGTCGGGTCGCTGCATCGTCGAATCATATTTCGCCGCGACCTTGGCGCCGGGATCGGCCGCCACGGCGAACTTGTCGCGGCATTCCGACTTCGAAAATTCGGCGACGCGGTCGATGTTGCCCGCGGTCACGCCGATGACGCGCGCGCCCTGCCGGTTGAAATCGTCGCTCGCTTCGGCGAACAGATGCGCCTCCACCGTGCAACCGGCCGTGAAGGCGGCAGGAAAGAAATAAAGCACGACCGGCCCGTTGCGCAGCGTCTGCTTCAGCGAAAGGCTGAATTCCTTGCCGCCCTGCGCCGCGTTCAGCGTAAAGTCGGGCGCCTTGGCGCCTTTTTGGAGCGCGGCGATGCCCGACGCCGGAACGACGGCAAGCGTCAGGCCGAGACCGGCCGCCATCGCGAATTTCATCAGGCTTTTCATCGGCGGACTCCCATCATCGGCGGGACGGTTCCCGGCCGGGACATCCACTCTACCGCGATATTCGCTCACCGCAATCGGACCGATAGACGATCGGCCGACGCCGCACCGACGCGCACCCGTGGGGCCCGCGCGGCGCAGGCGTCTTGCCACAGCCTTCCGATCAGCAGCGGCGGCCGCCGCGATCGATCTCGCGCCCGATCAGCGCGCCGGCGGCACCGCCGATGATCGTGCCGGGAACGCGGTCGCCATAGCGGTCGACCTCGCGGCCGAGCAGGGCGCCGGCGGCACCGCCGATAATCAGCCCCGTCGTCCCGTTGTCGCGCCGGCAATAATAGCGGTGGCCGCGATAATGGCTGCGCCGGTAATCGCGGCGATAGTCACGCCGATAGTCGCGCCGGTAATCGCCGTAACGATCATGGTCGCGGTGGCCGTAATAGCCGTGGCGGTGATGCCGGTCGCGCGCTTCGGCTTCGGCGGGCAATGCCGCAAAGGCGCTGGCGCCGATCAGCGCGGTCAACGCGAGTTTCTTGAACAGGAACATCTGCCTTCTCCGTCTTGGTCCCCGCAGGCCAGATTAGGACCGCGAAGATGGCGCCTGGCTGAATTGCCGGGGCTTCGGCCCGCGGCGCGCATCGGTTCGGCGGCGTTTCGGGGCGGCCTGCCGCTGCCGATTGACCCGGCGCGCCGAACGGCGCAGCATCGCCCCATGACCCTGACCATCACCCCCAGCGGCCAGTCCTGCGGCGCGCGTGTCACCGGCGTCGACCTGACGCAGCCGCTCGACGCCGACACCGTCGGCGAAATCCGCGCCGCATGGCTCGACCATCACGTTCTCGCCTTCCCCGACCAGAAGATGAGCGCGGAGGATCTCGAACGTTTCACCGGCTATTTCGGTGGCTTCGGCGACGATCCCTTCATCCGCCCGATCCCCGGCCACGACCATATCATCGCGGTGAAGCGCAGGGCCGACGAAACCGCGCCGCTCTTCGCCGAGAACTGGCACAGCGACTGGAGTTTCCAGGAACGCCCGCCGGCGGGCACCTGCCTCTTCGGCATCACCATCCCGCCGGTCGGCGGCAACACCGAATTTTCGAATCAGCACGCCGCGCTCGATGCGATGCCCGCCGAACTTCGCATGCGCGTCGAGGGACTGCAGGCGATCCACAGCGCGCGCAACGGCTATGCGCCCACCGGCATGTATGGCGCAGCCGATAAGGGCCGCAGCATGGATATCCGCTCGGACGAGGAGGCGCTCGAAACGCAGCATCATCCTTTCGTCCGCGAACATCCCGAAACCGGCCGCAAGGGTTTGTTCGGCTGCGCGGGCTACATCATCGGCTTCGACGGCATCGACGACAGCGAGGGGCTGCCGCTTCTCTACGATCTGATCCAGTGGCAGGGCCGCGAGGAGTTCCGTTACAGCCACGCGTGGGAACCCGACATGCTCGTCATGTGGGACAACCGCTCGGTCCTCCACCGCGCGACCGGCGGCTACGACGGCTACGACCGCCTGCTCCACCGCACGACGATCGCGGCGTGGGACGGCTGAACGGGGTGGTCGTGCCGCTACGCAATGCCCCCGAACGCGGGCGGACGTAGCCGATCCCGTCTGCCGCAGCCGAAATCGGCTCAATCGCAGGCGCGGTGGAGCTTTACCGCCAGCCAGGCGCTGATCAGGCACATTACCGCGCTCATCAGAAGCTGGTCGACGACGCCGACGCCGAGAATTCCGAGCCCGATTGCGAGCAGCGAGCCCGCGACCATCGCGCCCGAGTTGACAATATTGTTCGCCGCGACGGTGCGCGCAGTCTGGTCCTTGGGCACGGTGGTGGTGAGGAAAGCGTAAAGCGGCACGACGAACATGCCGCCGCTGATCGCGATGCCGAGCAGGCTGGCGAGCAGCGGGATGACGCTCGGGTGGTTCAGGAAACCGCCGATGTCATAGAGCAGCGGCGGCGGATTGCCGCCCAGGATACGGGCGGCCGACGCCGCGACGTCATGGACGTGCATTTCGGGCGACGCGACCCACCGGCCGCAGACCCAGTAGAAGGCGAGGACGAAGCCGCCCATCACGATCACGCTGGCGGGGCTGTAGCGCGCCGACACCTGCCCCTTGAGCAGGCGGTTGACCGCGACCGAGCCGATCGCGATGCCGATCGAGAAGATCGCGAGGAACAGGCTCGCCACGCTCTTGTCCGCGTGGAGGATATTCTTCACCAGCGGCGGGAACTGGATGAAGAGCACCGCGCCGATCGTCCAGAAGAAGCTGATCGACAGGATCGCGAGATAGAGGCGCGGGATGTGCATCGTGCCGCGAACGAGCGCGACCGACGAGCGGACGATGTGCCAGTCGATCCCCGTTTCGGCATGTTCGGGCGGGGCGGCCGGCACCTGCCGCCCGGTCCAGTAGCCGATCGCGGCGCAGAACACGACGCCGAGCGCCGCCCATTCGACGTCGATCACACCGGCGAGGATCGTGCCCGCAAGGATCGCGAGATAGGTGCCCGCCTCTACCAGCCCGGTTCCCGCGAGAACCTCGTCGCTCTTGAGGTGCTGCGGCAGGATCGCATATTTGATCGGGCCGAAGAAGGTCGAGTGGATGCCCATCGCGAACAGCGCGAGCATCATCATCGGGATCGCGACCGGATGCACCGCAAAGCCGAGCCAGGCGAGCACGAGCCCGAGCCCGCCGACGAGCATGATGAGGATTTCGCAGAATTTGACGATGCGGATGATCCGCGCCTTGTCGCGCGTGTCGGCGAGTTGCCCGGCGAGCGCCGAGAGCAGGAAGAAGGGCAGGATGAACAGCCCGGTCGCCACCGCGCTGAACATGGTTTCGGACGCTTCGTCGTTGAAGACGCCATAGACGACGAACAGCACCATCGCATTCTTGAACAGATTGTCGTTGAATGCGCCGAGGAGCTGGGTAACGAAGAGAGGGAGAAACCGGCGTTGCTTCAGCAGCGAAAAGGAGCCGGTCATGCTTTGGTCCATCCTGTCATATTCACGCGATCGGCACCCGCCCGCAGGCAATTTGGTTGTGGCACGGGGGGCTTATCGGTTAGGGCATTCGCGGTCAAAGCCCATTTTGGAACGCCAAGGCAAACGAGGGACATGCTCAGTCTTCCCAATCTCCTGACCCTGTCGCGCATCCTGGCGGTTCCCATCCTGTTGTTCCTGTTGTGGCCGGGGATCCGCATCGGGGCGCACCAGCCGCTGGCGATCGACTATGCGCTGGCCTTCGGCCTCTACTGCTTGATGGGCATTACCGACTATTTTGACGGCTATGTGGCACGCGCGCGCGGCACCGTGTCGCGGCTCGGCGCCTTTCTCGACCCCATCGCCGACAAGATCATGATCGCGGCGGTGATCCTGCTGCTCGTCTTCACGCGCGATATCGAAGGCTATCATGTCATCGCGGCGCTGGTCATCCTGCTGCGCGAGATCATCGTGTCGGGGCTGCGCGAATTCCTCGCGACGCTGCAGGTGTCGATGCCGGTGACGCAGCTTGCGAAATGGAAGACGACCTTTCAGCTCGTCGCCTTTGGCGCGCTGATCCTGGCGGGCGCCGCGCCGGCGATGGCGTGGATCAAGACCGTCGGGCTGATCTCGCTGTGGGGCGCCGCGGTGCTGACGCTGATTACCGGCTGGGATTATCTGCGCGTCGGCCTCAAGCATATGGACTGAGCTAGGGTGGCGCTGAACCTTTCCTATTTCGCCTGGGTGCGCGAGCGGATGGGGATTGCCGAAGAAAGCGTCGCCTTGCCGGCCGGAGTGACCGACATCGCGTCGCTGGTCGCCTGGCTGGCGGCGCGCGACGAACGCGGCGCGCGCGCCTTTGCCCAGCCTGAGCGTATCCGCGCCGCGATCGACGGGAACATGGCTGCGCCCGGCGCCGCGATTGGCGGCGCGCGCGAGGTTGCACTGTTTCCCCCGGTGACGGGGGGATGATCCGCGTCGCGGTCCAGCCGTCGGCAATCGACGTCGCCGCCGAGCTCGACCTGCACGACGCGGGCGGGCATGGCGCGACCGCAAGTTTTATCGGCCGGGTGCGCGGCGAGGGCGATCTCGTCGAATTGTTCCTCGACCATCATCCGGCGCTGACCGGGGCGGGCATGGGCGAACTGGCGCATCGGGCGGCCGACCGCTGGAACCTCGCGGCGCTGACGTTGATCCACCGCGTCGGCAGTATGGCGCCGGGCGATACGATCGTGCTGGTGCTTGCGAGCAGTCCGCACCGCGCCGAGGCGCTGGCGGCGTGCGAGTTTCTGATCGACCGGCTGAAGACCGACGTGATGCTGTGGAAGCGCGAGCGCTTCGCCGACGGGCGCGCCGCGTGGGTCGAGCCGCGCGAGGGCGATCATGGCCGCGCGGAGCGGTGGGATTGAACTTTTTCCTTCCCCCTTGATGGGGGAAGGATATGGAGCCTTGCCGCGTAGCGGCTAGGCGAAGTTGGATGGGGGTGACGGTGCGTTCCTGCATCGCTCGTTTCAGGACGAGAGCGCACCCCCACCGCTGCGACTAGGGCGCAAGCGCCCAAGTCTCGCTGCCTCCCCCATCGAGGGGGAGGAAGCTCAGGCCGCGCGGTGCTGGCGGAAGATGTCGGCGAGCATGCGGAATTCGTCGGCGCGCGGGCTGCCCTTGCGCCAGACGAGCGCGATGGTGCGCCAGTCATGATCCGAATCGAGCGGGCGCGTGTCGATGTCGGTATGGTCGAGGATGCCCGCCTCGATCGCCATCTGGGGAAGCATGGTGATGCCGAGGCCGTTGTCGACCATCTGGACGAGCGTGTGCAGCGAGGTGCCCATCATCCGCGCGCCGGCGCGCAGTTCGGGGCGGTTGCACGCGGCGAGGGCGTGATCCTTGAGGCAATGGCCGTCCTCGAGCATCAGCATCTGCGCCGGATCGAGCTGGTCGGCGCTGACCATCGCCGGCAGGTCTTCGCTCTGGTCGCCGGGGAAGGCGACGAACAGCGCGTCGTCGAACAGCGTCTCGCTCTCGACATCGCCGCAGGCATAGGGGAGCGCGAGGAGGACGCAGTCGACGCTGCCGTGGTGGAGCGACTCGCAGGCCTGCGCGCTCGGTTCCTCGCGGAGGAAGAGCTTCAGCGACGGGCGCTCCCTGCGGAGGCTGGGGAGGAGGCCGGGGAGGAGGAAGGGCGCGATCGTCGGGATGACGCTCATGCGCAGTTCGCCGACCAGCGGCGCGGCGGCGGCGGCGGCCATGTCGGCGAGTTCCTCGGCCTCGCGCAGCACGCGGTGCGCCTTTTCGACGATCTTGTCGCCGAGCGCGGTGAAGCGGACGACGCGGCGGGTGCGCTCGACGAGCGTCTGGCCGAGCAGGGTTTCGAGCTCGCGGATGCCCGCCGACAGCGTCGATTGCGTGACGTTGCAGGCGTCGGCGGCGCGGCCGAAGTGGCCGTGCTCGTGCAGCGCGACGAGATATTGCATCTGCTTCAGCGAGGGGAGGTAGTTCTGCATTGATCGAATATAGCAATGGATTCGCCGGTTTTGAACAATTGATTCGATGATTATTCGCAGCCGAAATGGCGCCGGTTCGCTGTTCGCACCGGCGGCGGCGTGATAGCGTCGCGGCAGCGACGTGGAGGGATTATGGCGGCTTCGAAATTTCTGATCGGCGGGGTGGCGAGCGCGCTCCTGCTCACCGGCGGGCTGTTCATGTGGAAGGGCTATACGCAGATCGCCGAAGAGGAGGTGCTGCCCGAACCGCCGCCGGCGCTCGCGGCGATCCCGCAGGCGGGGGCGAATGCGCCGAAGCGCGGGCCGGCGCCGCCCGACCTGCCCGCAGCGAAGGAGGCGTCGCGCGAGGAGCGGCGCTTCAACCGTTTCGACCGCGACCGCAACGACCGGATCAGCCGCGTCGAGCTGATGTCGTCGCGCACCGCGGCGTTCCGCAAGCTCGACCGCGACGGCAACAATCTGCTGACCTTCGAGGAATGGGCCGCGGCGACCGGCGAGCGTTTTGCGGGCGCCGACGGCGACAAATCGGGGGATCTGACGCGCGCGGAATTCGCGACGACCGCGCCGAAGCGCGCGGTGAAGGCGAAGTGCAGCTGTTGAGGTAAAGGAAAGTCAAATCGTCGCCCCCGCCTTCGCGGGGGCGACGGTCAGGCCGCGACGCCGTCCGCGGCCTTCATCCATTCGGCGAGCGCCTGCCCGGCGCGCCGGGTGTAGCCCAGCTTGCGGTCCTTCTTGCGCACATCCTCGGCGAGCGGCGGGAAGAGGCCGAAATTGACGTTCATCGGCTGGTAGGATGAGGCATCCGCGCCGCCGGTGATGTGGCCGAGCAGCGCGCCGAGTGCGGTTTCGGGCGGCGGCGGGGGCAGGGCGCGGCCGCCGAGCTCGGCGATCGCGAAGCGCGCGGCGACGAGGCCGATCGCGGCGCTTTCGACATAGCCCTCGCAGCCGGTGATCTGCCCCGCAAAGCGGATGTGCGGCGCCGATTTCAGGCGCAGCTGGCCGTCGAGCAGTTCGGGCGAGCGGATGAAGCTGTTGCGGTGGAGGCCGCCGAGGCGCGCGAACTCGGCCTTTTCGAGGCCGGGGATAGTGCGGAACAGCTCGACCTGCGCGCCGTGCTTGAGCTTGGTCTGGAAGCCGACCATGTTCCACAGCGTACCGAGCGCATTGTCCTGCCGGAGCTGGACCACCGCGTAGGGCCAGCGCCCGGTGCGCGGATTGTCGAGGCCGACGCCTTTCATCGGCCCGAAGCGCAGCGTTTCGACGCCGCGTTCGGCCATGACCTCGATCGGCATGCAGCCCTCGAAGTAAGGCGTGTCCTTTTCCCAATCCTTGAAATCGGTCTTTTCGCCGTCGATCAGCCCCTGGACGAAGGCGTGATACTGGTCCTTGTCCATCGGGCAGTTGATATAATCCTTGCCGTCGCCGATCGGCCCGACCTTGTCCCAGCGGCTCGCCATCCACGCGACGTCCATGTCGATGCTGTCGCGATAGACGATGGGGGCGATCGCGTCGAAGAAGGCGAGCGCATCCCTTCCGGTTGCGGCGCCGATGCTCTCCGCGAGGCCGGCGGCGGTGAGCGGGCCGGTGGCGACGATGGTCAGGCCCTCGGCCGGGAGCGTGTCGATGCGTTCGCGCACGACGGTGATGTTGGGATGGTCGGACAGGGCGCGCGTCACGCCGCCCGAGAAGAGGTCGCGGTCGACCGCGAGCGCCGAGCCGGCCGGAACCTTGGTCGCGTCGGCCTCGCGCATGATGATCGAGCCCAGCTCGCGCATCTCGCGGTGGAGCAGGCCGACGGCGTTGCTGTCGCCGTCGTCGCTGCGGAAGCTGTTCGAGCAGACCATCTCGGCAAGCGTGTCGCCCTGGTGCGCGGGCGTCATGTCGCCGCCGCCGCGCATTTCGGACAGGCGCACGCGATAGCCGGCCTCGGCGAGCTGCCATGCCGCCTCGGAGCCCGCGAGGCCGCCGCCGATGATGTGAATGTCGTGTGTCATGATTCCAGTCCGTTGACTTATGCCGCGTTTGCCGCGCACTGAATGGATCGCCTTAATCTGAATCGTCATCTCGGCGAAGACCAGGATCTCTCCGGCGTCTTCGAGCGCGATGACGAGATCCCGGCCTTCGCCGGGATGACGGATGAGGGGGGCGTTTCAGTTCTCGGCGTCCGCCCACTAGGCGGGTTGCCTGGAAGATGCAAAGGGGCGAAGCATGGATGAAGCGGGTTGGGATCGGGCGCGGTGGCTGTGGTGGCTGGCGCTGCTTGGCGGGATCAGTTTCTTCATCGCGGTGTTCCAGCGGCTCGATGGTCCCGCGATCTGGGCGTGGAAGACGACGGGGGTCGCCTTTCTGGCGCTGTGGGCGGCGGCCAATGCGCGCGAGAAGAATGGCTGGCTGATCGCGGCGGCTCTCGGATTCGGGGCGCTCGGCGACTGGCTGCTTGATGCCAAGGGGCTTGAGACCGGCGCGGCGGCGTTCGCGATCGGGCACGTCATTGCGATCACGCTCTACCTGATCAACCGGCGCGCGCAGATGACGGCGTCGCAGCGCCTGCTCGGCTGGCTGACCATGCCCGCGACGCTGGCGATCGTGTGGGGGATGCTGAGTCCCCAGCCCGGCTGGTGGCACGCAGCGGTCTATTCGCTGTTCGTCGCGGCGATGGCGGCGGCGGCATGGACCAGCCGCTTTCCGCGCTATCGCACCGGCATCGGCGCGATGATCTTCCTCGCGAGCGACCTGTTCATCTTTGCAGGCGAAGGCGGAGCCCTGTCGAAGGACGTCACCATGTGGCTCGTCTGGCCGCTCTATTTTGCGGGGCAGGCGCTGATCGCCCGGGGCGTGGTATCGACGCTGGCGAAGGAAGCGAAAGCTTGAGGGCTATTGCAAACCCAAAGGGGGATTCCCCGATAATTGACCGCCGGAAGCCGATCTGTTCATCAT
>PNJO01000081.1 GCA_013821905.1 Sphingopyxis sp. | reverse complement strand
TGGATCATCGACCGCACCGGCTATGCCCCCGCGCTGGTCGGCTGGAGCCTCGGCGGCATCTATGCGCGCGAATATGCGAAGCACCATCCCGACAAGGTCGCACGCGTCGTCACGCTCGGCTCGCCCTTTTCGGGCAGCCGCCGCGCCAACCGCGCGTGGCGCCTCTATCATCTGATCGCGCGTCATCCGGTCGACAATCCGCCGATCGACTTTCACCCCGCGCCGCGCCCCGAAATGCCGACCTTCGCGCTCTGGTCGAGCCATGACGGCGTCGTCGCGATCAACAGCGCGCGCGGCCAGCCGCACGAAAGCGACCGGCAGGTCGAGGTCGATTGCGGCCATATGGGCTTCGCCTATGCCGCGACGTCGGTCGCCGCGATCGTCAAGGCGCTGACCGAAGAGGTCGCGAACGACGCGTTAGCCGATCATACATATCCGGATGCTAGGACGGGTGCAGGAGCCCGATCATGATCCTTTCGTCTTTCGCCCTTCTGCTCGCGGCACAGGCCGAGGCCCCCGCCACGCGGCCGGGCGCCTGCGCCTATGCGCTCGTCGCCGCCGACCGCACCGGCCGCCGCGCCAATGTCCATCGCGCCCCGACGCTCGCGGCGGGCAAGATCGCCAAGCTCGGCGCCAACACGCCGGTCTTCATCTGCGGCGCGAAGGGCAGCTTCTACTGGGTTCATTTCGCCGAAGGCCGCCACACGTGCCGCGGCACCGCGACCGGCCTCGACCCGCGCTATGCCTCGACCTGCGAAAAGGGCTGGGTCGAGAAAAGCCGGATCCGGCTCGTTTCGCGCTGATCGACCCCGCGGTCAGGCGCCATCAGAGCGGCCGCACCATCACCAGCGCATCGACGAAGCCGAGCGCCGGATGGTCGAACGCCCCCGGCAGCCGCCCGACGATTTCGAACCCCAGCGACTGCCACAGGCGCACCGCGCGTTCGTTGCTGCTCACCACGAAATTATACTGCATCGCCCGAAAACCGCGCGCTTTCGCACGATCCATCGAATGGAGGCACATCGCGCGCGCCACCCCGCGTCCGACGGCCCGGGCGCCCGTGACATAGCCGGCGTTGCAGACATGGGCGCCGCCGCCGGTCTGGTTGGCACGCAGATAATAGGTGCCGAGGACGACCCCGTCCGCCTCGGCGACAAAAACCTCCTTGTCCGCCCCGAACCAATAGGCGAACGCGTCGGCCTCGCTCATGTCGCGGTCGAGCGTCAGCGTCTCGCCAGCGCGGATAACGGGTTCGATGATCGACCAGATGGCGGCGGCATCGCCCTTCGCGGCAGGGCGGACGATCATTCGGAGAAGGGCGCGACGATCGCGTCGGTCACGCGCAGCGGCCGGCCGCTCGCCTTGTCGAGCAACGCCCAGACCGTCCGCGCGCGGACGTGCACCTTTCCGTCGGTGCCGGTGAATTCCATGAAACGGTCGAACTTCGCGCCCTGCGGCTTGTCGGCGACCCATGTGCGGCCGGTCACCGTCTCGCCGGGGCCGAGCGCGCGCAGATAGTCGATCTCGTGCCGCACCACGACCCAGATATAGGCGTCCTTGTGGCTCTGCGGCGCGGCGGCATCCCAATGGCCCGTCGCAACCTGCTGAATCCACTGGACCCAGACGGCGTTGTTGACATGGCCGAGTTCGTCGATGCTCTCGGGCGTGGCCGTGAGTTCGAGCGTGAACTCCCTCATGCGAGTTCGACGGTAGTCACCATATAACCCGCATCGCGGAGCGAGGTGACGAGGCTGTCGAGATGCTCGCGGTCGCGCGCCTCGCACTCGATGTCCGTGATCAGCCCCTTGGCGGGCAGCGTCGTGAAGATGCGCTGGTGATAGATTTCGATGATATTGACCTGCTTCTCGTCGAACAGCTTCATCACCTTGAACAGCGCGCCGGGCCGGTCCTGCAGCCGGATGCGCAGCCGCGCGATCCGCCCCGACCGCGCGAGGTCGCGCAGCAGGACGTTGGCGAGCAGGCGCGTGTCGATATTGCCGCCGGTCAGCACCAGGCCGACCTTGCGACCCTTGAACTCCTCGGGGTGCGCGAGCATCGCCGCGAGCCCCGCGGCGCCGGCGCCCTCGACCACGGTCTTTTCGATCTGGAGCAACAGGCTGACCGCGCGTTCCAGATGGCGCTCGGCGACGAGCACGATATCGTCGTTGAGTTCGGCGACGAGCCTCCGGGTATAAGCCCCCGGCTCCTTCACCGCGATACCCTCGGCCAGCGTGTCGCCCTCGCACGCCATGTCGACGCCGTTCAGCTCGGCATACATCGACGGATACAGCTCGGCCTGCACCCCGACGAGGCGCATGTCGTTCTTGATCCCGCGCGCCGCGGTTCCCATGCCCGCGAGCAGCCCGCCGCCGCCGATCGGCACGATCAGCGTGTCGAGCTCGGGTACATCCTCGAGCATTTCGAGCGCCACCGTCCCCTGCCCCGCGGCAACGTGCGGATGGTCGAAGGGATGGACGAAGGTCAGCCCGCGTTCCTTCTCCAGCACCCGCGCGTGGGCATAGGCGTCGTCGAACGTTTCGCCGTGCAGCACGATCGTCGCGCCGTGGCTCGCGGTCTGTGAGACCTTCACCTGCGGGGTCGTCTTCGGCATCACGATGGTGACGGGAACGCCCAGCCTTTTGCCGTGATAGGCAAGGCCCTGCGCATGATTGCCCGCCGACGCCGCGATCGCGCCGCGCGCCTTTGCCTCGTCGCCGAGCAGCAGCAGCGCATTGAGCGCCCCGCGCTCCTTGTACGCGGCGGTGAACTGCAGATTCTCGAACTTCAGCCAGACCTCGGCGCCGACCAGCTCGGACAGCGTCTGCGAGTGGAGCGTCGGCGTCCGCACGACCGCGCCGTTGATTCGCTCCGCCGCCGCGCGGACGTCGTCGAGCGAGATCACCGGAAGGTCGGCGGCGGACACGGTTGCGAGGTCTGTCATAGCGGGGTGGCCCTAGCCTATCTGGCGCGCCGCGCAAACCATGGTTATGGATTGCCCCATGAGCGAACAAAAATTGCGCGTCACCTTCATCGGCACCGGCGTCATGGGCGGACCGATGGCGGGCCATCTCGCCAAAGCGGGCCATGCCCTGACCGTCTATAACCGCACGCGAGCCAAGGCCGACGCCTGGGTGGCGGCGCATGGCGGCACGGCGGCATCGACGCCGGCCGAAGCTGCCGACGGCGCCGACGTCGTGCTGACCTGCGTCGGCAACGACGACGATCTGGCGCATGTGACGCTCGGCCGCGACGGCGCGTTCCGGGCGATGAAAAAGGGCGCGCTGTTCGTCGATCACACCACCGTCTCCGCCCGCATCGCGCGCCAGCTTTCGGTCGAGGCCGACGGGCTCGGCCTGCTCTGCGTCGACGCCCCCGTTTCGGGCGGCGAGGCCGGCGCGCAGAACGGCACGCTCTCGATCATGTGCGGCGGCACGAAAGCCGCCTTCGACGCCGCTGCGCCGGTGATGCAGGCCTATGCCGCGCGCATGGTGCATATCGGCGGCCCCGGCGCGGGACAGACGACCAAGATGGTGAACCAGATCGCGATCGCCGGGGTGGTGCAGGGCCTGTCCGAGGCACTGCGCTTCGCCCAGGCGTCGAAGCTCGACACCGACAAGGTGTTCGAGGCCGTCTCGGGCGGCGCCGCGGCGAGCTGGCAGATGCTCAACCGCTGGGGCACGATGGCGAAGGATGAGTTCGACTTCGGCTTCGCGGTCGACTGGATGCGCAAGGATCTCGGCCTCGCGATCGAGGAAGCGCGCGTCAATGGCGCGACGCTGCCCGTCGCCAGCCTGGTCGATCAATTCTACGCCGATGTGCAAAAGGCCGGCGGCGGCCGCAAGGACACGAGCTCGCTCGTGACGAGGTTGCCGAAATGAGAGCCATTGAAATGCTGCTTTCGCAAACGGGAAAGAACAGGTGTTTCCTCGCGAAGGCGGGGACCCATCTCCGGTCGGTTCAATATAGCACCGTTGGGAGATGGGCTCCCGCCTTCGCGGGAGCACGCGGCTTTTTCAGCTTCAACAAAGCCGCTCGTCTCGCAAGTCTCGCTGCCCCTCCCGCAGGCGGGAGGGGTTTAATGGCACTCGCGGCACTGCTGCTGGCCGCGCCCGCGCACGCCGATACGCTGGTCGACAATGTCAACGGCATCACGCTCGACAAGGACGGCAAGCTCGTCCGCTTCACCGGCCTCGTCATCGACGCGCAGGGCAAGGTCAAGCAATTGCTCGATCGCAAGGACAAGCGCCCCGAACGCCCCGACTTCCGCGAGGACGGCCGCGGCCGCACGCTGATCCCCGGCCTGATCGACGGCCACGGTCATGTCATGGGCCTCGGCTTCCAGCTCATGCTGCTCGACCTCTCGAACACGAACAGCCTCGCCGAGGCGCAGGCGGCGATCCGCAAATATGCCGCCGACAATCCCGAAATGCCGTGGATCATCGGCTTCGGCTGGAATCAGGAAAAATGGGGGCTCGGCCGCTTCCCGACCGCCGCCGACCTCGACGCCGCGGTGCCGAACCGCCCCGTGTGGCTCGAACGCGTCGACGGCCATGCCGGCTGGGCAAATACGGCGGCGATGAACGCGGCAAAGATCACCGCCGCGAGCAAGTCGCCCGAGGGCGGCCGGATCGAGATGGATGGTGGCAAGCCGAGCGGCGTCTTCGTCGACGCCGCGATGAGCCTCGTCGACGGTGCCAAGCCCAAACCGCTCGCGCGCGACCTCGACCGCGCCTTCCTGCTCGCGCAGCAAAAGCTGATCGAACAGGGCATCACCGCGATCGCCGACATGGGCACCAGCATCGCCGACTGGCAGGCCTATCGCCGCGCAGGCGACAAGAAACAGCTCGCGATCCGCGTGCTGAGCTATGGTGGCGATATCGACAATATGGCGCTGATCGCCGGCTCCGAACCGACGCCGTGGCTCTATGACGACAGGCTGCGCATGGTCGGGGTGAAGCTCTATCTCGACGGTGCTTTGGGATCGCGCGGCGCCTGGCTGAAGGCCCCCTACAGCGATGCGCCGGGGCAGAAGGGCCTGCCCCTCCTCACCCCCGCGCAGCTCCGCAACAAGATGGTGCGCGCGTCGATGGACAAGTTCCAGGTCGCGATCCACGCGATCGGCGACGCCGCCAATGCCGAGGCGCTCGACGCCATCGCCGACCTCACCACCGACCTGCCCGGCGAGCGCCGCTGGCGGATCGAACATGCGCAGATCATCGACCCCGCCGACATCCAACGCTTTGCGCAATTGAAGGTCATCGCCTCGATGCAGCCCGTGCACCAGACGAGCGACCGGCTGATGGCCGAAGCGCGCCTTGGCCCCGACCGGCTGAAAGGCGCCTATGCGTGGCGCAGCCTCGAAACCGCCGGCGCACGGCTCGCCTTCGGGTCGGACGTTCCGGTCGAGAGCGCCAACCCCTTCCCCGGCATCGCCGCCGCCATCTCGCGCACCGATGCCAGGGGCGAGCCGTTCGGCGGCTGGCGTCCCGAAGAGACGGTGAGCCGCGAAAGCGCGCTCGACGGCTTCACGCGCACCGCCGCTTATGCCGCCTTCGCCGAGGACCGCATCGGCACGCTGATGCCCGGGATGCGCGCCGACTTCCTGATCCTGGAGAGCGACCCGCTGCTCGCGAGCGCCGACGAGATTCGCCGCATGACGCCGCTCGAAACCTGGATCGGCGGCTATCGCTATTACAAGAAGAATGAGGGCGCGACCGTTGGCCGATAGTCCCTCGCGCCGCGCGCTGCTCACCGGCCTCGCCGCGCTGCCCGTCGCGGCGAGCGCGGCTGCCGCCGAGCGCAAGGAACGCCGCTCGAAAAAGCGCAAGCCCGCGAAGCCCAAGGTCCAGCATGTCGATGTCGCGATCGTCGGCGCGGGCGTGTTCGGTGCCTGGACGGCATGGCACCTGCTGCGCGCCGGCAAAACGGTTCGCCTGTTCGACGCCTATGGCGCGGGCCACTGGCGCGCCTCGTCGGGCGGCGAGAGCCGCGTGATCCGCATGGGCTACGGCGCCGACACCATCTATTCGGAGATGGCGCGCGACTCGCTCAAATATTGGAAAGACCTGTCGGACAGCGCGAGCGCGCCGATCTTTCACAACACCGGCGTGCTCTGGTTCTCGCCGGCGGGCGACGCCTATACCGCGCAATCGCTCGCGTGGCTGCAGGCAAACCGCGTCGAGCACGAGCATGGCGACGTCAGCTGGCTGCAAAACAAATATCGCCAGATTCAATTCTATCAGGGCGAAACCGGCATCCTCGAAAGCGAATGCGGTGCGCTGATCGCCGGGCGCGGCGTGCAGGAGGTTATCGCCGACGCCCAGATCGAGGTCGAGCGCGTCGTCATGCCCGCGCCGCTCTTCTCGAAGCGGATCAAAAAGCACACCCTCCCCGACGGCGGCACCGCCGACCATCTCGTCTATTGCGCGGGTCCGTGGCTCGCCGAACTTTTCCCGCAGCAGCTGATGCACAAGATCGTCGCGACGCGGCAGGAGGTTTATCATTTCGGCGCGCCGCAGGGCGACACGCGCTTCGCCCCGCCCGAATTGCCGGTGTGGGCCGACAACAGCAATGGCGGCATCTTTTACGGCATCCCCGACCTCGAGGGCGCGGGGTTCAAGATCGCGATCGACCGCCACGGACCGCGCATCGACCCGGACACGATGGACCGCACGCTGAGCGCGGAGGGCATTGCAGAGGCGCGCGCCTATATCGCCCGCCGCTTTCCCGGCCTCGCCAATGCACCGCTGATCGGCGGCCGCGTCTGCCAATATGAGAATAGCTCGAACGGCGATTATCTGATCGACCGCTTTCCGGGACAGGAGCATGTCTGGCTCGTCGGCGGCGGGTCGGGGCACGGGTTCAAGAACGGCCCGGCGGTGGGCAAGCGGGTGACCGCGCACATTCTCGACGCCAACCTCGCCATCGAACCGCGCTTCAGCTTCGCGACCAAGGGCACGACGGCGGCGCGGACGGTGTTTTAGGGAGCATGTTTCCCACCCATTCGTCACCCCGGCGAAGGCCGGGGTCTCGCCGGTGCGGCAGGACGAAAGGGTGAGATCCCGGCCTTCGCCGGGATGACGATCTGAGGGGGGAAAGAGCAAGCGTGCGCCTGACCGACTGCCACAACATCGACGACTTCCGCGCGCTCGCGAAGCGCCGCCTGCCCTGGCCGGTGTTCGACTATATCGACGGCGCCGCCGACGACGAGGTCACCCGCCGCCGCAACCGCGCGGCGTTCGACAGCTGCGACCTCGTCCCGCGCGTGCTCGCGGGCGTCGACAGCATCGACATGAAGACGACGCTGTTCGGGCGCGAGATCGCGATGCCGCTCTTCCTGTCGCCGACCGCGCTCCAGCGCCTCTTCCACTGGCAGGGCGAGCGCGCGGTGCTGCGCGCCGCCGCGAACGCGGGGACCGTCGCGGGCATTTCGAGCCTCGCGACGATCAGCCTTGCCGAAGCAGGCGCGCTGACGGGCGGCCCCAAGCTCTTCCAGCTCTACGTCCATCATGACGAGGGGCTCAACCAGGCGATGCTCGACGCCGCGCGCGATGCGAAGTTCGACGCCGTCGCGCTCACTGTCGACACCATCGTCGGCGGCAACCGCGAGCGCTGCCTGCGCTCGGGCTTCACCTCGCCGCCGCGCTTCACCGCGCGCAACATGCTGAGCTATGCCGCCAAGCCCGGCTGGGGGCTCAACTATGTCCTCCGCGAAAAATTCAGCCTGCCCAACCTTGCGACGCATGTGTCCGAAGGATCGAGCGTGCCCAAGTCGGTCGCCGAATATTTCACCTCGATGCTCGACCAGAGCCTCGACTGGAAACGCGCCGAGGCGATCCGCAAGCAATGGGACGGCCCCTTCTGCCTCAAGGGCATCGTCGCGGTCGAGGATGCGAAACGCGCCGCCGACATCGGCGCCACCGCGATCATGGTGTCGAACCACGGCGGGCGCCAGCTCGACGGCAGCATCGCCCCCTTCGATGCGCTCGCCGAGATCGTCGATGCGGTCGGCGACAATGTCGAGGTGATCTGCGACGGCGGCATCACGCGCGGCACGCATGTGCTGAAGGCGCTGTCGGTCGGCGCGAAGGCCTGTTCGGGCGGGCGCCTCTATCTCTATGCCCTCGCCGCAGCGGGCGAGGATGGCGTCGCGCGCGCGATCGCCCTGCTCCGCGCCGAAATCGAGCGCGGGATGAAATTGATGGGGGCCAAAACCCTCGCGGACCTCGGCCCCCACAATTTGCGCTGGCGGTAGCGCATTCCTAAAAGCGTGTGCCCCCGCGAAGGCGGGGGCCCATCACCTGCCGGTGCCATTTCAAGCCAACCGGAGATGGGTCCCCGCCTTCGCGGGGACACACGGATTTTTTTACGCCGCCACCTCCTCCTTCTTCCCGATCCCGCCCCAGTCGATGTTGCGCGTCATGTACATCACCCCGGCAAGGGCGAAGAACATCAGCACCGACCCGATGAGCAGCGCATAGGCTTCGAGATTGAGCAGCGTGTAGAGCAAGGCATAGAGCCCGATCAGCATCGCCGCGAGGAAACGGGCGCGCTTCCAGCTCTTGAGCACCGCCGCGCTGTAGAAAGTGAGCAGCCCGATAATGGCCGCCGACGCGACCATATAGGCGGGCATGAACCCGATCACCTCGGCGAACGCCAGCAGCATCACGAAGAACAGCACCAGCGCCACGCCCGTCAGCAGATATTCCGCCGGCGCGACGCGCGCGCCCGCGATGACGTCGAACATCAGGAAGGCGACAAAGGTGAAGCCGATGAAGAGGAAGCCATATTTGATGCTGCGATCGACCTGGCTGTAAAGGTCGACCGGTTCGACCAGGCTGATCGCGACCGCCTTGGCGACGCCGCCCGTGCTATTGTCCTCGGCAGCGCTTCCGCCCGCCTCGACCACCACCGGTTCCATATAACGATCGCTGCCGCTGCGGCCGTAATCGGTCGCGACCGGTGGCGACAGATCGCCGGTCAGCACCTGCGCCTGCCCGAGCGCGAGGTTCGGGATCGCATAGGTCGCGGTGAAGCCGTCGGCGCCGATCTTGTGCTTGGGCAGGAAATCGCCGCCGAAGCTCGGGTTCGGCCACGTCGACTTGACCGTCCAGCGCGTATCGACGCCGCGCGGGATCAGCTTGAAATCGCCGAGCCCGCGCACCCCGATCCGGTAATCGACCTTCAGCGGCGCCGCGCCCGACCAGTCGACAAAGGCAAAGGTGCCCGAATTGCGCGTCGAGGCGAGCCCCTTGCCCGGCTGGAGCGCGAGCGGCGTGCCGTTCACCGCGACGCTGTTGCCGTCGACGAGACCGCGCGCGTCGCTCACGCCGAGCCGCACTTCGGCGCGGTCGAGCATCAGCGCCTCGCGCGCGACGCCGAAACGCGCGATGTCGGCGGGCAGCGCAAAATCGGCGCTCCCCGAAATCTGGCTTTCATAAACGACGGTCTCGTAAATCGCCTTGCGCCGCTTTTCGGGCTTGATGACGATGTCGGCCTTGTTCGTCTGCGGCGACAGATAGAGGTTGCGGATCGTATTCACCGTCCGCGTCACATCCTTGCCGTTCACATTTTCGGTCGTCGTGTCGGTCGCGCGATAGGGGATGACGATCACCGGTCCGGCGATCGTCTGCTGCCCGCCCCAGCCCTGGCCGATCGACGCCTGCGCGACCTCGGCCTGCTGCTGGCGGTCCCAGAGCAGGCCATAGACCATCAGCAGGGGCACCATCAGCGCGACCGCGATCAGCACCGCGATCACCAGCTTGATGCCGGGACTTCGGTCGCTGCGCGCGGGCTGTTGGGGGGAAACGGAAACGCTTTGAGAAGCTTGAGAAGGCTGAGACATGGGGGGGATAAACTCCGCTGCTTCAACTCGTCGATGAAATTGCACGGTTCACCGACAGCGTCAAGCGGCGTTGCGACCAGCCGTGGGGCATGAAAAAAGCGGCCTCGCGGGCCGCTTTGCGTCGGATGCTGTCCAAAAATGACCGGACGGGCGCCCGCGGGACATCATTTCGCCGCGCCGCGACGGCGCCGCGACACGCAAGACGCCGGGCACAAAAAAAGCCGGCTTCCGAACCCCCCGATTCGAAAGCCGGCTCTTGCTCCGCGGGTTTCCCCGCCGGTGCCTGACTTAGAAGGAGACGCCGAGCGTGAACACGACCGTCGGGTCGTAAAGCGTGTCGACGGCCTTGACGCCCGACTTCTTCACGTCGGTGTCGATATACTGGACCGAGAAGGTTGCCGGGCCCGCCGCGAAGGAGGCGCCGACCGACCAGTCGAGATAATTGCCGTCGGCCGCCACGAGGCCGAGCGAACCGTCGGTGTAGCCGACGCCCGCGGTCAGCGTGATCGGCGTGTCGGCGATGCCGTAACCGAGGCCGAGGTTCAGATAGATATTGTCGTCGCTGCCGAGCGACTTCTGGTCCCAGGCATAGGCGACGGTGCCGGTTGCCGAAACGGGGCCGATGTCGTGCGACAGCTTGCCGATGACTTCGAAATAGTCGGTCGGTGCGCCGCCGTCATGGCTGCCCGGATAGGTGTAATAGGTGACGCCGAGGTCGACCGTCGTGCCGGGCGCGATCTCGGTGTTGTAGCCGCCATAGATGTCGAGCTCGAACTTGCCGTAGGCGGGGGTATCGGGAAGGCCCGAACCCCAGACGCCGGCATAGAAGCCGCTTTCGTGGCTGACGGTCAGCGTCGGCTGGACTTCGACCTTTTCGTTCGACAGCGAAACGCCGCGGAAGCGGTAGTCGCTGGTGACCGCAATGCCGCCCGACAGCGAGAAGGGACCGCTCGCCTCTTCTTCCTGGGCGAAAGCCGGAGTCGACAGAGCAGACGCGGCGAGAAGCATGCCGAAGCACGCCTTGGTAACAAATTTCATCGGGAAGCCCCCTGGTTATTGAAACGAATGTCCAATCCTGCGGCTCGCGCCATCGCCTCTATCCGGGCTTGGTGCTGCGAACGGGCGAAAACTCGCCTATTTTTTTGCAATGCACAAATAGTATTTGCGTAAAACTGTCATATATCGCCACTTATGTGGCTTTCATGCCACAGCGGATGCGCACGCTTGCGCTTTGCCAAGCGGCGCGCACATCGGTAAGAGCAGCGCATATTTCCTCGATTTCAGGCAAGACGATGAGCGACCATAATCCCGGCCTGCGCCCCTGGCGCGACATTGCGCGGCGAACGAGCCGCCAGATCATGGTCGGCAACGTCCCCGTCGGCGGCGACGCCCCGATCAGCGTCCAGACGATGACCAACACGCTGACCAGCGACGCGGTGGCGACGATCGACCAGATTCGCCGCTGCGAGGACGCGGGCGCCGACCTGATCCGCGTCTCCTGCCCCGACACCGATTCGACCGCGGCGCTCGGCAAGATCGTCCGCGCCGCGCGGATCCCGATCATCGCCGACATCCATTTCCATTATAAACGCGCATTGGAAGCCGCCGACGCCGGCGCCGCCTGCCTGCGCATCAACCCCGGCAACATCGGATCGTCGGAACGCGTCGGCGAGGTCGTGCGCGCCGCGAAAGCGAACGGCTGCGCGATCCGCATCGGCGTCAACGCCGGCAGCCTCGAAAAGGATCTGCTCGAAAAATATGGCGAGCCCTGCCCCGAGGCGCTCGTCGAAAGCGCGCTCGACCATATCAAGCTGCTGCAGGATCACGACTTCCACGAATATAAGGTGGCGGTGAAGGCGAGCGACGTCTTCCTCGCGGTCGCCGCCTACATGCAGCTCGCCGAAGCGGTCGACTGCCCGCTCCACCTCGGCATCACCGAGGCGGGCGGGCTCATCGGCGGCACCGTCAAGAGCGCGCTCGGCATCGGCAACCTGCTGTGGGCGGGCGTCGGCGACACGATCCGCATCAGCCTGTCGGCCGAACCCGAAGAGGAAGTGCGCGTCGGCTACGAGATTCTGAAATCGCTCGGCCTGCGCACCCGCGGCGTCCGCGTTGTCTCCTGCCCCAGCTGCGCGCGGCAGGGCTTCGACGTGATCCGCACCGTGCAGGCGCTCGAGGATGCACTGAGCCACATCAAGACCCCGATGTCGCTCTCGGTATTGGGCTGCGTCGTCAACGGCCCCGGCGAGGCGCGCGAAACCGACATCGGCATCACCGGCGGCGGCAACGGCAAACACATGGTCTATCTGTCGGGCGTCACCGACCATCATGTCGAGGACGCCGA
>PNJO01000080.1 GCA_013821905.1 Sphingopyxis sp. | reverse complement strand
GCCCGCCGGCACCTGCGCGATCAACACGCGGCCTGCGGAGGGAGCGATCACCGCGCCCTGTCCCGCGACGGCGCCGACGGCCGATTGCTGCGCCTTCGCCGCGGCGACCTGCGCGCGCGCGGCGCGTGCCGCGGCTTCGGCCTGATCGAGCCGCGCCTGCGCGTAGACGCCGTGGGCGTGGAGATATCTGGCGCGCGCCAGCTCGGCCTCGGCCTGGGCGACCTGCGCCTTCGCCGCGGCCGCCTGCGCGCCATAAGCCGCGCCTTCATAGCCCAGCCGGCTGTCGGCGACGCGGCCGATCACCTGCCCCTTGCGGACAAGATCGCCCTCGCGGACGGTCAGGCTTTCGAGGACGCCGGGAATGCGCGCCCGCGCGTCGGCCATGTCGACGCTCGTCACCAGCGCGCCGACATCCTTCCACTCGGTGACCGTCGTAGGTCGAAGGACCAGCGTTTCGCCCTTTGTCTCCACGGCTCGCTCGGCCGGCGGCGGCGCCTTGCCGCCACACGCGGATAGCGTCAGCGCGAGAGCCGCGAGGGCGGGTGCGGATATTCCCGTATATCGCGGACGGCGGAACAGGCTCAGCATGGCGAAACTCCTCGATCGATCGGCATCCTAGGGACGGCCGGCAATTTCAAATATTGCTAATATTACGTATATCGCATATTAGAAATACCTAATATGAGCGTCGATCGAGACGGGAAGCCATGATCCGGCCTGCCGCCCGGGTTTCGAACCCGATGGGGCGCCGCCATGCGGAGCAAGGAGAGAGCGAATGTCGCTGCCGAAGATCGTTGTCCTGGGCGCCGGGCTCGGCGGGACGATCGCGTCCTACGAGATTCGCGATGCGGTCAAGGGCAAGGCAGAGGTCATGGTCGTGTGCGACCAGGAAAATTACTGGTTCGTGCCGTCCAATCCGTGGGTGGCGGTGCGCTGGCGCGAGCCCGAGGCGATCCGCGTCCACCTGCCTCCCGTCATGAAACGCAAGGGCATCGGTTTTACGGCGGTCGGGGCGCGGCGGGTCCACCCGCTCGAAAACCGGATCGAGCTCAACGACGGATCGTTCGTCGACTATGACTATCTGGTGATTGCGACCGGGCCGAAGCTCGCCTTTGACGAGATCGAAGGCTTCGGCCCCGAAGCGAATACCGTCTCGATCTGTACGACCGGTCACGCGTCCGCCGCGGCCGAGGCCTTCGACCGGTTCTGCGAGAACCCCGGCCCGATCGTCGTCGGCGCGGCGCAGGGCGCCTCCTGCTACGGCCCGGCCTATGAATTCGCGCTGATCCTCGACACCGAGCTCAGGCGCCGCAAGATCCGCGACCGCGTGCCGATGACCTTCGTCACCGCCGAGCCCTATATCGGCCACCTCGGGCTCGACGGCGTCGGCGATACCAAGGGCCTGCTCGAAAGCGAGCTGCGCGATCGCCACATCAAATGGATCACCAATGCGCGCGTCGCGAAATTCGAACCGGGCAAGGCGCATGTCGAGGAAGTCGCCGCGGACGGCAGCGTCAAGGCGAGCCATGATCTGGCCTTCGGCTATGCCATGCTGCTGCCCGCCTTTCGCGGCGTCGATGCGGTGTTCGGGATCGACGGGCTCACCAACCCGCGCGGTTTCATCCTCGCCGACAAACACCAGCGCAATCCGGCCTTCGCCAACATCTATTCGCTCGGCGTCTGCGTCGCGATCCCGCCGGTCGGCCCGACGCCGGTGCCCGTCGGCGTGCCCAAGACGGGTTTCATGATCGAGTCGATGGTTGCGGCGATCGCCGAGAATCTGAAACTCGAACTCGCAGGGCAGCCGCCGGTGCACGAAGCGACGTGGAACGCGGTCTGCCTCGCCGATTTCGGCGACGGCGGGGTCGCCTTCGTCGCGCAGCCGCAAATCCCGCCGCGCAACCTCAACTGGTCTGCGTCGGGCAAGTGGGTCCATCTCGCGAAGATCGGCTTCGAGAAATATTTCCTGCGCAAGGTCCGCAAGGGCGAAAGCGAGCCCTTCTACGAAAAGCTGGCGATGCACGCGCTGGGAATCCGCAAGCTCCGCTTCTGACGAAAGGAAAATGTGATGAATCTCGATCGTGCGGTGCTGCGCTTCGCCGGTGTTGTCGTCCTCCTGGGGGTTTGCCTCGCCTGGTTCGTCCACCCTTACTGGATCGCGCTCGCCGCCTTTGCCGGGCTCAATCTGATCCAGGCAAGCTTTACCGGCTTTTGCCCCGCCGCGATGCTCTTCAAGCGGCTCGGGCTGCGCGCGGGCGCCGCCTTTCGGTGAAGCGCGTCACCGTCCTGATTGCGGCGAGCCTCGTTGCGATCGCGCTGCCGCGCGCGGCGCTGGCGCAGGATCTGGCAACGGCGATCGCGGATGCGCGCGCGCATTCACCGGCAATCGCTGCGGCCGAAGCCGACGCCGACGCTGCCGAGGCGAGGGTCGCACAGGCGCGCGCGGCGGCGGGGCCGACCGCGCGGATCGAGGGCAGCGTCGGTTATGGCCGGCTCGATCCGGGCGGCTACTTCGGCTTGTCCGCCGACGATGTGACGCCGAGTGCGGTCCAGTTCGTCGGCGAATATCCGCTCTATGTCGGCGGACGGATCGCCTCGGCCCTCGATCAGGCGGTCGCGGGCCATCGCGCGGCGAAGATCGGCGCGGACATGGCGCGGCAGAACCTGACGCTCGCGACGGTGTCGAGCTATGCCGAGGTCCTCACCGCGCGCGAGCTGGTCGCGAGTTATACCGCGCTGGTCGCCGCGCTCGACGAGATCGTGCGCCACGCCGCGCTGCGCTACGATGTCGGCGATGCGACGAGCAGTGACGTCGCGCAGGCGAGGGCGCGCCGCGCCGAAGGACAGGCGGGCCTCGTCCAGGCGCAGGGCCGGCTCGCGGCAGCGGAAGCACGGTTGGAACGCTTGACCGGCAAGACCGTCGGCGTGCTTGCTGCGCTGCCGCCGCGCCCCGAAGTTCCCGCATCGCTCGGCGAGGCCGTCGACGCGGCGGTCGCTGCAAATGCGATGCTTGCACAGGCGGGCGCGGCGGTCGATGGTGCCGACGCCGGCGTGCGTGCGGCCAAGGCCTCGAACCGCCCGACGATCGGCGTCTTTGCCGAGGGAGCGCGCGTGCGCGACCAATTCTTTCCCGATTACCGCGCCGACAGCATGACCGTCGGACTGCGCGGCCGCTGGACCTTTTTCGACAGCGGAGCGAGCGGCGCGCGTGTGCGCGAGGCCGAGGCGCAGCGGTCGGCAAGCGCGGCGCGGCTGCGGCAGGCGCGCGACGAGGTGACGCAGGCGGTGATCGAGGCGTGGAGCGGCCTCGAAAGCGCCGAACGCGGACTGGAAGCCGCGCGCGAGGGGGATGTAGCAGCACGCGAGGCGCTGCGCGGCACGCGGCTCGAGGTGCGTTCGGGCGCCAGGCCGCCGCTCGCCGAACTCGACGCCGAGCGCGAGGCGATCGCGGCGACCGCGCGCCTTGCCGAGACGAGGGCGGCGGTGCAGGTCGCCGCATGGCGGCTGCGACTCCTGTGCGGGATCGAATGACAGCGAAGGACTGCCGATGACCGACCTCCACCGCGAGACTGCGGCCGCGACGATCGAAACCGCGCGGCGCACCCGCCAAACTCCCATCGTCCGAACCTTCTTCGAAGACGCGACCTTCACGGCGACGCACGTCGTCCACGACCCTGCGACGCGGAAGGCGGCGATCATCGACTCGGTGCTCGATTTCGATCAGGCGTCGGGCCGGACGAGCCATGGCTCGGCCGATGCGATCGTCGACTATGTCCGTGCCGAAGGGCTGAGCGTCGAATGGCAGATCGAAACCCACGCCCACGCCGACCACCTGTCGGCGGCGCCCTATCTGCAGGAAAAACTGGGCGGCCGGATTGCGATCGGGCGGCATATCAGGACGGTGCAGACGGTGTTCGGCGAGATTTTCAACGAGGACGAGCGCTTTGCCCGCGATGGGTCGCAGTTCGACCGGCTGATGGCCGATGGCGAAACCTTCAGCCTTGGTGAAATCGACGGCATCGTACTCCACACGCCGGGCCATACGCCCGCATGCATGGTGTGGATCATCGGAGACGCGCTGTTCACCGGCGACACCCTGTTCATGCCCGACTATGGCACCGCGCGCGCCGACTTTCCGGGCGGCGACGCGCGCACGCTCTATCGGTCGATCCGCCGCTTGCTGTCGCTTCCGGACCAGACGCGCGTCTTCCTGTGTCATGACTACAAGGCGCCGGGACGCGACGATTATGCATGGGAAACGACGATCGCTGCCGAGCGCACCGCGAACGTCCACGTCCATGACGGCGTGAGCGAGGACGCCTTCGTCGCGATGCGCGAGGCGCGCGACAAGACGCTGGCGATGCCGAAGCTGATCCTGCCGTCGGTGCAGGTCAACATGCGCGGCGGCCGCCTGCCCGAGCCCGAGAGCAACGGCACGCGATACCTCAAGCTGCCGCTCGACATTCTCTGAAGGTCGCAGCGATGCCCGATCCCGCCACACTCGATCTGGCGCAGATGATCCTTGGCGCGCTTTCGGGGGCGCTCGTCGGCTTCACGCTGGGCCTGGTCGGCGGCGGCGGATCGATCCTCGCGGTGCCGCTGATGATCTATCTGGTCGGCGTGCCGCAGCCGCATGTCGCGATCGGCACCGCCGCGCTCGCGGTCGCCGCCAACGCAGCGGTCGGCCTCGCCAACCATGCGCGCGCCGGCAATGTCCGCTGGCCGTGCGGCCTGACTTTCGCCGGTGCCGGGATATTCGGCGCATTCGCGGGATCGACGCTCGGCAAGAATTTGGACGGCGACCGGCTGCTCTTCCTCTTCGCGCTGCTGATGGTCGTCATCGCGGTGCTAATGCTGCACCGGCGCGGCCAAGCGGGCGATCCGGCGGTACGTATCAGCCGCGAAAATGCACCGCGCCTGCTAGGCTACGGGATCGGCAGCGGCGCATTCAGCGGTTTCTTCGGGATCGGCGGAGGCTTCCTGATTGTGCCCGGCATCGTCGCCGCAACGGGGATGCCGATGATCAACGCGGTCGGCACCTCGCTCGTCGCGGTGACCGCCTTCGGGCTCACAACCGCCGCGAACTATGCTTGGTCGGGACTCGTCGACTGGCAACTCGCCGCCCTGTTCATCGCGGGCGGCGTGCTTGGAAGCTGGCTTGGCCTCAAGGGCGCCCAAAGGCTGTCGGCGCGTACGGGCGGACTGACAACATTGTTCGCGTTGCTCGTGCTGGGCGTCGCCGCTTACATGCTCTACCATGGCTTCGAACAGGCTTTCCGCTAGTGCGGTTTGCGCCTTGCATCGGGCGACCGCGGGCAGGATGGGCGCCGCATGTGTTATCGAAACCGCCGAGACGGCAGGGAGAGGAATTTCGCGATGGTCGACCCTGAAATCCTGATCTGTCCGAACTGCGATGCCGGCAACCGTGTGCCGCACGAGCGTCTGGCCGACGGACCGCGCTGCGGTAAATGCGGGGCGGCGCTATTCCAGGGCGAGCCGCTCGCGCTCGATGCGCCGCGCTTCGACCGGTTGATCCGCATCGGCACCTTGCCCGTGCTCGTCGACTTCTGGGCCGAATGGTGCGGCCCCTGCAAGGCGATGGCGCCGGCCTTCGCAGCGGCGGCCCGCGATCTCGAGCCGCACATGCGTCTCGTGAAGATCGACACCGAGGCGCAGCCATCGCTCGCCCATCGCTATGCGATACGCTCGATCCCGACGCTCGTGCTCGTCGCCGGCGGGCGCGAGGTCGCGCGGCAATCGGGCGCGATGGATCGCGCGTCGCTGATCCGCTGGGCCCGAGCGGCGGCCGGGCACTGATCTCGCTACCGGAAAGACCGGTCATCGGGCGCCGCCGACGTTGATGCCGCGCTTGAGGGTCTCCAGTAGAAGGAAGACGCCCAGCGCAATTGCGGCCAGTGCGGCGAACTCGCGGACCCCGAGCGGCGCGAACGACAGCAGCCCGGCAAGCTGCGGGACATATTGCGCCACCGCGATGAACAGGACCACGGCCGAGGCCACCGCGATCAGCGCCCTGTTCGGGCGCGTCACCGCGCGAGCCAGCGAAGTCGAAAAAGACCGGTTGACGAGCACGAGGGCGAGAACGATCGTCACCAGCGCATAATAGACAAGGCTCCGGAGCTGCAATTCGGGAAGAGCCGAAGCCCATCCCCAATAGAGCAGCGCGGCGATCGCCGCGACGGCGGCCGCACCCTGAACGATCGACCAGGCGACGAGGGCGCGCGGCATGAGCGCGCTCTCGGGCTCACGCGGCGGGCGCCGCATCACGTTACGCTCCTCGACCTCGGACTCGAAAACGAGCGAGCAGACGGGGTCGATGACCATCTCAAGCAGCGCGATGTGAATGGGGCCGAGGAGGATCGGAAAGCCGAACAGCAGCGGCGCGAGCGCCAGCCCCGCGATCGGGATATGCACCGCGACGATAAATCCCATCGCCTTGCGCAGATTGTCGAAGATGCGCCTCCCGACCCGGATCGCGGTGACGATCGACCCGAAATCATCGTCAAGCAATACGATCGACGACGCCTCGCGCGCGACATCGGTGCCGCGTCCGCCCATGGCGATCCCGATATGCGCGGCCTTGAGCGAGGGGGCATCGTTGACGCCGTCGCCGGTCATTCCGACGACCTCTCCCGCCGCCTTCAAAGCCGCGACGATGCGCAGCTTCTGCTCGGGCATGATCCGCGCGAAGATCGTGGCGCGCCGAATCAAGGCGCCGAGTTCGGCGTCATCCATCGACGCGAGCCGGTCGCCCGTCACGACGTCGCCTTCCACGATTCCCGCCTCGCGCGCGATCGCGCGCGCCGTCTCGGGATAATCGCCGGTAATCATCACCACATGGATGCCTGCGCTGCGGCATTGGGCCATAGCGTCGGGGACCGAGGGGCGTAGCGGGTCATGAAGGCCGACAAGGCCGCGAAAGGCGAAGCCGAAATCACGGGCGCTCGGCGGCGGCGCGATCCCGCGCCAGGCGGCTTCGGCGATGCCGAGAACGCGCAGGCCCCGCGCCGCCATCGCATCGGCCGCCGCTTGCATCGAGGCTCGCGCCTCCGAACCGAGGCGGCACAGATCGGCGATCGCCTCGGGTGCGCCTTTCGCGGCGACGATCCGATCGCCGCCGCCCGTCTCCCATAGGTGCGATACCGCGAGCAGTGCGGGATCGAGCGGATAACGGTGCTGCAAGCGCCAGCCGTCGGTAGGGCGAGGGGAACGGGCATCCGCGACACCGCGCGCCCCCAGGTCATGAAAGGCGATCTCCATCGGATCGAAAGGTTCGGGCGCGCTCGCCAATGTGCCGAGTTCGACGAGCGGCCGGAAGCTCTCCGGCAGAACCGTTTCCGGGCGAACGTCGCAGCTGGGCCCATCGGGAAGGCGCAATTCGGCGATCGACATCCGGTTCTGCGTCAGCGTGCCGGTCTTGTCGGTGCAAAGCACCGTTATCGATCCGAGCGTCTCGATCGCCGCGGCGCGGCGCGCGAGGACGCGCACCCGCGATAATCGCATCGCGCCCATCGCCATGAAGACCGCGAGCACGACCGGAAATTCCTCGGGCAGCAGCGACATGCCGAGCGCAATGCCGGCGAGCGCTCCCTCGAGCCAATTCTCGCGCAGCAAGCCATAGAGAAGCACTGCAAGCAGGCTCGCGCCGATGCCGCCGGCGGCGAACAGCAGGACGAGGCGCCGCGTCTGGCGGTACAGGCGCGGCGCTTCGATTTCGAGGGCCGCGAGCGACTGGCCGATCCGGCCGATTTCGCTGAGCGCGCCCACGGCATGAACGATACATAGACCACTGCCGGTCACGACCAGGGTCCCCGAAAATACATATGCGAGCATATCGCCCCCGGCGCGCGGCGCCTCGGTGGGGAAGGGCGTCGTGCAGGCCGATTTGCCGACTGGTATCGACTCGCCCGTCAGGAGCGATTCGTCGAGATGGAGGCCCTCGGCCTCCACGACCCAGCCGTCGGCGGGGACGCGGTCGCCCTCGGCGAGGACAAGCAGGTCACCGCGAACCACCTCGCGTCCCGGTATCCGCCGGCGCGCCCCGTCGCGCACGACGATGGCGCGGGGGCTGGCCAGATCGCGCAACGCTTCGAGCGCTTTTTCGCTTCGCGCTTCCTGGAAGACGGTGATCCCGACCGAAAGACCCGCGAGGAGCGCGAGGATCAGCGCTTCGCGCAAGTCGCCGAGTGCGAAATAGATGGCGCTGCCCGCGACGAGCAGGGCCAGCATCGGCTCGCGCAGGACATCGAAGAATATCCGCGCCGTCGTCCGGCGTCCTTCGCGTGGCAGCTCGTTGGGGCCGTCGGCGGCGAGCCTTGCCCGGGCGTCGATTTCTCTCAGACCGGTGATCGATTGGCGGGGGGCGGGTGGCGTGGATGCGGCGCGGCCCGGGATCCTCGCTGCCTCAGCCACGGAGGATGAACACCGAACAGGCGGCGCGGCGCGCCACCCGCGCGGCGGTTCCGAACAGCATCGCTCGCCAACCCGATGCGGAGGATGCGAGGAGGATGAGGTCGGCGTCGGCATACGCTGCGGCTTTCAGGATGCCCCGGTGGACGGGTCCTGTTTCGACGCGATGCTCGGCGTCGTCCATGTCCGGGATCTTGTGGGTAAGCGCGGCCAGTCTTGCCCGGGCCACTTCGAAAAGCCGATCCGCAGCATCCGGCGAGCGCCCCGCGCGGGCGACCATGCTCCAGTCGGTCAGCACCGTTGCCACCGTCAGCGATGCGCCGAGACAGCGGCGAAGTTCGGCGGCGAGCGCAAGCAGTCTCAGGGCGTCCGCACGCCGGTCGGGATCGACGGCAATAAGTATGTTGCGGAACAAGTCGGCCTCCTCTGCGAGTGGCGCCAGTTTTCGCGACGCGCGGCGTTGCATGGCGAAACTAGGCAAAAGAGAGCTGGGGCGCCGTAAGGAAGAGTACGTAACATCGCCGGTCGCCAGTTGCGAAACCCGGACGCCTCGATGCCTCAATGGCACAATATGAGCGGGACCGGGCATTGATCGAGGAGGCCGCGCGTGACGCCGCCGAATGTCTCTCGCCAGGCGCCGCGGCCGAACCCCCCCATCACCACATAGTCGGCACGCCAGCTCTCGCACTCGCCCCGGATCAGCGCCTCGACTCCGACGCCATCGAGCGCGGCAAGCCGGGTTTCCACCTTGATTCCGTACCGTGCAAGATAGGCGGCCGCCTCGGCCGCGGTCGTGTCGCCCGCAACGTGCCCGGCGGTGAACAATTCGACCCGGTTCGCGAGCGCGAGCAGCGGCACGCTGGCGCGCAGCGCCGCAGCGGCCGACGGCCGCCCGTCCCAGGCGACGAGCGCGCGATCGAACTCGAAGCGCTCGAGCGACGACGGAACCGCCACGATCGGTGGGCATCGGTGTGCGAGAAGCCGGGCGATGATGGCGCGCATGTCGGGGATCGCGCGGCCTTCGAGGGTGCGATTGAGGATGACGAGATCGGCGAGCCTCGCCGCGGCGATGAGGCAACTCGCAATATCGCCCTCTGCATCGGCCCAGCTCCACGCGACATCCTCGCGCGCAAGCCTGTCGCCCACGGCCTCCCTGGCGCGCGCGGCGCCAGCTGGCGCCGTCGCGATCAGGGAGGTCTCGCCCAAGCCGGCGTAGATCTCGGCGGCTATCGCCGTGCCCGGGGTCACCTCGACGCAAAGGAGGTGGGCATCGAGTGCGCGCGCTATGCCGAGCCCGGCTTCGAGCCGTGCATCCTGTCCCTCGTCGTCATGTACCAGCAGGACTATCGTCTTCATGATCGCCTCTAGCCTTTTTGCCGGAAGTTGCGGGTCGGAGCGCCCTGGCGCCATTCGCAATGCTACGGAGGGGCGCATCTGCATCGCTGTATCCCGGCCCAAGGCAGCGATGCGCACACAATCCCGAAATCCTCAGTGCGACATGAGCACTGGAAGCTTCGTATCGTCGAGGATGGACCGCGTAACGCCGCCGAGCACGAACTCGCGCGCGCGGGAATGGCCGAATGCCCCTGTCACGAGCAGGTCGCGACCGTCCCGAACGCAATGCGACTGCAGAGTGCGTCCGGCGTCGCCATCCTCGATCGCCTTCTCGACCGTCTCCGCATTGATGCCGTGAAGCCTTAGATGGCGGAGAAGGTCGGCGGGCGAAGCCGTACGCGACAGGTCTTTTTCGCCGGTGATCCGGACGAGACTCACCGAGCTTGCCTCGCGGAGCAGCGGCATCGCGTCGGTGAGCGCGCGCGCCGCAACCCGGCTTCCGTCCCATGCCACCGCGATCCTGTCGAATTTCGGCTCCCGCGTCTGCACTTCGGGAAGGAGCAGCATCGGCCGGCCGGTTTCGAACACCACGCCTTCGGCAAAGTACGCGCTCTGCGCATGGCCGTAGACCGGAATCACCGTGAGGTCGTACGTCCGCGCTTTCACGGCAAATTGCCAGTGGCTGATCGTCGCCGGACAGTCCACGACGAAGACCCCGCCGTTGAGGTCGGGCGCTATGAGGCGCGCGAATTTTTCGGCCAGCGCGCCGGCGTTGTCGGCGCTTTTCCTGTTTTCGTCGGCGATGATGCGGTCGATCTTGAGAAGCGCATTGGCAAGCCAGTTCGACGCCTGCGGAATATGGACCTGGCAGACGCCGAGCGACACGGTGGCGCGAAGCCGCGCCGCGATACGCGCGCTTTGCTCGATCGCCCAATCCGGCGCTGGTTCGGGATGGCTGTTCACCTGCAACAAAATGTCACGCATGATCCTCTCCTTTGGCTGACCTTCCGCTTCTGCCCCTCATGCTCCGCCCGCGATCAGTCGGCCGACGGCATCGACGAGGGCATGTTCGCGGAGTGGTTTGTCGAAAATGGCGGCAAAGCCCGCGGCGCCTGCCCGCTCCGAGAGATCGCGCGAACTATAGGCGGAGATGAGGATCGCGGGCCCCGTCCAGCCGTGCGCGCGCAAGGCTTGCAGCAAGGCTATGCCGTCGCGGTCCGCGAGACGATAATCGGCGACGAGGCAGGCTGGCGGGTGCCGGGCCGCATCGGCGAGCGCCTGATCGTAGGACGGGAAAGCAACCGCGTCGAAGCCGCGACCGGTCAGCAGCAACAAGAGCGATCGCCGCGCGCCGGGATCGTCCTCGACGATGAGAACCCGGTGAGCATCAGGCCTATCGGAAATCGTCTCTTGGGCCATCGCCGGGCGTCCGATATCAATATATCGTATATCGAGCATGCAAGGCCGCTACCGCCGCCTGGCCCGGCGCCGCGGGATCGCGCCGTGCCTCGCCCGGAACGGGAGATATTTTCCCCTGCCGCCGGAAACGGTCATCCCGAAGCTCAATGACCGAGCAGCAACGGTAGCTTGCTGTCGATCAGCATCCGCTTGGTAACGCCGCCGAAAGTTTCGCGCAGTCGCCCGTGCCCGTAAGCGCCCATCACGATATAGTCGGCCCGCCAGCTCTCGGCTTCCTTGGCGATGAGCGCATCGGGCCGTTCCTTGGCTTCGTCGGCGATCTTCACGCTCGCATGGATTCCGTGGCGCGACAGATAGGTGGCCGCCTTTTCGGGATCGTTGCGCGCTTCTTCCTCTTCATCGTCGCGCGCCATGAAAATCTCTACCTCGTTGGCGAGCGCGAGCAGCGGCACCGCTGCGCGCAGCGCGGCCGCGGCCGAGCGCCCACCGTCCCACGCCACGAGCGCGCGGTCGAATGCGAAGCGCTCGAGCGTTTCGGGAACCGCGAGCACCCCCGCATTGGTGTGCGCGACGATGCGGCTCGTGATGTCGCGCATGTTCGGGAGCGGGTAGCCATCGAGGGCGCGATTGAGGATGATGAGATCGGCGAGGTCGGCAGCCTGCAGAACCGAGGTTGCCATTTCGCCCATCGTGTCGGCCCAGCCCCAGCTGACGTCCTCGCCTGCAAGCCGTTCGGTCAGCGCCGCCTTGTTCTTTGCTTCGCTGTCGCGCTCGTCCATCACCACGACGCTTTCGCCATAGCCCATCACTGCGCCGCCGGCGACCACCGGATATGGTGTGACGTCGAGGCAGTCGAGATGCCCGCCGAGAGCCCGCGTTATGTCGAGCGCTGCCTGAAGCCGGGCTTCCTGGCCGGCATCGTCGTGCACGAGCAACAGCATATTCTTCATGATGCATCTCCTTCGTTTGTCCCGAAGCTAGAGGCGGCGGATACGGTCCGATATGCGCAATGATACGGATGGAAGGTCGCCCTGCTGCCCGGCACGCATCATGGATCATCGGCGATGGCGAAGGGCCGTCTCGCTTCCGCACCGGCCGCGGCTTTGTCTGCGATCGCCG
>PNJO01000079.1 GCA_013821905.1 Sphingopyxis sp. | reverse complement strand
GAATCCCCGAGCAGGAAGGTCGCGCCGCCATAGACCATCAGGAACACGCCGATCGAATTGAACGCCTGTGCAAAGGTCAGCCGGCTGGACGAGGTTTCGATCGGTCCGAGCGTCGTGATCACGGGATTCATCGCGACCTGCAGAACCGTGATCCCCGCGCCGATGCAGAAAAGCGCGGCAAGGAACCCGGGATAGGAGGCCGCGGCCGATGCCGGAATGAACAGGAAAGCTGCGGCCGCGACGATGATGAAGCCGAGCACGAAGGTGCGGATATAGCCGAGTTTCGACATGATGATGCCGGCGGGGATCGAAAAGGCGCCATAGGCGATGAAGAACGCCATCTGCACCAGATTCGCCTCGGCGTGCGTCAGGTGGAACATCGGCTTGAACTTGCCGACCAGCAGGTCGTTGATGTTCGTCACCCCGCCCAGCAGGAAGAACACCGCAAAGGCAAGGATGAGCACGACGCGCGTGCTGCCGCCACTCTTACCGGCCGTGCCGGGGTCTGCACCGGTCGCGACGTTGGGCACCAATGCCATCTACTCTCTCCCTAATTTTATCAGGCCAACCCTTTTGCGGGTCTGGTCATTTTGCCGCCGGCGGGCAAGGCAGATTCTCTCCCACCGCCTCGACATTCGTATTCAACAGCGTCACCGCCAGCCCCTTGTCGCCATGCACGCTCGTCGCATAATCGACGCGCGTCAGATTGGCGCCGGCATCGGCGAAACAGCGCAGCGGGACTTTCAGCGTCGCCACCTCGCCCTTCGGCGCCGTTTTGACCCAGTCCGAAATGTCGAAGGTCACGCCGCCCAGGGCGAGCTTGACCGGCAGGCCGCCCGTCTCGTCGATCCGCCAGTCGAGCCGCAGCGCGAAACTGTTGTTGAGCTGGCGCGACAGGTCGGCAAAGGGGCCCGTCAGATGGAAGGAAGCCGGACCGGTCCAGATGAAGGACTTGCCGTCCTCCTGCGCCCGCACATCGACCGAGCGCGTCGCGAGCAGCCCGTTGGGGCTCGACACCGGTGGCGAATCCACGGCGCGGGCCCCGCCTGCATCGGTAATCGACAGCGCCCAGGGCGACCGCGCGCGACCACCGGTGAAATAGGTGGTGACGTTCAGCGCTGCGGCGATATCGACCCGCAGCGCTTCCGAAAGCTGCGGCACGTCGGTCGTCGCGCCATATTTCAGGCCGTAACCGACCGGCCACTGCGGCGTTTCGACAGGCGAGCGCGCATCGGCCGGCCAGGCAAAGGGCAGCGTGCCGGTGAAACCGCGTACGGTCTTGCCGTCCTTGCCCGCGACGAGCACGTCGGCGACGCCGGCCCCCTGCGAGCCGGGCAGCCAGCCGGCGACAAAGGCGTCGGCGGCGTTGATTTCGGGATTGGTGAACATCGGCCGACCCGACAGGAACAGCGCGACCACGGGTATGCCCGCCGCCTTGAGCTTCTTGAGCGTCGCGAGATCGGTCGCGTCCGAAGGCTGATAGTCGAGCGTCGGCACGTCGCCCTGGAATTCGGCATAGGGCGCCTCGCCGAATACGACGATCGCGACGTCGGGCTTTTCCTTATAGACGCCGTCGTCGGAGAGCGACGCGACACCGCCGGCATCGCGCACCGCCTTGTCGAGCCCCTCCCAGATCGTCTGACCGTTGGGGAAATCGGCGTGGGTCACGTCGGTGCCCTGCCAGCTGATCGTCCAGCCGCCGGACTGGATCGCCATGCTGTTCGCGGCGGGCCCGGTGACGAGCACCCGCGCGCCCGGCTTGATCGGCAGCACGCTGCCGTTGTTCTTCAGCAGAACCAGTGACTTGGCGACCGCTTCGCGCGCGATCGCGAGATGTTCGGGGGTGCCGAGCGCTTTGACCTGACTGCGGTCGACATGGCCTTCGGGAAACAGGCCGAGCTTGTATTTGACGCGCAGGATGCGGCGCACCGCATCGTCGAGCCGCGCCGCCGAAATCGTGCCGTCTTTCGCCTGGCGAACCGTGGTTTCGTAGAGGCCCTTCCAGCTGTCGGGCGCCATGAACATGTCGAGGCCGGCGTTGATCGACTGCGCGCAGTCGGTGACGCTGCATCCCGCGACCTGGCCGTGGCCGTTCCAGTCGCCGACGACGAAGCCCGCAAAGCCCATCTTGTCCTTGAGCGCGTCGGTCAGCAGTCCCTTGTTGCCGTGGTGCTTGACGCCCTGCCAGCTCGAAAAGCTCGCCATGACGGTCAACGCGCCCGCGTCGATCGCGGCCGGATAGCCCTGTGCATGCTTGGCGATCAGTTCCTTCTCGTCGGCCTTGGCATCACCCTGATCCTTGCCCTCGAAGGTGCCGCCATCGGCGAGGAAATGTTTCGCGGTCGCCGCGACATGCGCCGCTCCGACGCTCTGGCCCGACACCAGCTTGCCCTGCAGCCCGAGCACCATCGCGCGCGCATAGTCGGCGATCAGCTTCGGATCGGAAGCATAGCCTTCATAGCTGCGGCCCCAGCGCAGATCCTGCGGCACCGCAAGCGTCGGCGCAAAGGTCCATTCGATACCGCTGCCCGCAATTTCGGCGCCGGTCACCGCGCCGATGCGCTGGATCAGCTCGGGGTCGCGCGCCGCGCCGAGCCCGATATTGTGCGGGAACAGCGTCGCGCCGGGGATATTGTTATGGCCGTGAACGGCATCGACGCCAAAGATGATCGGGATCGCGACGCCGTTCGCCTGCGGCTTCAGCGACACGGCGCGAAACTCGCCGACCAGCTTTGCCCAGTCGGCGGCGGTCGAACGTTCATTGCCGTGGGGGCCGCTGTTGCCGCCGGCGAGGATCGAACCGAGCGGATAGGTTTCGAGGTCCTTGGGCGTGATCGTGCTGATGTCGCCCTGGACCAGCTGGCCGACCTTCTGCTCGATCGTCATCCGCTTCAGCAGCGCGTCGATCCGCGCCTCAGTCGCCGCGTCGGTGATCGCCGCGGGGCTCTTCGCGCTCGGCCAGAGTTCGGGGTGAACCGCCGCCGCCTGATCCGCGGCCGAAGCCGTCACGCCGGCAGTGCCGGCCAGAAGCAGCGCGGTCGCCACCGCAATCGCATGTCGGCGCATTGTCTCTCCCATCTCGTCTTATGTGAACGTTATCAAATACTGTCTCGCATAGCCAACCGGCGAAATCAAGCAGGTGTTTTCAAGCCGGAAGCGGGTTGCGCGGCATGGTGGCGAGGAGCAGCACCGCCCCGCCCGTCAGCGCCGCAAGCAACAGGAAAAGCGCGTCGAATCCAAAGCCCGGGACCAGCGAGATGGTGAGCCACGGCATGATGAGCGACGGCACGGTGTTGGTGAGGTTGAAGATGCCGAGGTCGCGCCCGCGCCGGTCCGACCGCGGCAGGATGCGCAGCGTCTGCCCCGAATGGAGCGACAGGAAGACGGTGGTCGCGATGCCGAAGACCAGATAGCTCGCCTTGGCGGTGTCCAGCCCGCTCGCAAAGGCCATGCCGATCATCCCCGTCGCCGAAACCGCGGCGCTGGCGACGAGCGGCAGGAAGGGCCGGTCGTTGCGGTCGGCCCAGCGCCCGGCGGCGAGCGCGATCGGCACCGCGAGCGTCAGCGCGAGGCTGAAGACGCCTGCCTTTTCATTGTCGCCCATCGTCGGGTCGATCGACCGGAACCAGAAATAGAGATAGGCGAAGAGCGCCGCTTCGGCGATCTGGACGAGCAGGCGCGCGGTCCACATCCGCACCGCGGGGCCCGTCGGCGGCGTCCAGCCTTCGCCGTCGGCGCGCGCCGGCGGCGGCGCGGTGAGCTCGGGAAAGGCGCGCGGGCGGCCGAACAGCATGACCGGCAGGATCGCGGCGATGACGAGCATCGCGACGACCGCCAGCCGTCCCTCCGCCGACACCAGCCCCGGCAGCGTGATGATCGCTCCCGACCAGGCACCGAGCGCGGGCGAAAAAGCCAGCAGCCCGCCGAGCAGCCCCTTCTGCTCGTCGGGCACGACATCGCCCGCCCACGCCGAGAGTGGGCCGAGGATCATGTTGAGCGACAATTGCCACGCGAAAATGATGGCGATCAGCACCGGCACGCTCTGCGCCAGCGGCACCGCGAGCAGCAGGACGACGGTCAGCGCCAGCCCGGTCAGGATCCAGCCGCGCCGGTTGCCGGTGATATCGCTGAGCCAGCCGAAACCGATCCCGCCGAGGCTCGCGGCGATCGCGCCGAAGAAGGTGACATGGCCGAGCGACTGGATATCGCCTGCCCCCGCAAGCTCGGTCATCCGCGCAGGCAGCAGGATCGTCAGAAAGGGGACATAGGCCATCGCGCCACCCGCCGCGGCGAGCGCGTAGAGGAGCAGGAAGCCGGTCGACTGGCGACGGGGCGCGCCTTCTTCGTCCATCACTGCAGCGGCGCCGACGATCCACGCTGGACGAGGCTGCCCCGCACGACGGTGGGCTCGGCGGGTCGCGGCCCGCCACGCTGCGCCTTGATGATCAGTTCGACCGCGCGCGACACGGTTTCGGCGACCGGCTGGTCGACCGCGGTCAGCGGGGGCTGGGTGAAACGCACGATCGGGGTGTTGTCGAAACTGACGATCGACAGCTGGCCCGGCACCTCGATCCCCTTCTCGCGCGCGACCTCCAGCGTCGCGAGCGACATCTGGTCGTTGCTCGCGATGATCGCGGTCGGGGGATTGGTGCCGCCGAGCAACTGCCGCGCCGCCGCCTCGCCCGACGCAAAGCTGAAATCGCCCTCGGCGAGCAGCCCGTCGGTGCCCAGCCCCGCCTCGCGCATCTCGGCCTCCCAACCGTCGACGCGCCAGCGGCTGAGGCTATATTCGGGCGAACCGGCAATGAAGCCGATGCGCCGGTGCCCTAGGTCGATCAGGTGCCGCGTCGCGAGCCGCGCCGCCCCCTCGTCGTCCATGACGAGCGCGATCCCCGCCTCGCCGCCGAGCGAACCGATGCGCGCGAAGGGAATGCGCTGGTGGTGCAGCAGATCGACGATCAGCGGATTGTCCGAATGCGGCGGCGTCAGGATCACGCCGTCTGGCTGGAGCGCCGCAATCGTCGCGCGCAGTTCGCGCTCGACATGGTCGCTGTGCGTATCGACCAGTTCGAAGATCATGCGATAGCCGAGCTCGGCGCATTTGAGCATTCCGCCGAGCAGCATCTGGTCGACCCAGTCGACCCCCTGCCGCCCGCGCCAGTCGGCAATCGTGCGGTCGCGGTCGTTGATCGCAAGGATCAGATAGGATCGCGACCCGCTCATCCGCTGCGCCGCGATCGAGGGAACATAGCCGAGCTTGTCGATCGACGCCTGGACGCGTTCCTTCATCTCGGGGCGGACGTTGGGCTCGTCGTTGATGACGCGGCTCACCGTCTGCAGCGAAACGCCCGCGTCGGCCGCAACATGCCTGATCGTCACCGACTGCCGTCGCCGCCCCATTATTTTCCCTGACCCCCCATCAGTCCGCATCGCGACCTGCTAGCTTCATCCTCGCCGCATTGCCAGACGCGAACCCAGTCGACTTCCATAATTTTAGGGTATCCGCGATCGTCGACGCCCTTCAGTCCGCGACTTTCCGCAAGCCCGCCGCCGACCGCGAGGTTGAGCAGCAGGTGAAAGGGCCGGTCGAACGGCGCGGCGGGGTCGCTCGACCCGCTCGTGCTCCACTCGCTCGCGACGCGCGTCGCATAGGGTTTGCCGTCGATCGTCCAGACGATCCGCCCCTTCTCCCAGACGATGCCGAAGGTGTGAAAGCCGTCGATCGGCGCCGGCAGCGCGGTCTCGTCGCCCTTATGCTTGTTCGCGGGCCATTGGCCGCCGAAATGCAGAGTGCCGAGGATGCGGTCCTCGACCCCGCCCGCGCATGTCTCGCAGCGAACGCCGAGGTTCACCGCCTCCAATATGTCGATCTCGCCCGATGCGGCCCAGGTGCCATAGTCGTTCTGCTCGGGCAGCATCCAGATCGCGGGCCACGTTCCCTGCCCCTGCGGCAGCTTCGCGCGTATCTCGATCCGGCCATAGGTCCACGCCGCCTTGCCGCGCGTGACGAGCCGGGCGGAGGTGAAGTCCTTGGTCGCCCGCGCATTCGCCTTGCCCGGCTCGCCGCGCTGCGACAGCGGAAAGGCCGGGCCGGTCGCACGCTCCTTGCGCGCGGTGATGAACAGCCGGCCGTCCCGGACCTCCGCATTCGTGCGCTTGTCGGTATAGCATTGCCGCTCGTTATTGCCGCCGCCCCAGCAATCGACGTCGAAATCCCATTTGCTCCGATCGATCGAACCGCCGTCGAACTCGTCCGACCAGACGAGCCGCCAGCCATCATCCGACGGCTCCGCGGCGCGCGCTCCCGCGCCCGCGAGCACGGCGGGCAACAGCAGAAGCGCCGCGATTGTCCTCATGCCGCCTGCGGCTCCTCGGCGCCGCAATAGCGCGCGACATAGGCATGATGCTCGGGCAGCGTCGCGGCGGTATGCGCCACCGACTCGCGCAGCACGCGGAACAGCTTTTCGAGCTCGTCGTCGCGCAATTTCTCGGCGATCGGGTGATAGCTCTCGGGCTCGATCCCCTGCCCCATCATCACCTGCACCCAGCTGTTCTCGGCAAACAATTCCTCATTCTTGCGGAAAGTCCGGCCGGTTTCGCGGAACAGCTCGATCTTCTGCTCGAGCGAGGCGGGGATCGGCATGTTTGCGACATGGCGCCAGAAGGGACTGTCGCGGCGATTGGTCACCTTATAGTGCAGGATCACGAAATCGCGGATCTGCTCGATGTCGAGCCGCTGCTGGTCGTTGAACTCGGTCGCGTCGCGCTCGCTGATCCGCCCGCTCGGCATCATGCGGATGAAGCGCAGCACTGCGCGCTGGATCAGGTGGACGGTGGTCGCCTCCAGCGGCTCGACGAAGCCGCCCGCAAGGCCCACGGCGACGCAGTTGCGGAACCATTGCTTGCGCCGCACGCCGCCCTTGAACTTGATATCGAAGGGTTCGATCAGCGGCTTGCCGACAGTCGAGATCAGCCGGTCGTAGGCCTCGTCGCGCGACAGATAGCCGCTCGAATAGACGATCCCCGCGCCCATCCGGTGCTGCAACGGAATGCGCCATTGCCAGCCGGCATCGTGCGCAATCGCCTGCGTATAAGGCATCGGCGGGCCCAGATGTTCGGACTGGACCGCAATCGCGCTGTCGTTGGGCAGCCAGTGCGTCCAGTCCTCGAACCCGGCGTGCAGCGCACCGTCGATCAGCAGCCCGCGGAATCCGGTGCAGTCGACGAACATGTCGCCCTCGATCCGCCGCTCGCCGTCGAGGTGCAGCGCCGCTATGTCGCCCGTCTCGCCATCGAGCTCGACGCGCGCGATCTTGCCCTCGACGCGCTTGCAGCCGTCGGCTTCGGCCAGCTTGCGCAGGAAGCGGCCATAGAGCGTCGCATCGACATGATAGGCGTAATTCATCCGGTCGTCGGGCAGGTGCGCGAACTTGCCCTGCAGCCCGGCGACGAGTTCGAGGCAATAATCGTCATAGGGCTGCATGTGGCCCTTCGTCTTGCCGTGCAGCCAGAAATGCTGGAACCCCGCCGACCAATGGTCCTTCCCCGACAGGCCGAAGCTGTGGAAATAGCTGTGCCCGTCGTGCTTCCAATTGTCGAACAGGATACCCAGCTTGAAGGTCGCCTGCGTCGCGCGCATGAAATCGGGTTCGGGAATGCCGAGGATGCGGTTGAAATTGACGAGCGGCGGGATGGTGGATTCGCCGACACCGATCGTCCCGATCTGTTCGGATTCGACGAGCGTCAGGTCGACCGTCGGCCCCATCGTCCGCGCGATCGCCGCCGCCATCATCCACCCCGCGGTGCCGCCCCCCGCGATCACGACGCGCCGGATCTGCCTGCCTTCATTCATCTGCTTAACGTCCTTAGCAAGAAAGCGCGCAGCCGGCCGGCGCTCTCGGGGGTGAGCGGCGACAGGATGCTGCGCGCCTGTTCGGGAATATGGTCGGTGACGCTGCCGTCATTGGCGAAGACATAATGGTCGAACAGATCGCGCCACATCGCCTTGTCTTCGGGCGGCAGGTCACGGATCGCGAGGATCGCGTGGTTGAGCGCGACCTGCGGCTGGCCGAGCCAGGCCGGCGTCGTCCGCCACCAGTAATTCACCAATATGTTGAAGTCCGCGAGGCCTTCGACATGGTGCCACCACATCGACGGGATGAAGATCGCGTCGCCGGGTTCCAGCTCGATCGTCTGCGCCTCGGCCATCGCATCGACGAAGCGCGGAAAGGCAGCGAGGTCGGGCGCGTCGAAATCGACCATGCTCACCGCGCGCCCCGCCGGCGTATTGTCGATCGGCCCCAGATAGAGGTTGCGGAACTGGTGCGGCGGAAACAGCGTGAAGCGGCGGCGCCCGACCGCGCAGCAGGCCAGATTGTCGGGAAAATCATTGTGCGCCGCGATCCGGGTGCGCGTTCCGATCCAGATGCTCTTCAGCGGGTCGCGGTCGCCGAGATCGACCGGGTTGGCTTCGTCGAGCCCGTCGAAATGCGACGGAATGTCGATCGACGCGAGATAGACGGTGCGCGCCTCGCCGCGGTCCTCGGCCTGGTCGATGCCGCCGAAAATGTCGGGTAGCCGCCCGGTCCCGACGCGGAAATTCATGTCCATGTCGGCGTCGTAGAAAAGGCGGCCATCATGTCCGGGCGGGCCGATCGACACCTTGAACGGCCGCTCGCGCGCATGGTCGAGCAGATAGCGGCGCGCGGCGCGGCCGCCTTCCCTGCCCGCTGCGACCAGCGGCCAGTCGGCGACGAAGCCGCGCAGGACAAAGGGCTCGCGCGCGCCTTCCAGCAACGCGTCGAGCCCCGCCCCCTTTTCCCATTGTCGCTCCGGCACCTTCGCCAGGCGGTCATAGATAGGCGCGTCGCGGTCAGCCACGGCCCGTCTTGCGGTTCTTGCGCTCGACCAGCGCCGACAGCTGCGACAGCGAGGCAAGCGCCATGAAGATCGGCATCAGATGCCCTTCGGCATGAAGCGCGCCGAGTGCCGCGGCATCGAGCGCGCGCAGCCGGTCCTCGTCGATGATGTGGAAACCGACGAGCGAATTGATCGAGCCGTCGTCGAGCGTGATCTCGAGGCTGAAGGGTTCGAGCAGATCATAGGCGGCGAGCGCGTCGAAGAAGGCCTTGCTCGCGCGATAGCCCTCGTCGAGATCGCCGAGCCGTTCGGCAATCTGTTCGAGATAGGGGGTCGGCGCGCCGTCGACGTCGAACAGGCGAATGCCCTCGCTGCCCGGCGCGATGCGCGGATGGCCGAGGTCGACATGCACCTTGCCCGGGCCGTCGCCGCTCGCCGGGCGGCCGATCAGGAAGGGCTGGATTGCCAGCGACAACGGCCGGTAGCGCGCATCCCAGCGGTCGCCGTCGAGGAAGAGATTCTCGCCCGATTCAAAGCCGAGCAAGGCGACCGCCATGAAGTCGTTACGGTCGATCTCGCGGCGGAAGAGGATCGGGAAATGCCCCTGGATGCTGCGGAATTCGGTGGGCACCGTCAGCGTCGCCATCACCGCATCGCCCAACTCCGCACCGGCATCGGCGCGCACGCGCAGTTCGCGATGGCTGTTACTGTCGAGAACGGCGTGCTGGGTCATTCGGGTCTTTCTTCATTCTGCGGCGGCAAGGTCGGCCGCGAGCGTGTCGAGATAGGCGCGGTTGGTCGGCAATCCGGCGGCCAGCGTGCGGGCGCGCTGGCGCATCTCGGCGAGCGCCGCCAGCGCGCGGTCGCTGGCGGGCCAGCCGGCGGGCGCCGGAAAGCCCATGCCATAGAGAATATATTGATGGCTCTCGGCCGAGAAAATCTCGTCGATATAGGGGAAGTCCGACGTCGAGGGCGGCTGGTCGCGCCACAGCGTCAGCAGGTCGGCGAGGTGCGGCGGAATATGGTCGGGGTCGCGGTGCGCGCGCCAATAGGGCTCGTCGCGGCGGCTGAGCACATAATGGAGCTTCAGAAACTCGATGATGCGGTCCCAGCGATAGCGGAACAGCTTGTTGAAGCGGCCCGCGTGGATATCCATCGACGCGCGGTCGGCCGGAAAATTGTCGGTGAGCGCACGCAGCGACAATTCGATGAGGACGATCGCCGACGCCTCCAGCGGCTCGACGAACCCCGCCGCGAGGCCGATCGAAATGCAGTTTTTTTCCCAGAAGCGCGCGCGGTGCCCGGTGCGAAAGCTGATATGCTTGAACGGCGCCCCGAACGCGCCTTCCTCGGGCACCGCGCCGGGCAGTTCGCGCGCGATATAGTCGCGCAAGATCGCCTCTGCCCGCTCGGCATCCATGAAGCGGCTCGAATAGACGCAGCCGATGCCGCGCCGCGACGGCAGCCCGATGTCCCAGATCCAGCCCGCCTCGTGCGCGGTCGCGATCGTCTGCGACGCGATCGGACTGCCCGGCGGCACCGGCACCTGCGACGCGATCGCCCGGTCGTTGAAGGCATGGGCGCTCCGGTCGATCCACTCGACGCCCATTTCGCCTTCGATCATCAGCCCCTTGAAGCCGGTGCAGTCGATGAACAGGTCGCCCGCGACCTCGCGGCCACTGCGCGTGGTCAGCGCCGCGATATCGCCATTCTCGGCACGCCGGGCGCCGGTGACATGGTCGAAGATATGCGTCACGCCCAGGTTCCGCACCGCATGTGCGGACAGCAGCGCCGCGAATTTCTCGGCAGCGAAATGATAGGCATAGTTGGCCGCGCCCTGATAGCCGGGCATCGCCCGTTGGCGCGGCGCGAGATGCTGCCGGCACACCGCCGCCTGCGCGCTCATCGCCGCGGCGAAGGGCTGGTCGGGCGCCGACGCGCGCCACGCCGCGAGCAATTCGCCCGTCGGCACCGCGGGCGGCGTCGTGAAGGGGTGGAGATAGCTGTCGTCCGCCGAGCCGTCGACCCAGCCGTCGAAACGCGAGGCCTGCTTGAAGGCGCCGTCACATGCCGCGAGAAATTCGGCCTCGTCGAGACCGATCGTCGCGAGCGTCGTGCGCATCGTCGGCCAGGTGCCTTCGCCGACGCCGACGATCGCCACATCGGGCGCCTCGACCACCGTCACCGACAGCGGCGCAGCCTTCGCGCGGCGCGAGGTGGCGAGCAGCGACGCCGCGAGCCAACCCGCGGTGCCGCCGCCTACAATGACCACCCTCTCGACCATCTTGTTCATTACCTGCGACTCTAGGCCAACGCTCCGCCGCCGTCACGCAAAAGAGCCGCACCCGGGAAAGGCGCGGCTCTTCTGTCGACCCGGGGCGATCGGCGCCCGCCCCCTTAGAAGTTGAACCGGACCCCTGCCGCGTAGCGGGCGAAGCCCGGCTGCACGAAGGTGACGTTGTTCTTGTGCCGGAGATGTCCGCGCCGCCCCTCTCCGGTCAGGTTGATCGCCTCGACGAAGCCGGTGAGCCCCGGAAGGAACTCGTAGCTCGCGCTGGCGTCGATCTGCCAATATTCCTCGGTGTAGAAGGGGTTCGGCCCCGTCCCCGCGAGGAATTCGTCGCGCCAGTTCCAGGCGACGCGGGCCTGGAGCCCGTTCTTGTCGTAATAGGCGACCGCATTGGCGCTGTCGCTGAGCCCGGTGAGCGCGAACTGCGCCACCGACGACGGCTGCGTATTGTCATAGGTCGCGCTGCCGTTGACGATCGTATAGTTCAGGATCACGCCGAAGCCCGTGTCCCAGAAGCTGTGCTGGAGCGCGAATTCCCAGCCGTTGATCGATGCCGTCCGGTCGCTGTTGATCGGTGTGTTGATCTCGAAATTGACCAGCGGATCGCCCGGCGCGGCGTTGATGATATTGCCAGTGACCGTGCTCGGGAAATTGGTGATGATATATTGGCGGATCTGGCCGACCGTCGCATTCGGCCCGAGTGCGGCAAGCGCGGCATTCCAGCGCGGCCCCTCGACCGGCGTGGTCAGCCCGAACGCCGTGCTGTCGATGCGCGTCGAAGATATGAAGTTGCTGACATCCTTGTGGAAATATCCGACCGAAACATAGCTGTCGGGCGCATAATACCATTCGGCCGACAGGTCGATATTCTTCGACTTATAGGGGATCAGCCCCGGATTGCCCTGCGCGCCCGTACCGCCGCCGACGCGGAACAGCGTGTCGATCGTGCGCCCGCCCTGCATGCTGGCATAGTCGGGACGCGTGATCGTGTGGCTGTAGGATGCGCGCAGCTTCACATCCTCGATCGGCGAAACGTCGAGGTCGAATGCGGGCAGCCAATTGTTGTAGGAGCCCTTGAAGCGCGTGAAGTCGCTGTCGCCCGAGAAGACGACGTTGAATTCATTGTCGCCCACCCATGTCGTCGTGGTCGGAACCG
>PNJO01000078.1 GCA_013821905.1 Sphingopyxis sp. | reverse complement strand
CGTCGCCTGGGCGGTCGAACAGGGGCTCAGCGTCTTCATGGTGTCGTGGAAATCGGCCGACGCGTCGATGAAGGACGTCGTGTGGGACGATTATATCGCGGCGCAGATCGACGCGATCGACACCGTCCGCGACGTGCTGAACGTCCCCGCGGTGCACACGATCGGCTATTGCGTCGCCGGCACGACACTCGCCGCGACGCTCGCGATCCTCGCCGCGCGCCAGGAGGCCGACAAGGTCAAGTCGGTGACCTTCTTCACCGCGCAGGTCGATTTCGAGCACGCCGGCGACCTCAAGCTGTTCGTCGACGACAGCTATCTCGCGCTGCTCCAGCAACTGTCGGCGCAGGGCTTCCTCGATGGCCGCTATATGGCGGCCACCTTCAACAGCCTGCGCGGACGCGACCTGATCTGGAACTATGTCGTCAACAATTATCTGCTCGGCAACGACTATCCGCCCTTCGACCTACTCTACTGGAACGGCGACACAACAAACCTGCCCGCCAAGTGGCATCGCGCCTATCTGGTCGATCTCTACCGCGACAACCGCATGGTGATCCCCAACAGCCTGTCGGCGCTCGGCACCCCGATCGACCTCAAGAAGATCGCGACCCCTGCCTATATCCAGGCCGGGCGCGAGGATCATATCGCACCGCTCGCAAGCGTGTGGCGGCTGATGGACCATCTGTCGGGACCCAGGACTTTCCTGCTCGCGGGCTCGGGCCATATCGCGGGCGTCGTCAACCCGCCCGCCGCGGGCAAATATCAATATTGGACCGGCGACAACGGCGCAGCGACGCTCGACGAATTCGTTGCGGGCGCGCACGAGACGAAGGGCAGCTGGTGGCCGCACTGGATCGGCTGGATTTCGGAACAGGATAGCGCAAGAACGGCGACAAAAGGCGCGCGCATTCCCGGAAAAGGTGCTAAAAAGGCGATCGAGGATGCCCCCGGCCGCTATGTCAAACAGCGGTAATATCGGGAAATTACAAGGCCTACGAGGTCGCGATCCGGAATTTTTTGTGCACCGCACAAAAATCTCTTGAAATCTCCGACCCACTCCTATATTGTGCACTGCAACATAAAGGAGTTGTCCCGATGGCTACCAAGATGGATAGTGCCGAAAAGGCTTTCGAAGCCGCGACGCTGGAAACCGCCGCCAAGCCGGTGGCGACTCCTGCTGCGCCGGCTCCGGCCGCTGCCCCGGCAGCGGAAGCCGCCCCCGCGGCGGTCAAGGCCGCTCCGGCGCCCGCAAAGACCAAGACGGTGAAGGCAAAAGCCAAGCCGGCTGTGAAAAAGGCTGCTGCCCCCAAGGCGGTCGCCAAGAAGGTCGCCCCGAAGAAGGCGGTCGTGAAGAAGATTGCTCCCAAGGCCGCGCCGAAGCCGGCCCTCCTCGCCACCAAAGGATTCAAGACCATGAACGACACCGTCAAGAAGTTCGCCGACGAAGCCAAGACCCGCACCGAAGCCCTGACCGCCGATTTCAACGAAAAGGCCAAGGAAGCTTTTGCGAAGTCGAGCAAGCTCGCCGAAGAAGCCGTCGAATTCAACAAGGCGAACGTCGAAGCGCTCGTCGAAGCCGGCAAGATCGCTGCCAAGGGCGTCGAAACCCTCGGTCAGGAAGGCGTTGCCTTCGCTCGCAAGAGCTTCGAAGACACGACCGCCGCGCTGAAAGGCTACACCGCCGTCAAGTCGCCGACCGAATTCTTCAAGCTCTATGCCGAAAACAGCAAGAAGGCGTTCGACGCCGCTGTCGCGCAGACCTCGAAGACCAGCGAACTCGTCGTCAAGCTGACCAACGACAGCTTCGCGCCGATCTCGAACCGCGTGTCGGTCATCACTTCGAAGCTGAAGGCCGCCTAAGGCGCTTTCACCTTCCGTTGGCGCGGGCATTCCCCCTCCCTCCCCGCCTGCGCCGACACCTACAAGGCCGCCCGCTTCCTCCCGGAAGCGGGCGGTTCCTGTTTCCAGCGCCCTTACGCGCCGGCGCGGCGGGCTGGCGAACAAGAGGTTAAAATCGGCGCGCGCGCCCCTTGCGCTTCGCCCGCCGCTTGCGATATTCCTGCCATGATGTTTCCTGTTTCGACCACTCTTCCGGCCCGCGCGATGGCGGACAAGGACGACGGCTCACCCGGCAGCCCCGGCGTCGGTATCGCGACGCGGACCCGCGCGAAGGCCAAAAAGCCTTCGATGTACAAGGTGCTGCTGCTCAACGACGATTACACGCCGATGGAATTCGTCGTCATGGTGCTGCAACGCTTCTTCAATATGGATATCGAACAGGCGACGCAGGTGATGCTGCACGTCCACCAGCAGGGCGTCGGCGTGTGCGGCGTGTTCAGCTATGAAGTTGCCGAAACCAAGGTGAACCAGGTGATGGACGCCGCGCGGCAAAACCAGCACCCGCTGCAATGCACGCTGGAAAAGGCCTGATCTAGGCCGTTCGCGCGACCTGTTCGGCACGAAGCGCCGAAGACGGTTCGCCCTTCAGATCCCCGTAACCGAGCTCGGCGCCACAGCCCGGACAGACGGTCGCGGTCCCGACATCGCTCCCGCACGCGCGGTGCACATAGCGGATCGCCGGCCCCGCGCCGATCTCGCCCGGCGCATAGGCCCAGCGTTCGGCCCAGTTGCGCATCGCATAGAGCACGTCGAAGAGCGCCTTGCCCTTGTCGGTCAGCCAATAATCGTACCGCAGCGGGCGCAGCTGATAGACGCGGCGCTCGGCGATTCCTTCCGCGACGAGCATCTTGAGCCGCGCCGACACGAGCTGCGGTCCGAGCCCGGTGTTCGCGGCGATCGGCTCGAAACGCCGCCGTCCGAAAAACAGCTCGCGCAGGATGAGCAGCACCGCGCGGTCGCCGAGCAGCTCGGCCGACCGGCCGACCGGGCAAAATGTATCCGACAGATCCGCGCGCTTGGGCATATAAGCTTTTTCCTTGTCACTATGATTATCATAGCTACTATCGGGCGCAAGAGGAGAGTCGCATGTCAGCAGCCGTCATAATCGGAGCCGGAGACGCCACCGGCGGCGCCATCGCCCGCGCCTTTGCAGCCGAAGGCCTCACTTCCTGCGTCAACCGCCGGGCGCGCAACGCCGACCAGCTGGAAGCGCTGGCGCAGTCGATCCGCGACGCGGGGCATCAGGCGCGCGCCTTCCCCGGCGATGCGCGGAGCGAGGACGACATGATCGCGCTGTTCGAGCAGGTCGAGGCGGAGGTCGGGCCGGTCGAAGTCGCCGTGTTCAACATCGGCGCGAACGTGAACTTTCCCATCGTCGAGACGACGGTGCGCGTTTACACCAAGGTCTGGGAGATGGCCTGTCTCGGCGGCTTCCTGATGGGGCGCGAGGCGGCGAAACATATGGCGCCGCGCGGCCGCGGCACGATCATCTTTACCGGCGCGACCGCCAGTCTGCGCGGCGGATCGGGCTTTGCCGCCTTTTCGGGCGCGAAGGGCGCATTGCGGATGCTCGCCCAGTCGATGGCGCGCGAACTGGGACCCAAGGACATCCACGTCGCGCACACCGTCATCGACGGCGCGATCGACACCGAATTCATCAAGGGCCGCCACCCCGATTTCGACAATGCGAAGGCGCAGCAGCTGATCCTCAATCCCGACGCCATCGCGGCCAATTATGTGATGCTCCACAAGCAGCCCAAAAGCGCGTGGACGCACGAACTCGACCTCCGTCCCTGGGGAGAGAAATGGTGAGCAAAACCGCCCAAAAGACACTCGAACTGATCTTCGATTTCGGCAGCCCCAACGCCTATCTGACCATGCGCGTTCTGCCCGACCTGCTCGAACGCACCGGCGCCGAACTGGTCATCACCCCCTGCCTGCTCGGGGGCATCTTCAAGGCGACGGGCAACAAGGCGCCGATGGTCCAATATGCCGAAGCGCCCGCGAAGCTCGCTTATGAAAATCTGGAGATGCGCCGCTTCATCGCGCGCCACGACCTGACGCGCTTCCGCTTCAATCCGCATTTCCCGATCAACACGTTGACCATCATGCGCGGCGCCGTCGTTACGGCGGACGAGGGCAATCTCGACGACTATGTCGACGCGGTGAACCGCGCGATGTGGGAAGAGGGGTTGAAGATGGACGATCCCGAAGTGATCGCGACCTTCCTCACCGCGAACGGCTTCGACGGTCCGGCGCTGCTCGCGCGCACGCAGGAACCCGCGATCAAGGCAAAGCTGGTCGCCAATACCGAAGCCGCGGTCGCGCGCGGCGTGTTCGGCATCCCGACCTTCTTCGTCGGCGACGAGATGTTCTTCGGCAAGGACCGGCTGGACCAGGTCGAAGAGGCCCTCGCCTGATCCGCCCGCGCCGCCCCAGCCCGCAAGGGGTGGCCGCACCCATGCCCGCGCTAGTTCAGATCGAGCTGGATGATCTGCGTCGGCGTCGCACGGCAATACATTTCGACCGCATGGCTGCTGTCGGGGTAGGTGGCCGTCATCGCGGCGCGGATCCGCCAACCGCCATTGCCCTGCTCCAGATTGACCAGCCGGTCGTATGACAGCCGCGTCCCGCCGGTGACGCCGATCTGCCGCGCCGCGTCGTTCAGGCAATTCTGCACCGAAGGCCGCGACGCGCTGGGCAATGCCGACAGATCGGCGCTGAGCGTCGCGGGCGGTCCGGCGGGATAGCTGGGCGCCGCCGTATCCTCGGCCGGCGGCGTCGTGCCGGCCGGCGCCTCTTCCTTCTTTTTCTTGTTCTTGCTCGCGAGCAGCGCCAGCAACCCGCCCGCGACGACGATGCCGCCGATGATCAGCCCCGTGCTCGGCCCCCTGTCCTTGTCGGGCTTCGGCTCGGGCCGATTGTTCCAATTGTCGTAACCATAGCCGAATTCGGCGCGGCACCCCTCGTTCACCCAGACATAGTTCGCGGTATAGCCCCACTGGCGACCGGCATTGCAGCGCCCGCCGATCCGGCGAGTCAGTTCGACGCGATCGTTCGTCGCGACATTGCACTGTTCGTAGCGATTGTTGCGCGACTCGCAGCGGATCGTGCCCGCGAAATTGCCGCCGCCCGGATAGGTGCCGCCGGCATAGCCATAGCGGAATTCGGCGCGGCAGCCGCCCGACACCCAAATGCTGTCGGCGTCGTAACCCCAGTCGCGCCCGCGCGAGCAACGCCCGCCGATCACGCGCACCAGCTCGACGCGATTGTCGGTGCGAACCTTGCAGCGCTGTTGGCGATTGCTGCGCGATTCGCAGCGGATGGTACCGGCATAGCCCTGATCATAGCCCGGATATCCGGGCTGCGGCGGATAGGGCAAGGTGGTCTGGGCAAAGGCCGGGACGGCAAGCTGGCCGGTGACGAACGACGCGGCCGTGATGGCCGAAATGACGCGGTTCCGCATAGCTGTTTCTCCCCTGCCGATGACTTGCTTCAACTGTCCTCAACTGCTTCGACCATCGCCGCGGATAGTTTCACATTTCTTGCCTCAACGCCACGATCAAAGGCGCCATCCCGGTCGGTAACCGGGCTTCCCCTAGGCGCGCAGATCATCTAGCCTTGCGCCGGGTCGCGCCACCGCTTGCAAGGGAGCCGACATATGACGACCTCGATCATCGACGGACGCGTCGAAGCCGCCGAACTCCGGCGCGCAAAGGGCGGACTGACGATCTTTCGCAGCATCACCTTCCAGCCCGACACCGGGCCCACGCGCACGATCAAGAATGCCGTGGTGAAGGATAATGTGGCGAGCGAGCTGGTGCCCGGCGCGGCGGGTCGCTTCTATCTCTACAACGCCTTCGACCTGAAGGGTGTCCACGGCGTCCGCACCCGCGACGGCCGCTCGATCTATGGCTTCGCCGCGAACAACAAGAAGCTGTTCCTCATCCTCGGCATCCTCAATGTCGCATGGATTGCGCTGCGCGTCTTTGCGATCGACGGACAGGTGCCGCTGCTTGCGATCCTGCTCCTGATCCTTGCGGTCGTGGGCTTCATCTTCATGGGCAAGGGCGAGAATGAAGCCAAGGCGCAGTTCGAGGGCGATGCGGCCTACACGCCACCAGCATAGCTAGTCCGCTTGCGCGCGCCGCCGCATCGGCTAATGACGACGCATGGATCAAATCGTCATTCGCGGCGGCCAGCGACTCAAGGGCCGTATCCCCATCTCCGGCGCCAAGAATGCCGCGCTGACCCTGTTGCCCTGCGCGCTGCTCACCGACGAGCCGCTGACCTTGCGCAACCTGCCGCGCCTCGCCGACGTCGACGGTTTCGGCCACCTGCTCAACCAACTCGGCTGCTCGACGACGATCGAGGGATCGCGGCCCGAGGATTTCGGCCGCGTGATGACCGCGCGCGCGACGACGCTGACCTCGACCGTCGCGCCCTATGACATTGTGCGCAAGATGCGCGCGTCGATCCTCGTCCTCGGCCCGCTGCTCGCCCGCGCGGGCGAAGCGACGGTGTCGCTACCCGGCGGCTGCGCGATCGGCAACCGCCCGATCGACCTGCACCTGAAGGCGCTCGAAGCCTTTGGTGCCGAGATCGAGCTTGCCTCGGGCTATGTGAAGGCGAGCGCGCCAGGCGGGCGGCTCAAGGGCGGCAAGTTCACCTTCCCCGTCGTCTCGGTCGGCGCGACCGAAAATGCCATCATGGCGGCGGTTCTCGCGGGCGGCACCTGCGTCCTCGAAAATGCGGCGCGCGAGCCCGAGATCGTCGATCTGTGCAACTGCCTCGTCGCGATGGGCGCGCATATCGACGGCATCGGCACCGAGACGCTGACGATCGAGGGCGTGGACCGGCTGCACGGCGCGACCTACCGCGTCATGGCCGACCGCATCGAAGCGGGTAGCTATGCCTGCGCTGCCGTGATCACGCAGGGCGATGTCGAACTGGTCGGAGCGAAGGCCGACGAGATGGAGGCAACGCTCACCGCACTGCGCGAAGCCGGTGCGACGGTCGAGACGACCAAGCAGGGTATTCGCGTCGCGATGGACGGCCGCGCCGAGCCGGTCACGCTGTCCACAGCACCCTACCCCGGCTTCGCGACCGACATGCAGGCGCAGTTCATGGCGATGGCGACGCTCGGCACCGGCGCGTCGCTGTTCACCGAAACCATCTTCGAGAACCGCTACATGCACGTTCCCGAACTCGCGCGCATGGGCTGCGACATCCAGGTCAAGGGCCGCACCGCGATCGTCCGCGGGGTCGACCATCTGGTCGGCGCGCCGGTGATGGCGACCGACCTCCGCGCCTCGATGAGCCTGATCATCGCCGGCCTCGCGGCGCAGGGCCAGACCGAGGTCAACCGCGTCTATCACCTCGACCGCGGCTACGAACGGCTCGAGGAGAAACTCCAGGCGGTCGGCGCCGACATCGAGCGGATCAGCGCGGGGTAAGCTGCTCCGCGCGGCCATAGGCGCCGCGCACATCACCCTTGATCCAGTCGCCGAGCAGCTTGAGATAGCCGTCGGTGATCCGCGTGACGTCGCGCGAGCCGTCGGCGTTGGTCGTGAACTCGAACATGCCGTGATCGGTATCGGGGAAAAGATAGACGTCGAACGGCTTGCCCTCTTTGGCGAGGCCGAGCAGCGCGCCGCGCGTCGTTTCGATCGGCGCCTCGCGATCCTCACCGGCGAGCACCCAGAGCAAGGGCGTGTCGAGCTTCCTCAGCGCCGCGACCGCGTCATAGTCCCAGATCAGCTCGACATTGTCGATGCGCGCGCGGCCGATCCGCCTGAGCTCGTCGTTCGGCATCCGTGCGATCGCGCCGCTATATTCGCCCTCGATCTTCGCCGCCCACGGCTTGTCCGCCATCTCGCGCCGCACCGCGTCGAGTGCGTCATAGCCGGTACGGAAATCGGACAGCAGCAACCCGGCGGTCGCCTGTGACAGGCGGTTGACCAGCGCCTCGGCATCCTTGCCCAGCCCCGCCGCGCGCACCTCCGATACCATCTGTTCGCGATCTTCCTCGATCGGCGAGGCGACGAGGCCAAAACCGATCGCAACAAAATCGGCCTTGGTCCGCGTCGCCGCGAGCGGTGCCACCCAGCCGCCCTGGCTACCGCCGAAGAAGCCCGCGCGGCCGTAGCGGCCCGCCGCCAGGCCGCGCGCGGCGTCGAGCGCCTTCGCCGCGTCGGCAGCGAGAAGTTCGAAATTCTGCGTATATTCGCCCTCGGACCCGCCGGTCCCGCGCTTGTCATAGACGAAGACCGAAATACCCTGCGCCGCCATCGCATAGCCATAGACGCCGCCGATCGGCGATGTCCGTTCGGACCCGTGCACCATGACGACTAGCGGGCGTCTCGCGTCCGCGCCCGGCGGCTCGATCAGCACGCCGGTCATCCTGGTGCCGATGCTGTCGAAGCTTGCGGGAGTCTCGCGAAAGGCGACCGGCTTCCACGCCTTGCCCTGCACGCTGACCACGCCGGCATCGCAGGCCAGCGGCGGCGCCGCGTCCGAAGTCGCGCCGCGCCGACCATCGCGAAACAGATAGCGCAGCCCCGGTGCGGGAATCGTCGGGACTTTTGCGAGCACCACAAAGTCGCCGTCGGGCGCGGCATAGGTGCCGGGCTGGCAGGCGGACTGCGCTAGGGCCGGAGCGGCCGGAAGCGCGGCGAGCAGCAGGAACAGCGTGGTGAATATCTTCATCGCACCGTATTATTACGGCAATACACCAAAAGCAACTAGTCCGTGCGCCGGACCGGCACCGAAACCGTATTGCCGCTGACCGACGGCCGTTCGGGGCGCCGCGCGACCGCGATCACCAACCCGACGAGCGCAACGAGCGCGCCCGCGACCGAAAGCGGCGCCCAGCGATAGCCTTCGAATAACGTCGAAAAGCCCATCGCGATGATCGGGATCAGCACGCTCGACCAGGCCGCCTGTCCCGGCCCGACTGCGCGGATGATGTTGAAATAGAGCGGAAAGGTCACCGCACTCGCGACCACGCCCAGATAGAGAAGCCCGCCCAGATAGGGCGCCGTCGGTTCGATCAGCGGCGGGCCGGTGGTGATCCACGCGAAAGCGGCGTCGGCGAGCGCGCCGAACAACATGCCCCAGGCGATCATCACCACCATCGACTGCGCGCGGGCGATTCGGGTCCCCTGCATCACATTGGCGGTCGAGGCGCTGAGCACCCCGGCCAGCGTCAGCGCCGTGCCGACCAGCACCTCGCTCGCACCCAGCGCCGCAGCGCGATATTCGTGGAGGATCATCAAGCCGACCCCGACGATCGCGATGCCCGCGCCGAGCAGGAAGCGGGGCTCAACCTTCGTCTTGAGGAACAGGCGGCCGAGCAGGGTGTTCGGCACGATCAGCAGCGCGAACAGCACCGCGACGAGGCCCGAGGTGATATGCTGCTCCGCCCGATAGACGAAATTGAAGTTGAAGGTGAATTGCGCGATGCCGAGCAGCACCGCGAAGCCCCACGCCGGACCCGACAGGCGAAGCGGCTCGCGCCGCCACGCGGCATAGGCGAACATCGCCGCGGCGCCGACGAAGAAGCGATAGGCGACCGACCAGCTCGGCGGCACCACGCCGAGCTGCCCGGTGATGACGATCCACGTCGATCCCCAGATCAGGGTGACGAGCATGAAGGGCAAAAGGACGCGCGGCGTCAGCAGGCCGGGCGGCGCGCTCATAGCGCGGCGATCGCGGCGGCGAACGGCGCGACCGCGGCGGCATCCTGATCCCAACTGACGACAAGGCGCGCCGCGCCCTCGCCCCAGTCGTAAAAATCGAAATCCGCGCCGCGCAGCCGCGCCGCTTCGTCGGCGCTCAGTCGGACGAACAGCTCGTTCGCTTCGACGGGGTACATCAGCCGGTCGCCGCACGCCGCCGCCAGCGCCGCCGCTCCGGCATTGGCGCCGCGCGCGTTGGCGAGCCACAGATCGTCCTTCAGCATCGCGCGGATCTGCGCCGCGACGAAGCGCCCCTTGCTGAGCAGGTGGCCGCCGCGCTTCTTGAGCTCGCGCACACCCGCCCCGCCGCTGCCGCCGAAAAAGACGATCGCTTCGGCCATCATCGCGCCGTTCTTGGTGAAGCCGAACGACAGCGCATCGACGCCGGCGCGCCAGGTAACGTCGGCGGGCGCACAATCGAGGAAAGCGACGGCATTGGCGAAACGCGCACCGTCCATGTGGAGCTTCAGCCCCTCGGCGCGGGCGATCTCGCTGATCGCGCCGATCTCGGCCGGGCGCCACGACAGGCCATATTCGGTCGCATTGGTGATGCTGATCGCCGCGGGCTGCACTTGATGCACATCCTTGCGAATGCCCGCGAGCCGCGCCTTGAGCGCGTCGGCGTCGATCTTTGCGCCTTCGCCGGGCAGCGTCATCAGCTTGGCGCCGCCCGAATAAAAGGTCGGCGCGCCGCATTCATCGACCTCGATATGCGCTTCCTCGTAGCAGACGATGCCCTGCCACGGCCGAACGAAATGCGCGAGGATGATGCTGTTCGCCGCGGTCCCGGTCGGAATCCACACGACCTCGCAATCGGTTTCGAACAGCTCCGAAAAAGCCGCGTCGAGCGACCGGCTGAGCGCGTCGCCGTCGTAGGCCGTGTCGACATGGTTGGCAGCGGCGAGCGCCTCCATCACCAGCGGGTGGACGGCGGCGGCATTGTCGGAAAAGAAGCGCGTGGCAGTCATGCGGCGCCCTTAGCGCAGGAATCGCGGGCGCGCTAACGCATTAAGATTTGGACTCCCTCACGCCGGGGTCGTCGTCGCTCGCCGCGCCCTGGGCGAGGCTCGCGCCGCCCGCAATGCTGAGGCCGCCGGCCATTCCCATCCCGTCGCCGCCCATGCCGCCGCCACGTCCGCCACCTTCGCCGCCGCCGCGCAGATGCCGCGGATCGACGATCAGATTGCCGGTGAAGGAGCCCCCAGCGCCTTGTATGCCGCGATGAGCGTGCGCAGCCGTTCGTCGATCTGCCGGTTGAGCCGCTCGCGCCGCTGCTGGATCGTCATCATCACCAGCAGGCGGATGCCGACGCCGAGCAAAGTGACGATCGCTAGCCCGAGCAGGGTCGCCCCGATGTTCTGCCAGGACGAAAAGTCCAGGGAACGCGCTACGATACCCCTTTTCGGCAGAATGGCCGTCAGGATATCGTTTCTGGCGCCAGTATCCGGCGGGCGCCAGCCTCAATCATTCGCCCGTCAAGGGATCAGTCGTGACGGTAGCGGTAGATCCAGCGGTCATAGGTCCGCGAGCGGCGGACCATATAGTCGCCGGGCATGAGCAGCCGCGTACTGAGCCCGTCGCGGTTCAGCAGCTTGCCGATGCGCGGAAAAAACAGGGAACGAGGTTGCCATTCATAGACCGAAGGGTCGAACTGCGCGCTTCCAGACATTTGCCACGAACCTCTCTGTCCGTCGGCGGCTCCCGATCGATCGGGGCACCACACCATATTGCTGCCAATATGGTAACGAACATCGGGTCGTGATCGCTTACATAAAATCACAATTCGGGAACGATTTATCGTTCTTTTTCATCACCCTGACACCAAAGAGGCGGTGCGATCGGCAATAAGCGCCCAGGACGCCGGACGGCGCGGTCCCCGCCGCGCACGCCGGCGCCGGCGAAAATCGCGAGTCGCCCGGACTAGCGGTCGCGTTTCGCCAGCAGCTTCAGGCGCAGCGCGTTCAATTTGATGAAGCCCGCCGCATCCTTCTGGTCATAGGCGCCGGCATCGTCCTCGAAGGTCACATGGCGCTCGCTGTACAGGCTGTTCGGCGACTTGCGGCCGACGACGCTGGCGTTGCCCTTGTAGAGCTTCAGGCGCACGGTGCCGCTGACCTTTTCCTGGCTGAGGTCGATCGCCGCCTGCAGCATCTCGCGCTCGGGCGCGAACCAGAAGCCGTTGTAGATGAGCTCGGCATATTTCGGCATCAGCTCGTCCTTGAGGTGCGCCGCGCCGCGGTCGAGCGTGATGCTTTCGATGCCGCGGTGGGCACGCGCATAGATTTCGCCGCCCGGCGTCTCGTACATGCCGCGCGACTTCATGCCGACGAAGCGGTTCTCGACGAGGTCGAGACGGCCGATGCCGTGCTTGCGGCCGAGATCGTTGAGCGCCGCGAGCAAAGTCGCGGGCGACATCGCCTGACCGTTCAGCGCGACGCCGTCGCCCTTCTCGAAATCGATCTCGATATATTCGGGCGCGTCGGGCGCATCCTCGGGATTGACGGTGCGCGAATAGACGTAGTCGGGCGTCTCGTCCCACGGATTTTCGAGCACCTTGCCCTCTGACGAGGTGTGGAGGAGGTTCGCGTCGGTGGAGAAGGGGCTCTCGCCACGCTTGTCCTTGGGCACCGGAATCTGGTTCTTCTCGGCAAAGTCGATCAGCGCGGTGCGGCTGGTCAGGTCCCATTCGCGCCACGGCGCGATCACCTTGATGTCGGGGTTGAGCGCATAGGC
>PNJO01000077.1 GCA_013821905.1 Sphingopyxis sp. | reverse complement strand
GTGGAGGTAGATTTTCTCGGGCCTGAGCGCCACCCAGACGTCGGCGCCGTGCGGGCCGGTGACGCCGTGGTTCAGATAGACCCTGCCTAGCCCCGGGCAATCGACCGCGGCCTTGTCGGGCTCGTCGAGGGTCAGCTTGCCTTCGAAGATGTTTACCGACCCGACGAAGTCGGCGACGAACCGGTTGGCGGGATATTCGTAGAGGTCCGACGGCGAAGCGAGCTGCGACACCTCGCCCTTGTTGATCACCGCGATGCGGCTCGCCATCGACAGCGCCTCGTCCTGATCGTGCGTCACGGTGACGAAGGTGATGCCGACCTGGTCCTGCAGTTCCGCCAGCTCGAACTGCATCTGCGCGCGGAGCTTGGCGTCGAGCGCCGACAGCGGCTCGTCGAGCAGCAGCACCTTGGGGCGCATGACGAGGCTGCGCGCGAGCGCGACGCGCTGCCGCTGTCCGCCCGACATCTGGTCGGGCATCCGCCCCTCGAACCCGCCGAGCTTGACCAGTTCCAGCGCCTCGGCGACACGATCCTTGACCTCGCCGCCCTTCAAGCCCGCGATCTTCAGGCCATAGGCGACATTGTCGGCGACGCTCATGTGCGGAAAGACGGCATAGCTCTGGAACACCATGTTCACCGGCCGCTTGTTTGGCGGCACGCCGGTGACGTCCTGGCCGTCGATCAGGATCTTGCCTTCGGTCGGCAGCTCGAACCCCGCGATCATCCGCAGCAGCGTCGTCTTGCCGCAGCCCGAGGGGCCGAGCAGCACGAAGAATTCGCCGGCGATAATGTCGAGACTGACATTGTCGACCGCGGTCACCTTGCCGAAGCGTTTCGAGACATTCTGGATCTGGATGATCGGCTTGGGCGCGTCGGTCATGGTCAGTGGGTTTCCGCAATGGCCTTCACGCCCTGCGCCTTCAGGGCGACGAAGGTCAGGGCGACGGTCAGGATGATGAGCAGGGTCGAGGCGGCGTTGACCTCGGGCGTCACCGAGAAGCGGACCATCGAATAGACCTTCACCGGAAAGGTGATCGTGTCGGGGCCGCTGGTGAAATAGGTGATGACGAAATCGTCGAGGCTGAGGGTGAAGGACAGGAGCGCGCCCGCGACCAGCGCGGGCTTGATGTGCGGGATCAGCACGTCGCGGAACACCTGCCACTCGCTCGCGCCCAGATCCTTCGCCGCCTCCTCCTGCTCGCGGTTGAAGGTCGCGAGCCGCGAGCGCACGACCATCGTCACGAAGGGAAAGCAGAAGGTGATGTGCGCGATGGTGATCGCGGCGAGGTTGAACGGCCAGACGAGATCGGTCGGCCAGCTGACCATCGAGAAGAACATCAGGAAAGCGACGCCGAGGCAGATTTCGGGAACGATGATCGGCAGCGAGATGGTTCCGTCGATCGCGCCCTTGAGCGGAAAGCGAAAGCGCCACAGCATCACCGCAGCGACCGAGCCGAGCGCGAGGCTGACGACCGTCGCAAGCCCCGCGATCGTGAGCGAATTCAGCAAGGCCTCGATCAGCTCGTCGTTGCCGAGCGCCTTTTCATAATATTTGGTCGTGAAGCCGCGCCACACGACGTTGCGCTTGCTGTCGTTGAAGCTGAAGATCATCAGCACGATCAGCGGCGCGTAGAGAAAGACCATCACGACGCCGACCCAGAGGCGCATCCACAGGGTGCGGCTATATTCGAGCGGTGCGATCGGGGTGCGGGCGAAAAGTGCCATCAGTGAATCTCCGGCACTTTCCTGCGCATCGATTGCAGCGCGATGAGGATGAACATCGCATAGATGAGCAGGAAGGACAGCGCGGCGCCGAAGGGCCAGTCATTCGCCTTCTTGAACTGACGCTCGATGACATTGGCGATCATCTGGCTGTCGGTGCCGCCCATCAGGTCGGGCGTCAGATAGGCGCCGAGCGCGGGGATCAGGGTGATCATCACGCCCGCGACGATGCCCGGCGCGGCGAGCGGGACGACGATCCGCATGATCGTGCGGAAATGTCCGGCGCCAAGGTCGAGGCTCGCCTCGATCAGGCTGCGGTCGAGTCGGTCGAGCGCGGCGTAGAGCGGCAGCACCATGAAGGGCAGGTGGACATAGACGAGCCCGAACACGACCGCGAAATTGTTGAAGAGCAATTGCACCGGTTCCCACGTCGGCAGCGGTTGCAATCCGACGAGGGTTTTAAGCCAGCTCGCGCCTTCCCACAGCGTGCCGAGGCTCTTGTTGGCATAACCCTGCGTGCCGAGCAGCATCATCAGCGCATAGGTGCGGATGAGCAAATTGGTCCAGAAGGGCAGCATGATGCCGAGCAACAGCCACGGTCGCCATTTCTCGCTCGCGAAGGTGATCGCCATCGCGACCGGAAAGCCGACGATCAGGCAGATGAAGGTGACGAGTGCCGCGACCGCGAAACTCTTGCCGAAGATGGTGAGATAGAGCCAGTCGGTCGCGCGCTTGTAATTTTCGAGCGTGCCCGAAATGGCGATTTCGGTGAGCCCCCTGTTCTCGCCGAAACTGTAGAGCCAGACCATCGCCATCGGGACGAGGAAAAAGACGATGACCCAGAACAGCGTCGGTATCGACACCGCCGCAAAGCTTCTCTTGTTCGTTTTCCAGTCCTGTTCGGCCACCCCCCGCTGCCTCCTTCAGACCGTCAGGCCGCGCGCACCCGCGTGAACGCTTCTTCGTAAAGCGGCTGAAGTTCCGGATTGAACTTCGCATATTCGCATTTCGCCAGCACGTCGGCGGGCGGGAAGATCACGGGGTTGTTCTTGTAGCTGTCGGGCATAAGCGCCTTCGCGGCCGCGTTGGGGGTCGGATAGAGGATCGTCTCGGTGATTTTCTTGTCGACCTCGGCATCGAGGATATAGTTGATGAAGGCGTGCGCATTCTTGGGATGCGGGGCGCCCTTCGGAATGCAGAGATTGTCCGAATTGAGCTGGCTGCCCTCCTTGGGCACGACGAAATCGATATCGTCGTCCTCGGCCATGATCTGCGCGATGTCGCCATTATATTCGAGCACCAGGTCGACGTCGCCCTTCAGCAGCAGGTCCTGCCCGTCGTCGACGTGGAAATTCTTCACATTGGGCTTCTGCTTGATCATCATCGCTTCGATCGTCGCGATGTCCGCCGGAGTCAGCGCGTTGACCGACTTGCCGAGATATTTCCCATAGAGGCGGAACATGTCGCCGGCTTCGGACAGCCACGAGATGCGGCCCGCATATTCGGGGCTGTCGAACAGCACCTTCCAGCTGTCGGGCTTCGCCTTCACCTTCGACTTGCGATAGCCGATGCCGAGCGTCAGCCAGGTGTAGGGCATCGAGAATTTGCGGCCCTTGTCATAGTCGACGTCGATGAAGGTCGGGTCGATGTTCTTCATATTCGGGATTTGCGCATGATCGAGCGGCAGCAGCATGTCGGCCTGCACCATGCGTTCGACGAAGTCGTTCGACGGCACGATCACGTCGTAACCGGGGTTGCCGGCCTTGAATTTGGCGAACAGCACGTCGTTGCTGTCGAACAGGTCCATCTTGACGTCGATGCCCGACGCTTCCTTGAAATCGTCGAGCGTCGTTTCGCCGATATAGGTGTCCCAGTTGTAGAAATTGAGCTTGGCTTCCTCGCCGTTCGCGAGCTTCTTGCCTTCGCCCTTGCTGCAGGCGGCAAGGCCGCCGAAGCTGATCCCGATCGCGGCCACCCCCATGGCCTGAAGCAAAGAGCGACGGTTACGGCCCTGCGCGAGCAGTTCGTTCAAATCCATTGATGGCCTCCCTGTTTGTGACGTCAAGCTGACTCAATAATGTCACCTTGGGAAGAGGCTTTTTTGCGCTGCACCAACAAATTTGGAACATTCATGCGTTGCGCAGATACCAGTCGTAATCGAGTGTCGGGACAACGCTGAAATAGTTGTTCTGTTCGACGCGCTTCACGATGCTGAACATGTCGACGAACCGCGTGCCGAGATAGTCGCGCATCAGTGTCGAGGCATGAAAGCGGTCGACCGCGGCGAACCAGTTCGACGGCGGTTTGTCGTCGCCCGTATCGTCGCGGTCATAGCCGTTGCCGACCACCGCCGCGCCCGGATCGGCCTTGGTTGCCATTCCGTGATGCATCCCCGCAAGGACGGCGGCGACGGCGAGATAGGGGTTCGCGTCGGCGCCGCACGCGCGATGCTCGACATGGCGGCTCGGCGGCGGGCCGGCGGGAATGCGGAACGATACGGTGCGGTTGTTGACGCCCCAGGTCGGCGCGACGGGCGCATAGCTGTTCGCCTTGAAGCGGCGATAGCTGTTCGCGTGCGGCGCGAAGAGCGCGAAACCGTCGCCGACGGTGCCGATCATCCCGCCGATCGCGTGGCGCAGCGCGGGGGTGCCTTCGGGGTCGTCGCTCGCGAAGATGTTGCTGCCGGCATCGTCGTTGACCGACACATGGATGTGCATCCCGCTGCCGGCCTGCTCGGCGAAGGGCTTCGCCATGAAGGTCGCCTCGAGGCCCTGCTGCTGCGCGATCGCCTTGACGAGCCGCTTGTACATGATCGCGTCGTCGCAGGCGCGCAGCGCGTCGGGCTTGTGGCGCAGCGTCAGCTCGAACTGGCCGGGCGCGAATTCGGAAATCGCGCTTTCGAGCGGCAGGCCCTGCACATCGGTTGCCGCGTAGAGCGCATCGAAGAAGGGGCGGAAATCGTCGAGTTCGCGCAGGCCGTAGACCTCGACATTGCGCGGCGTGTCGCGGCTGTAGGCGGGGCGGGCAGGGCGGACCTTGCCGTCGCGCGCGCGGCGCGGATCGACGAGGTAGAATTCGAGCTCGACCGCCAGCACGGGGGTCAATCCATCGGCGGTGAAGCGGTCGATCACGCGGCCGAGGACATGGCGCGGATCGAGGTCGTGCGGGGTGCCGTCGAGCTCGTAGAAACCGACGAGGAATTGCGCGGCGTTCTCTCCGCCCCACGGCGTGCGGACGAGGGTGCCGGGGATCGGCTTCATCGACCGGTCGGCGTCGCCATCTTCCCAGACGAGGCCGGTTTCAACCGTGTCCTGCCCGGTGATGTCGACGACGGTGATCGAACCGGGGAACATGCGGCCGCTTTCATAAACCGCGAGCACCTCATGCTGGCGCAAGCGCTTGCCGCGCGGGACGCCGCCCATGTCGGTGTAGATCATCTCGATCGAATCGACATCGGGGTTGGCCCGGAAAAATTCCTCGGCCTCCGAACGCGGCGCGATCACGCCCGATGATATCGCCATTGCCCCGCTACTCCTTCAACGCTTTTGTGCAGTCGGCGAAGGCGCCGACCAGCCGGTCGATCTGGTCGTCCGACGTGACCGGGCTCACCAACATCATATTGTGGAACGGCGCCAGCAAAATCCCGCGATTGGCGAGGAAGAGATGGATCGCCGCCTCCAGCTCGGGATGCATCGCGGCCTTGGCTTCGTTGCCGTTCCGCGGTGGGACGGGGCAGGTCAGGAACTCGACGCGCGCGCCGACCTGCGTGACGTGCCAGTCGAGGTTTGCGCTTGCGATTTCCGCTTCGACACCGGCAACGAGCCGCGCGGCGCCGCGCAGCATATGGTCATAGGCGGCCGGCGTGATGACCTCGCCCAACATCGTGTCCATCGCGGTGATTGCGAGCGCATTGGCCGAGAGCGTCGTGCCGATGCCGCTATGTCCGGGCGAACGCGACCGGTTCAGCGCAGCCATGCGCGCCGCGACTTCGGTGCTGAATCCATAGACCGCGCACGGCACCCCGCCGCCGATCGACTTGCCGACGACCATCAGGTCGGGCACCGGCCCATGCGTGACGCCATGACCACCATAGCCCGACGAAATCGTGTGCGTTTCGTCGAACACCAGCAACGTGTCCGTCTCGTCGCACAGCGCGCGCAACATGTGCAGAAAACCCGGCGCATCGCGGACCATGCCGACATTGGTCATCACCGGCTCGGCGAGCACGCAGGCGATGTCGCCATGGCGAAGCGCGGCGGCAAGCGCGTCCCCGTCGTTGAACTCGATCACGGTCGTCGTGTCGCGAAGATCGTGAGCCTGTCCGATGAGGCTCGCGCGCATGACCGGCACGCCGCCCTTCAGGTCGACGAACGCATCATCGACCGCGCCATGATAGGCGCCGTTGAAGGTCAGGATTTTCGTTCGCCCGCTGATCCCGCGGCACCAGCGGATGACGGCGCGATTGGCCTCGCTGGCGGTCGTCGTGACCTGCCATTGCGGCAGACCGAACATCGCCGCGAGCCGTTCGGACAGCGCGGCGCCGCGCTCGGTCGGGAGCATATAGCTCAGCCCTTCGCTCGCCTGCCTTGCCAGCGCGGCGGCTAGGGCAGGGGGCGAGTGGCCGAACAGGCTCGCCGTGTCGCCTAGGCAGAAATCGTCATAGGCCTGCCCGTCGATGCTCGTCAGCGTCGCATCCGTCGCCGACGCGGCGACGATCGGCACCGGGCTCGGCCAGTCCTTCATCCAGTGGAAGGGCACCGACTGGAACCAGCCGGTCGCCGCCGCATGGTGCGCGAAGGCGCGGGGGTTGGCGGCCCGGAAGCGATCGGCTTCCCGATCCGCGAGGCGCGCGATGGCGCCGCCGGCGATCATCCGAGCCTGTCCTTCATCGCATAGTAGAGCAACCCCAGCGTCGCGAGCGGCCGGCGCAGCCATTTGCCCCCGGGGAAGGGCCGCGACGGCAGGCTGGCGAGCACATCGAAGCGTTCGGCCGTCCCCGCCATCGCCTCGGCGATCAGTTCGCCCGCCAACGTCGTCACCAGCGCGCCATGCCCCGAAAAACCATGCGCGAAAAACACATTCCCGCGCCGCCCGATATGCGGCAGCCGGTTCATCGTCACCGCGACGGCGCCGCCCCAGCCATAATCGATCCTCGCATCGGCGATCCCGGGGAAAACCTCGGCCATGAACGGCCGCACGAAGGCGGCAATATCGCGTGGCGGCGTCTGCGAATAACGCTCGCCGCCGCCGAAGATCAGCCTTTTGTCGGCCGAAAGGCGGAAATAGTTGAGCACGAAGCGGCTGTCGGCAACCGCCGCGTCGCTCGGCAGCAGCGCGTCGGCGTTCGCGAGTGGCGCGGTCGCGATATTATAGTTCATGATCGGCACCGTGTAGCGGCCAAGATCGGGCTCGACCTCGCCGATCCAGCTGTCGGTGGCGTCGATGACGAAGCGCGCCCTGGCGGTGTCGGGCGACGCGCGCCGACCTTCGACGATCCGCACACCCGCCGCCTCCGCGGCCTTCGCCAGCCCCAGCGCGTAGTTCAGCGGATGGAAATGCCCGCTCTGCGGGTCGTGGATGCCGCCGTGATAGAGGGTGCTGCCGATGTGGGCCCCCATATCGGCCTTTGCGACGACATCGCTCTTATAACCGAAGCGGGCGGCGAGATGGTCCGCCTCGCGCCGCATCGCGTCGAAATCCTTCGGTGTCCAGGCGGCTTCGAGGTGCCCCGGCTTGAGGTCGCAATCGATGCCATGCCGGTCGATCCGCGCCTTCACGCGATTGTCGCACCAGCAGAGACCGAACAGTGCGTCGGCGCGCTCGCGCCCGAATTCGGCCTCCAGCTCGGATGCTGTCCAGCGCAGCCCCGGAATCAGCTGGCCGCCGTTGCGCCCCGATGCGCCGAAGCCGATATGTTCGGCCTCGAACAGGCTGACCGAAAAGCCGCGTTCGGCGCAGGCAAGCGCTGCGCTGAGGCCGGTGAACCCGCCGCCGATCACCGCGACGTCGCAATCGCGGTCCTCGTCTTCGAAACTGTGCGGCCGCCACGCGTGCGCGGTCGCGGCGTAATAACTGTGGTTCAGCGGATCGCTCATTCAGACCCGCATCAGCAGATGTTCACGCTCCCAGCTCGACACCACCGACTGATAGTTGAACAGCTCATGATCCTTCACCGCGAAGAAGATTTCGAAGAAATCGTCGCCGAGCAGGTTGCGGACCTTCTTGCACGAGGCGAAGCGGTCGAGCGCGGCCTCGAGCGTGCGGGGCAGGGTGCGTGCGCGGTTATAGGCGCTCCCCGTGATCGGCTTGGCCGGCACCATGCGGTCGACCATCCCGATATAGCCGCAGATGAGCGAAGCCGCGATCGCGAGATAGGGGTTGCTGTCGGCGCCGGGCAGGCGGTTTTCGACGCGCCGGTTATTCTTGTCGGAGATCGGCACGCGGAAGCCGCACGAGCGGTTGTCCTCGCCCCACTGGACGTTGATCGGTGCCGCGCTGTCGGGGCGCATGCGGCGAAAGCTGTTCACATTGGGCGCCCACAAGGGAGAGATTTGCGGCATATAGCGTACCAGCCCCGCGATATAGCTGCGGAACATCGCGCTATCGCGGCCGTTGGCGGTCGAGAACAAATTCTTGCCCGTCGCCGCGTCGACGACCGACTGGTGGATGTGCATCGCGCTGCCGGGCTGGCCCGCCATCGGGTTCGCCATGAACGTCGCATAGACATTATGCTGCTTCGCGACATTGCGCACGACGCGCTTGAACAGGAAGACTTCGTCGGCGAGGCGCAGCGGGTCGCCATGCTCGAAATTGACCTCGAGCTGCGCAGCACCCATTTCGTGGATCATCGTGTCGATATCGAGCCCCATCAGCTCGCAATCGTCATAGATATGATCGATGATATCCTCATATTCGTTCATCGCCTCGAGCCCGTAGGGTTGGCTCGCGGTTTCGCTGCGCCCCGACTGGCCGACCGGCGGCGTCAAAGGGAAATCTGGATCGGCGTTCTGCGACACGAGATAAAATTCGACTTCGGGCGCGATGATGGGTTTCCAACCCTTTTCGGCATAAAGGTCGAGCACTTTCTTGAGGATCGTTCGCGGCGCGATATCGACCTCGGTTCCATCGCCGTTGAAGGCGTCGGCGATCACGAAGGCCGTGGGCGAGGTGAAACCCGGCGCGATGCAGATCGTGTCGGGATCGGCGATCAGATATTTGTCGGGGTCCTTGTCCCAGATATCGTCGATGTCCTCCGGATAATGGCCGTCGATCGTACAGATGAAGACGCTGCCCGGGATGCGCAGCGACTTGTCCTTGACCGAGGAGAGGAACTTCTTGGCGGGCAGAACCTTGCCGCGCTGGACCCCGTTGATGTCGGGGACGATACATTCGACTTCGTCGATTTTATGGTCGCTGATCCATTGTTCCAGATTGACTGACATGCGCCCCCGATTGGGCCGAGGAGCCGGCCCGTTTGTGGAAGGCCAGCCTATCGCAAGCTTGCACGAAGCGCCAGAGGGGCCGTTATCCGGCCATTTTCGCTGTTGCCAGTGGTGAAGCGGCGCGTCAGATTGCGTACGATATTGTCGTCATTGCGAGCGAAGCGAAGCAATCTCCAGCCTTCAGCCTCGTGCGACCTCATCAGCTGGAGATTGCTTCGTCGCTGCGCTCCTCGCAACGACGGGTGCGGGGAGATGTACGGGCAATGCAGGGTGACAACGACCAACTGGCCTCTTTCTGGATGCCCTTCACCGCCAACCGGTCCTACAAGGCGCACCCGCGCCAACTCGTCTCCGCGAGCGGCATGTATTACCGGTCGAGCGACGGGCGCGAGATCCTCGACGGCACCGCGGGCCTGTGGTGCAGCAACGCCGGCCATTGCCGCCCCGAAATAACCGAGGCGATTGCGAAGGCCGCGGCGACGCTCGACTTCGCGCCGACCTTCCAGCTCGGCCACCCGCTGCCGTTCGAACTCGCGCAGCGTCTCGCGGCGCTGATGCCCGAGGGGCTCGACCGCATCTTCTTCACGAACAGCGGGTCGGAGTCGGTCGACACCGCGCTCAAGATCGCGCTCGCGATCCAGCGCGCGAAGGGGCAGGGGGCGCGCACCCGGCTGATCGGGCGCGAACGCGGCTATCACGGCACCGGCTTCGGCGGAATTACCGTCGGCGGGCTCGTCAACAACCGGCGCGTTTTTTCGACGCTGTCCGGCGCCGACCATCTCCGCCACACGCACGACCTGACGCGCAACGCCTTCACGCGCGGTTTTCCGCAGCATGGCGCCGAACTCGCCGACGATCTGCAGCGCCTCGTCGACCTCCACGGTGCGGAGACGATCGCGGCGGTGATCGTCGAGCCGATGGCGGGTTCGACCGGCGTGCTCGTCCCGCCGGTCGGCTATCTCCAGCGGCTGCGCGAGATTTGCGACCGCAACGGCATCATCCTGATCTTCGACGAGGTCATCACCGCCTTCGGGCGGGTCGGCGCGGCGACCGCGGCGGAAGCGTGGGGCGTCATCCCCGACATCATCACCATGGCCAAGGGGCTGACCAACGCCGCCGTCCCGATGGGCGCGGTGGCGGTGAAGCGCGAGCTTCACGACGCGGTGCTCGATAGCGTCGCGGGCGGCATCGAGCTGTTCCACGGCTATACCTATTCGGGCCATCCGCTCGCCAGCGCGGCAGGCCTCGCGACGCTCGACCTTTACGCGCGCGACGGGCTGTTCGACCGCGCGAACGACCTCGCGGCCTGTTGGGAGGATGCCGCGCACAGCCTGAAGGGGCGGCGCCACGTCATCGACATCCGCACCATCGGCCTGGTCGCCGGCATCGAACTCGAACCCCGCCGCGGCGCCCCGACCGCGCGCGCGATGGAGCTCTTTCACGCCGCCTTCGACGACGGCCTGCTGGTGCGCGCGACGGGCGACATCATCGCGCTGTCGCCGCCGCTGATCGTCGAAAAGGACCAGATCGACGAGATGTTCGGGAAGCTGGGCGAGCTTTTGAACGCGATCGAATGAAGAGGGCGGAGGCGGCCAGCGGTGGAAGTAGCCGGTAGCCTCCATCGCGATCCCCGGCGAAAGCCGGCGCCCGGATGGCGCGCACGGCCTTTCCTTCATGGGCCCCGCCTTTCGCCGGGGATCAAGGAAGAATGGCTAAGACCGGGTTCCGGACATAAAGATCCTCCCTGCGGCGAAGCCGTGGGGAGGGGGGACCGCCGCGAAGCGGCAGTGTAGCTGGGCTTGCACCGACGCCTGACGGCGTCGCCTCCTCCGTCAGCCCTGCGGGCTGCCACCTCCCCACACGTGGGGAGGATCGTCTTAAATCCACCCCAAAATAGACATTCGCGCTTGAGGCGCGGTGAAGCGGCTTCAATCGCCGGGACCGCCCGAGAGGGTTTGCAGCCACCCCAATATCTCCGCCTGTAACCGCACCCGTGCGTCCGACCAGCTATGGTCGGTCGCGACATGGAGCGTCCTGACCTTTGCGCCGCCGCCGCCGCGAATCGCCTTGGCAAGCGCGTCGGTGCCCGGCGCGAGGCCGTCGTCGGAGGAGAGGATGAAGAGGTTCGTGTCCGTCAGCGCGGGCGCCGCCTTCATCAGGTCGAAGGCATTGGCGTTGGCGATCAGCTCGTCGGCCATCATCTCGGGCGACGTGCCGGCGAGAGCTTCCTGGCCATTGTCTTTCATGCCCCGGGCGAGCTGGTCGCGCGGGGCCTGGCCGAAGCGGCCGAGGTTGGCGGCCGAGATCATCGCGGCGCCGAGCAATTCCTTGTCTTTCGCGGCGGTCAGCGCGGTGACCCAGCCGCCCATGCTGTGGCCCATGATGACGAGGCGCTTCGGGGCGATGCGCAGTTTTGCCGCGTTGGCGGGATCGCGCGCGAAGGCGAGGACGGCGTTCGCATCCTCGAGGTTCTGCATGAAGCGATACTGGCCGGGGCTGCCCCACGAGCCGCGATAGTTGAAGGTGATGACCGTCCAGCCCGCGCGGCGCATCGCCTGCGCGAGGTCGAGGCTCTTTTCGTTGCCGGGGAGGCCGTGACAGAGGACGACCGTCGGGTGCGGGCCCGCGCCCGCGGCGACATAGACGACGCCGTTGATCTCCACGCCGCCGCTCGGAATGTGGACGACCTCCATCGCCGCCGGGTGCGCCTTGTCGGCGGGCGGATCGGTGTAGATCGCGGGCGGGAGATCGGTCGATTGCCCGAAGACGGGCAGCGGCAGCGCGAGCAGCGCGGCGGCGATCGCGGCGGCTTTCGTCATTTTCATGTCAGTCCCCCTTGAACGCGTCGAAGCTGCCGCCGCGCCCCGTGCCCTCGGTAAAGCGTCTGGCGCCCGCGGCCGCGCCCTCGCGCAAGGGGGCGACCCCCGCATGGGCTTCGTGCGCGAGCGCGCCGCCGATGTCGAAATCCCACTGGCGATAGGCGCTGAGCCGGTCGCTGTTCATGCAGATTTGCGGGAAGGCGGCGATCTGTTTCGCGAGCTCGGCCGCAGCCGCGCGCGCAGTGCCGTCGGGCACGACGCGGTCGGCGAGGCCGATGTGGCGGGCTTCGGCGGCGTCGACGGGACGGCCGGTCAGGATCATGTCGAGCGCGCGGCCTTGCCCCACGATGCGCGGCAGGCGGACGGTGCCGCCGTCGATCAGCGGCACACCCCAGCGGCGGCAATAGACGCCGAACAC
>PNJO01000076.1 GCA_013821905.1 Sphingopyxis sp. | reverse complement strand
CGCTTGGAGGTATCGCTGGAGGCGGTTCGATTCCGGCTCGGAACGCCAGCGGCCCCCTCGCCGACGCCGTTACCGCCCTCACCGGCCTCGGCTTCAAACCCGGCGAAGCCAGCGTCGCGGTCGCGGCGGCGAGTGAGGAATTGGGCGCGGGCGCGAGCCTCGACGCGCTGGTTCGGCTCGCGCTGAAGAAGGCCGCGAAATGAACTGGTCACGATTTCTGAAATGGCTACTCCAATTCGCATTTATCGCGGGCGTAACTCTATTGGCGTGGTTCAATCTCGCCGCCTCGATCATGTCCGTCTGCGCCGTTCTCCTCGTGATGCTTTCAGGCAAATTTGAGTCCTTGGTCGAGTTCTCATTCGGCCCTTTGAAAGCTAAAATTGAGCGAAATCTCAGTGAGTCTGAGAATCTACTGCTCGAATTGAAAACTTTTGCCGCCATTCAAGCTCGTGCTGCCAATGCAGCTTGCGTCAACACGGGTAGATTTGCTTCGGGGAATGATTGGATTTTTCAGAGTGTAAAGCGAATAGAAGCCGGGCTTCAAAGGGTCGGCGTGTCTGAAGATGAAATCGTAGAAGCTCGCTCAGACTTTGTAGCGCTCACTATTTCTGACATGGGCATTGCGGCAACAGGGGGCTCTTACGTTCCCTCGCGCTTGGGCCAGGACGCGATTTCTGAATGGCAAGATCTACGGCGAGAATCGAGAGGTGATCCCGATGCGATCGAGGCCTACCTTAGTAAATGGGACGTTTTGAGCGCAGATCGCGCGGAACGAATTGCCGATATGCGATGGATGATTGAGCACAAAGATGTGCGGGACAGCGCGCAATATATGCGGGCGCACAACGAAGTTCCTTGGTGAGGTCAATTGCCACTTCTCTCAACCTCCAATTCCTCGCCTGATCGCGTCCGCCACGCCTCCTGCCGCTGCGGCCAGATCCGCATCGCCTGCACCGGCGAGCCGATCCGTCTGTCGGTGTGCCACTGCCGCGAGTGCAAGGCGCGGAGCGGCAGCGCTTTTGCCGCGCAGGTGCGCTTCCCCGCCGAGCAGGTCCGCATCGAGGGCGAAGCGACCGCGAAGATGTGGCAATATACCGGGGAGAGCGGCAACACCGCCGACTTCTTCTTCTGCCCCACCTGCGGTTCGGGCGTCTGGTACCGCGCGCGGCCCTATCACGACGCCTATGCGATCCCGCTCGGCAATTTCGAGCCCGGCCACGGCTTCGTCCCCGACTATTCGGTCTATGAGGAACGCAAGGAGCCTTGGGTTTCGATCGCCGGCGAGGGGATCGATCATTATGATTGACCGCCGCGACCTCCCTTCCCCTCTCCCGTTGGGGGCGCGGGGCCGGTCATGCCCCCGGCATAACCTGAACAGTCCGGGGGACTGTTCACCCCGCGCCGGTTGCGCAGACTTGGCTGCGCAGCAGCCTAGTCGTAGCTGGGTGAGGGGATCACCGTTATCGCGCGTCCGCACCGCCGACCCCCCTCATCCAACTTCGCCTAGCCGCTTGCAGCGGCAAGGCTGCGTATCCTTCTCCCTCCAAGGGAGAAGGTATAAGGCGACACCGTGACCGACCTCACCACCCCCTTGCGCACCCCCGAGGATGCCGACGCCGCGCTGCGGCCGAAATCGCTCGCCGAGTTCGTCGGTCAGGCGGCGGCGCGCGAGAATTTGCGGATCTTCATCGAGGCCGCGAAGGTGCGGTCGGACGCGCTCGACCATGTGCTCTTCTATGGCCCGCCGGGGCTCGGCAAGACGACGCTCGCGCAGATCGTCGCGCGCGAACTCGGCGTCGGCTTTCGCTCGACCAGCGGCCCGGTGATCGCGAAGGCCGGCGACCTCGCTGCGCTGCTCACCAACCTCGAGGACGGCGACGTCCTGTTCATCGACGAGATTCACCGGCTGTCGCCCGCGGTCGAGGAAATCCTCTATCCCGCGATGGAGGACCACGCGCTCGACATCATGATCGGCGAGGGGCCGTCGGCGCGCAGCGTGCGGATCGACCTGCCGAAGTTCACGCTGGTCGGCGCGACCACGCGGCAGGGCCTGCTGACGACGCCGCTGCGCGACCGCTTCGGCATTCCGGTGCGGCTCAATTTCTATACGCATGGCGAGCTCGAGCAGGTCATTTCGCGCGCCGCGCGCCTGCTCGCGCTGCCGATTGCGTCCGACGGGGCGCTGGAGATCGCGAAACGCTCGCGCGGGACGCCGCGCATCGCCGGCCGCCTGCTTCGCCGCGTGCGCGATTTCGCAACCGTCGCGGGGCACGAGGTGGTCGATGCGACGGCCGCCGACGCCGCGCTCAACCGGCTGGAGGTCGATGCGCTCGGGCTCGACGCGATGGACCGGCGCTACCTGACGATGATCGCCGACATTTATCGCGGCGGCCCCGTCGGCGTCGAGACGCTCGCCGCGGGGCTCAGCGAGCCGCGCGACACGATCGAGGACGTCATCGAACCCTATCTGCTGCAGGCCGGACTGATCGCCCGCACCGCGCGCGGCCGCATGCTCAATGCGAGCGCGTGGAAGCATCTGGGGCTCAATCCGCCCGCCGGCTCGCAGGACGGTTTGTTCGATCAGGCGAAATAGGCGGATTTCCGCCGCTTTCATTCCACCAGATGCCCCCGGTCTGCGACGAACCGTTTAACAGGGCTTTGCGGCGAGTCACCCAACGGCTATCGGTCGGCCAATGGTAAACGCCCCACCCCCCTTCATCCCCGGCGCCTTCGTCGGGGCCGAGCATCGTTACCGGGCGCGCGTCTATTTCGAGGATACCGACCTGTCGGGCATCGTCTATCACGCCAATTATCTGCGCTACATGGAGCGCGCACGATCGGACATGCTGCGCCTCGCCGGCATCGACCAGCGCGCGGCGATGGAGGCCGGCGATGGCGCCTGGGCGGTCACCGACCTCGCGATCAAATATCGCAGCCCCGCGAGGCTCGACGACGATCTGCTCGTCGTCAGCACGGTCGAGGCGGTGCGCGGCGCGAGCGTGATCATCGCGCAGCGCATCCTTCGCGGGACTGACACGTTAAGCGGCGAGACATTGACCCCGACGATATTGACCGACGCGCGGGTCACCGCCGCCTTTCTGTCGCCCGAAGGCCGGCCGCGCCGCCAGCCTGCGGGGTGGGCCGACCGATTTACCGCCATCATGAATGGAGAGACTTTCCCTTGCTAGACAATATCAAGCTGGCCGCCGACGCGGCGACTCTGTCCCCGATCGCGCTGTTCCTGCAGGCGGACTGGATCGTGAAAGGCGTGATGATCGGCCTGCTGCTCGCGTCGATCTATGTCTGGGCAGTGATCTTCACCCACGGCCGCGGCGTCGGCAAGCTGATGAGCGCGTCGGAGCGGTTCGAGCGCGATTTCTGGCGCGCCGACGATATCGACAAATTCTATGACAAGAACAGCGGCGAGGACCTGCCGAGCGCAAAGGTGCTGAGCGCCGGGATCGGCGAATGGCGCCGCTCGACCAAGGGCAAGACCATCGACCGCGAGGGCACGCGCGAACGCCTCGGCATCGCGATGAACTCGGCGGTCGCGGGCGAGGTCGACCGCCTCGCCGAAAAGATCGGCACGCTCGCGACGATCGGCGCGGTCGCGCCCTTCGTCGGCCTGTTCGGCACCGTATGGGGCATCATGCGCAGCTTCACCGCGATCGCGGCGGAAAATAACAGCAGCCTTGCCGTCGTCGCGCCGGGTATCGCCGAAGCGCTGTTCGCGACCGCGATCGGCCTGTTCGCCGCGATCCCCGCGGTGATCGCCTACAACGCCTTTTCGCAGCGACTGAACCGCCTCGAATCGCGCCTCGGCCGCTTCGCCGACGGGCTGCACGCGACCTTCAGCCGCGAACTGGAGGTCGAAGCCTGATGGCGATGAGCGGACCTTCAGGCGGCATCGGCGGTCGGCGCGGCCGCGGCAACCGCCGCGCGCCGATGGCAGATATCAACGTCACCCCGCTCGTCGACGTGATGCTGGTGCTGCTGATCATCTTCATGATCACCGCGCCCCTGCTCGCCTCCGCGGTGCCGATCGACCTGCCCGAAAGCCGGGCGAAGCCGGTCGAGACTGAGGAGCAGGAGCCGGTGCAGCTGTCGATCAATGCCGACGACACGCTCTACATCGGCGACGAGATCGTGCCCGAGGCCGAACTGCCAGCGCGGCTCGACGCAATCGCGCGCGGGAACGAGGGACAGGACAAGCCGCGGCAGATCATGCTGCGCGCCGACAAGGGGCTCGATTATGGGCGTGTGATGCGTATCATGGGCGAGCTCAACCGCGCCGGGCTGACGCGCATCGCGCTCGTCACCACGGGCGCCGACGAAGCGCCGGAGGCCGAAGCAGCGGTCACCGACGGTTCAGAAACCGGGCAATAGGGTCAGGCGATGGCCGACATTCGGGCAGCGAGGGGTAATGTGGGACGCGGCTTCGCCATCGCGGTGGCAGCGCATGTCCTGATCATCGGCCTGCTGTCGGTGCAGTGGACCGCGGGCGACCGCCGGTTCGACAATCCGCCGATGGAGGTCGACCTGATCGCCGAGACGGCGCCGACGTCGACCGCGCCCGTGATCAGCGACACGCCTCCCGCCGCGCGACTCGGCGAGGAGGACGCGACCGATATTGCGGCACCCGAACCGGTGCCCCTGCCCCCCGAACCCGAGCCCGTCGTCCGGCCGACACCCGCGCCGGCGCCCAAGCAAGTCAGCCGTCCGGTCCCGGCGCCGCCGAAGAAAACGCCGCCCGCAGTCAAGAAGGCGCCGCCCAAATCGGCACCGCAGACGCCGACCAAAAAATCGGCCGCGCAGAACAGCGGGCGCCGCAACGGGGAACTCGACAAGATCGGCCGCGAACTGTCCAGATCGCTCCCGAAGGAAGGGGCCCCCGCCACCGCAACCGCCGCCGAGGTGCGCCGCTCGATCGACGTCAGCATCAAGTCGGCCGTCGCGCCGCGCTGGAACGGCTGCCGAGTCACCGGGGTCGATGTCGATCAGCTGAAAACGGTCGTCAAATTCCGTCTGACCCAGTCGGGGGCGCTCGCCGGTTTCACCAGCGTCACCACCACTGGCGACAATGACAGCAACAAATTCCAGGTCCAGCGCCACCAGGAATGCGCCAAACGCGCGGTCGAACTGGCCGCACCCTTCGATCTGCCCGAGGATAATTACAGCTTCTGGCAGAATTACACGCTCGATTTCATCAAGAGGTAGGTTCCATGCTGCGCCCGATCACCGTTTCGCTCGCCCTGCTGCTGACCGCCGCGCCGGCGCTGGCCCAGACCGCACCTGCGCCCGCTCCGCCGGCGGTCACGCCGACCGAACCGCGCGAGACGATCGAGGGCACGCTGTCGCAGGACCGCACCGTGATCGCGGTCCCCGCGCTCGCGACGCCCGCGGTCACGACCGTTGCCGGACTGCGCACCGACGCGCTCGGCCGCCAGATCGCCGACGTCATCGCCGCCGACCTCGAACGCAGCGGCCTTTATGCGCCGCTCGGCCCCGGCAGCCTCCGCGCGATCACGATGGGCGAGGTCACCGCGCCGCGCTTCGCCGACTGGAGCGCGCAAAATGCCGAAAATGTCGTGCACGGTTTCGTGCGCGCCGATGGCGCCGGCAACCTGACCGTCGGCTGCTATCTTTACGACACCGCGCTCGGCAGCGAGCTGGTACGGCAGGGCTTCGTGATCCAGCCGGGCGACTGGCGCCGCGCCGCGCACAAATGCGCCGACGCCATCTATTCGCGCCTGTCGGGCGAGTCGCCCTTCTTCGACAGCCGCATCGCCTACATCGCCGAGAGCGGGCCGAAGGGGAACCGCATCAAGCGTCTCGCGATCATGGACTCGGACGGCGGCAACCACCGCTTCATCACCAACGGCCAGGCACTCGCGATCAGTCCGCGTTTCTCGCCCGATTACAAGAAGATCGTCTATGTTTCCTATCTGAACAACCGCGTCCGCGTCTTCATCTACGACGTCGCGACGGGGTCGCAGAAACTGGTGACCGAAAGCGCCAACACGACCTTTGCGCCGCGCTGGTCGCCCGACGGGACGCAAATCCTCTATTCGATGGCGGTCGGCGGCAACACCGACATCTATCGCATCTCGGCGAACGGCGGCACGCCGGTGCGCCTCACCAACACCCCCGGCATCGACGTCGGCGGCAGCTTCTCGCCCGACGGCAGGAAGATCGTGTTCGAAAGCGACCGGTCGGGCAGCCAGCAACTCTATACGATGAACATCGACGGGTCGAACCAGCAGCGGATCAGCTTCGGCGGCGGACGTTATGCCACCCCCGAATGGTCGCCGCGCGGCGACCTGATCGCCTTCACCCGCATGGGCGGCGGCGAGTTTCGCGTCGGCGTGATGACGCCCACGGGTGGCGGCACGCGCCTGCTCACCAACAGCTGGCAGGACGAGGCGCCGACCTGGTCGCCGAACGGCCGCGTCATCCAGTTCTTCCGCACCTCGCCCGGCCGCGAGGGCAAGTCGAGCCTGTGGCAGGTCGATCTGACCGGGGTGAACCTGCGCCGCCTGCCCACCCCGCAGGACGGGTCGGACCCGAGCTGGGGTCCGGTGCAGCCGTGAGGCGACGGAACCAAAGGATATCCGCGGGATTGAATCGCCATATTGCAGGCCCGCTCCACTCCCGCCCCACCATGACTTGATTGCAACAGAAAAGGACAGAAGACATGACGATACGCAAAACCACCGCGATGATTGCGGCGATCACCATGCTTGCTGTTGGCGCGTGCGCAAAGAAGGCGCCCGAGCAGCTTCCCCCCGCCCCCGAAGGCACGGGCACCGATACCGACGCGGGCACCGGCACCGGCGTCGTTCCGGGCTCGCAGGAGGATTTCGTCGCCAGCGTGGCGTCGGACCGCATCTTCTTCGATTTCGACCAGTATAATGTCGATGCGCAGGATCAGGCGACGCTGCAGAGCCAGTCGCAGTGGCTGGCGCGCAACCCCGCGGTGCGCGTCACGCTCGAAGGTCACGCCGACGAACGCGGCACCCGCGACTATAATATCGCGCTCGGCGAGCGCCGCGCCAATGCCGCGAAAAACTATCTCGCTTCGCTCGGCGTCGATCCGTCGCGGATCAACGTCATCAGCTATGGCAAGGAACGCCCCGCGGCGCTCGGTTCGAACGAGGAAGCCTGGGCGCAGAACCGCCGCGCGGTGACGGTCGTCATCGGCCGCTGATCAGCGGCCACAGCGGCGCCGCGGCAAAGGCTGCGGTGCCGATGAAGACGCCGAAGGGGACCCGCCGCCCGGACAGCGGCCGGTCCCCTTTTTGCCGGGCGGCAAACGCCCAGACGATTCCGCCCAGGCTGGCGGTCAGCAGCATCAGCGGCAGCGCCTGCCAGCCGAGCCAGGCGCCGACCGCCGCGACGAGCTTGGGATCGCCGCCGCCCATGCCCTCGACGCCGCGACTGCGGCGATAGGCCCAGGCGACCAGCGCGAGCAGTCCCCCGCCGACGAGCGCCCCGATCCAGCGGTCGAGCAGCGTCGTGCCGAGCAGCGGCCCCGCGAGCAGCAGGCCGACCGCGCCGAGCAGAAGATTCAGCCGGTCGGGAAGCCAGAAATGACGCGCATCGAGCAGTATGAGCGGCAGCAGCAGCCAGCCGAACAGTGCCCAGAGCCAGCCCGCCGTCCCCGGCATCAGCGCCAGCGCGAACGCGCCGATAGCCCCCGAGGCCAGCTCGACACGGCCATGAAAGCGATCGATCGGCGCGCCGCAGGTCCGGCAACGCCCGCGTGAGAACAAGGCCGAAAGCAGGGGCAGCATTTCCCACGGCGCCAGCACGCGGTCGCACCCATCGCACCGCGATCGCCCGAGCACCGAGCGTCCCGCGGGCCAGCGCAGCACCAGCGTCGCGATGAAACTGCCGAAGATCAGCCCGAGCAGCGCAGCCAGCGCGACGCCCGTGCCGAAGGGCAAGGCGTCGACGACGGGCACGTCAGAAGCGACCCGTGGTCGCCAGCACGAAGCCGTCCGATCCGGCCTTGAACCCCAGCGCCGACAGCGCCGCGGCCATTGCCGGATCGCGGTCGACGTTGATCGCGAATTGCGCGCGGTACGCGCCGCTGCCATCGAACGACAAAGTCAGCCGTTCCATGCCCGACTGGCTCGCCAGCGCCGCCTGCGCGCGCCCGTTCGCACAGGCGAGCGGCCCCGACAGTCCGCGCGACAGGTCGAGCCCCGCAATCGGCGCGGCGACCGACAGCTGCACCCGCCCCGAAGCCGCGGTGCATTTCCCCTCGCCGTCGAAACGCACCGTCGCGCCCTCGAAGCGGATCGTGTCGATCGGGATCAGCCCGAGCCCGCCCGCCAGCGTCGCGACCCCGTTGACGTCGGACACACCGCGCGCGCCGCCGCCGTGGAGCCGCCCGGCGAGCGCCCCGAGCCGGGCGTCGCTGCGCGAAAAGGCAAGTTCGGTACGGCCCGTGAGCAACGCCAGCGGCGACAGGCTGGCCTGCACCGTCCCGAGCGGCAGCGCGCCGAGCCGCGCATCGACCAACTCGCCCGCCCACACCGATCCGCGAATTTCGCGCGCGGTGACCCCGGCATCGGCGGCGCCCGACCAGGACAAAGCGAGCCGCATCGGGAAGGTCGCGATGATGAGCACCAGCGCGAGCAATGCGGCGATGATGATCCAGCGCTTTTTGTCGCGCGTCATTGGCCGCCCTTCCTGAGTTCGGCGGTCATGCCGACCGTGCCGTCGGCGGCGGGGGTGATCGTCAGTTGGTCGACGACGAAGCCCTGCCCTTCGAGGCTCGCGAGCCAGTCGGTCAGCACCGGCGCCTTGGCGGTGGCGATCGCGATCGTCGCCTGCCCGCTCCCGCGCGCCTCGTTGCGGTCGAGCGTCAGCCCGATCTCGCCCGCCGATTGCGCAAGATATTGGTCGATCGCGACGGCATCGACCGCCGCCGCGACCGATTTGGCGGGACGCTGCGCAAGCAATTGCACCTTCGCCTTGACGCGTCCCTCGCGCTCGATCGCAGCGGCATGGCGATTTTCCAGATCGGCGAAGGCGGCATAGGCAGGGCGCCCGAGCGCCCACAGCAGCACACCGAGCGCCAGCACGCCCGCGATGCCGACCAGCCAGCGCTCGCGCTGCGACAATCCCGCCCACCAGTTTTGCACGCGCTCCATCATGGCACCGCCCGGATCGTGATATTGGCCATCTGCTGGCCGTCGGCGCCCGCGCTCGGCTGCGCGGTGACGCGATAACCGCGCGCCTGGAGCGCCAGCAGCACCTGGTTGATATCCTCGACGCGCGGTGCCGCGAGGGTTGTCGTCAGCGTCCCGTCGGTGCGGTGCGACAGGCTTTTCAGCGATACGCCGGGGGCGTCGTTCATCGCGTCGTAAAGCGCCGACGCCGGGACCGAGAAAGCGAGCGGGCCGCCGCCCGCCGCAGCAAGCCGCCGGTCGAGATCGGCCTCGGCGGCTTCGGCGTCGGACGCGGTCACGCCGGCCTTTTTCGCCATCGCGACCGTCGCTTCGTCGGCGCGGCCGGTGTCGGATATCAGCCGGACCGCATAAACCAGCGGAACCGCGATGCTTACCGCGACCAGCGCCACGAACAGGCGTTTCGCGAGCCGCAGCATCGCGGGGTCGACCGACCAGCTCCGCTTCGGCTTCCACCCGCCGCTGAGCAGATCGAGCGGCGGCGTCAACAGCGAGAGCAGCAGCGCCTCGCGCATCCGGTCGGGATCGAGCGGCGCGATCGTCCGGCCGTCCGCGATCAGCGGATCGAGCTCGGGATCGGACAGCCAGGCACGATCGGCGCCGCGCACGATCTGTTCGCCCCCGACTTCGGCGGTCCACAATGTTTCGGGTTCGGGCGGCGGCACGAGAGCCGCCGCGGGAAGGATCGCCGCCGGAGCCAGATCATTTGCTGTCAGCCAGTCGGTCCACGCGGTCATCGCGGCATGCGTGGTCACCGCGACCGGAACCGCCTGCCCCGCCTCGGCGGGCCGGCCGGTGACGACATGCAGCGCCGACGCGTCGCCCAGACTGTCGCGCAGCGTGTCGACGCGCGCAATGGCGGCCGCCTGCGCCTGCGCCGCATCGGGATAATGACGCCAGCGCAGCGGCACGTCGGCGGCGGGCGCGAGCGCGATCAGCCGGTCGCCGGCCTCCCCCTCCGCCGGGCGCTCCCACGCGTCGGCCCAACCGTCGTCCTGCCCCGAATCGACGATCACGCCATTGTCGACGCGCAGCCAGGCGGGGCGAACGGCTTCCCCATCGGCAAGCGCGGCCACGGGGGGCAGCCAGAGAACGAAAATGCGGCTCATGTCAGTCGGTATCGCCCCAGTCGCGGCGGATGATCATCGGCGGCGCCTGTCCCGCGGCCGGTGCCCCGCCGTTGGCGTCGATGAGCGAAACTGCCGTCAAGAACCCGTCCCCCATCGTCACATTCGTCGTCAGCGACAGCCAGCGGCTGTTCACTCCGGCCTGTTCGGCGACGTCGGTCGGCGGATCGAACCGCTCGAGCGCCCGCGCCTCCCAGAATCGCACGCTGCTGCCATAGCCGCCCGCGGGCCGTGCCGCCAGCGCTGCCCGCGCATCGGCGAGCGTCATTTCGCCGGGCAGCAGCATCGCGATCAGCGGTGCCTGTTCGGGCAGCAGCGTGTTGACGTTGAGGCGCACCGGCTCGGTCACCGGCAGCACGCAGACCCAGGGTTTGAGCTGCGCATAGATTTTCGGCGTCACGCCGCGCACCGCGCGCAATTCGCTGACGTCCGCCATCTTGCGGTTGGCGGCCAGATAGGCCCCCGGCATCGAGCGATAGACGCCGTCCTCGGCGCCGAGCGGGCCATCGTTGCTGTCGCTGTCGATCCAGTCGGCGGCGGCACCCGCGATCGATTTGGCGACGCCGGGATCGATCCCGAGCAGAGTCATCAGCTGGCCGAATTGCGCCATAGATCCCGATCGCTGGCTGAGCCGCCCCGGCGCGGTTTCGGCGACAAGGCTGTTGAGGTTGAAGCAATTGTTCGCGTCGCCGAGCCGCGCCCGCCCCTCGCCGCCGGGTAGCGGCAAGGTGAAGTCGCGGCCGAGCCAGCCGCCCGCGAGCGTCAGCTTGGCGGGATCGCGGCCGACCAGATCGGCGACGCGGCGCAGTGCGATTTCCTCTGCCGCGAAGGTATAGGCGCGTCCCTGGTCGACCGTCGCGGCGCTGCCCGCGATGCGCGTTGCGAGCGTCAGCCGGTCGAGCGCGGTCGCCGCGATCACCGCCATCACCGCGACGAGCAGCAGGACGGTGAGCAATGCCGCGCCGAGTTCATCCTTGCGCGCGCGCCTCATCGCGCCGGAACCCCGGCGACGGGCGGCGCAGGCCGCGCGGGCGCGGTCAGGAACAGCATCGTCAGCGGCTCGCGGCCGGTCCGCGTCAGCCGAACCTCGACCGCGCGCGGCAACCGGTCGCCCGGTTCGGAGGTCCAGCTTTCGGCCCAGTTGCCGGTATCGTCGCGGTAGCGGACGGCGACGCCGCCGACCTCACCGACAAGCCGGTCGCCTTCGCCGAGCGGGCTGCCGTCGAGCATCGGCTGGACCGCCCGGCGCCATTCTCCGGCGGCCAGCGCATAAGCGACGCGCTCGATATTGGGCCGCGGGCTGCCGTCGAGCGCCGCCGCGCCGCCGTGGACGAAAGCGAATCCGGTCGACGAGCCGACAAAGGCCGGGATGCCCTCGCCCGCCGGGCCGCGCGTCGGGCGCGGCAGCGCCTGCGCCAGATCGTTCGCCATCACGGCGCGCAGGCGGTTGATGCCCCCCATCGTCTTCAGCCGGCCCTGCACCGCATCCTGCGTATCGATACTGCTGCGCAGCAGGGTGACGCCCATCGCGGCGATCGCGGCGAAGATCGACAGCGCGACGAGCATCTCGACGAGCGTGAAGCCGCGCTGGCCGTGAGGACAGCGCGCGCCGGCGGATGATGTCCGGCGGCACGTGGCTCCGGACACGGCCTCTGGAGCCCATATGGAACGTCGCTTCATTCCGCTCTGGACCCCGGCTTTCGCCCGGGAACACGGCAGGAAAATCCCCCTCCTCATCGTGACGGCCGGATGATGGTGAGCGCCGCCTGCCCGCGCCCGCTTTCCGGGCGCACGAGCAGGTCGATGCGCAGCAGGCTGTCGTCGGCGGTCTTCGCCACACGCTGTTCGATCCGCCAGTTGCGGCCCGCGTTGGCGACGCCGATCGCGCTGTTGCCGATCGTCGGCGGCGCGGGGTCGGTCCACAGCTCGACCGCACGGTTCTGCGCGACCACTCCCGCCATCGTGCTTTCGTCGAGGTCGCCCGCAGTGCGCACCGCATAGGCGTCGAGCCTGACCAGGGTCAGCGCGGCGATGCTGATGATGCTGAGCGCAACGAGCATTTCGAGCAGAGTGAAGCCCCCTTCCCCGGAGGGCGAAAAACGGACGACGTCATTCGCCA
>PNJO01000075.1 GCA_013821905.1 Sphingopyxis sp. | reverse complement strand
GATCCCGGCCTTCGCCGGGATGACGGAATTGGGGAGTGGCGGAAGTGTATAACCTCCTCGCCGGCCTGCCGGTGATCGAGGCGTCGTCCTTCGTCGCCTCGCCCACCGCCGGGCTCTACCTCGCGCAGTTCGGCGCCGAAGTCATCCGCGTCGACCAGATCGGCGGCGGCCCCGATTTCCGGCGCTGGCCGGTGACGGCCGAGAACAACTCGCTCTATTGGGAAAATCTCAACCGCGCGAAAAAATCGGTCGCGCTCGATCTCGGCCGGCCCGAGGGGCGCGAGCTGCTGCAGGAGCTGGTGCGCGCGACAGGCCAGTTCATCACCAACTTCCCCGTCGACGGCTTCCTCTCGCACGACAGGCTGGCAGAAGGCCGCCCCGACCTGATCACCGTGCGCGTGATGGGCTGGGCCGACGGCTCGCCCGCGCTCGATTATACGGTGAACAACAGCGTCGGTTATCCGATGCTCACCGGCGCGGGGCCAGAGCCGGTCAATCATGTGCTGCCCGCATGGGATCTGCTCACCGGCGCCTATGCCGCCTTCGCGCTGCTCGCCGCGATCCAGCGGCGCAGCGTCAGCGGCGAAGGCGGCGAGGTCCGCATCCCCCTGTCGGACGTCGCGATCGGCACCGTCGCCAATCTCGGCGGTATCGCCGAAGTGCTCTATTCGGGCGCGAACCGCCCGCGGCTCGGCAACGCCGTCTATGGCCTGTTCGGCCGCGACTTCGTGACGCGCGACGGACGGCGGACGATGATCGTCGTCGTCACCCCGCGCCAGTGGGCGAACCTGATTGCCGCGCTGAACCTCGGCGATGCCATTGCAGGCATCGAAGCGTCGCGCGGTGTGTCCTTCGCCAAGGACGACGGCCTCCGCTTCACCCACCGCGACGCGCTCTATCCGCTGTTCGAACAGGCGATCGGCGCACGCGACCATGCCGACCTCGCCGCGGCCTTCGATGCGGGCGGGATCGTCCATTCGCCCTATCGCACGGTGCTCGACGCGGTGAACGACCCGGCGCTCGTGGCGGACAATCCGATTTTCGGCAGCGCCGCCAACCCCAGCGGCTTCGCCTACCCCGCCGCGGGCGCCTTTTCGACCATCCCGCAGGCGGAACGCGAACCGCCGCGCCCTGCGCCGCTGAACGGCCAGCACAGCGAAGAAATACTCGCCGCCCGCCTTTCGCTTTCCTCGGGCGAGATCGCCCGCCTGATTGATGCCGGCATCGTCGGTGTCGCCTGAGCTGTTCCCTATACTCGCTTCTGTGCTCCCCGGCGAAAGCCGGGGCCCACGGCGCTCATGCGCAACCCTTGCGTTCGAAACCCCTGGGCCCCGGCTTTCGCCGGGGAGCACAAACGGCAAGATGAAGAACAGAACAATTCGCCCCCATAAGAACTACGCCGCCCAAACCGGAGACCCGAAATGACCCTTCGCCGCGCCGCCATCGTCGCCCCGATCCGCACCGCCGTCGGCAAGTTCGGCGGCTCGCTCTCGTCAATCACCGCCGGAGAGCTGGGCGCCGTCATCCTGAAAGCACTCGTCGAGCGCACGAAAATCGACCCCGCGCGCGTCGACGACGTCGTCTTTTCGCAAGGATACGGCAATGGCGAGGCGCCGAGCATCGGCCACTGGTCGTGGCTCGCCGCGGGCCTGCCGCTCGAGGTGCCGGGCTACCAGCTCGACCGCCGCTGCGGGTCGGGGCTGCAGGCGGTCGTCAACGCCGCGATGATGGTCCAGACCGGCATGTCCGACGTCGTCGTCGCGGGCGGCGTCGAATCGATGTCGAACGTCGAGCATTACAGCACCGACATCCGCAAGGGCATCCGCGCGGGCAACCTCACCCTCCACGACCGGCTGACGCGCGGCCGCGTCATGTCGCAGCCGGTCGAGCGCTTCGGCGTCATCACCGGCATGATCGAGACCGCCGAAAATCTCGCCAAGGATTATGATATCAGCCGCGAAGCGTGCGACGCCTATGCCGTGCGCAGCCACCAGCGCGCGGCGGCCGCCTGGGCAAACGGCCTGTTCGACGACGAACTGGTCCCCGTATCGGTGCCGCAGAAGAAGGGCGACCCCATCGTCTTCGCGCATGACGAAGGCTACCGCGCCGATGCCACGATGGAATCGCTCGGCAAACTCAAGGCGCTCGAAGGCGGCGTCGTCACCGCGGGCAATGCGAGCCAGCAGAATGACGCCGCCGCTGCGTGCCTCGTCGTCGCCGAGGACAAGCTCGACGAACTCGGGCTCGAGCCAATTGCATGGTACCATAGCTCGGCCGCCGCAGGCTGTGACCCCAGCCGCATGGGAATCGGCCCAGTTCCCGCAGTCGAACGCCTCTTCGCGCGCAATGGGCTCGGCTGGGGCGACATCGACCTCGTCGAACTCAACGAAGCCTTCGCGCCGCAGGTGCTCGCGGTGCTCAAGGGCTGGGGATGGAGCGACGACGACAGCCGGAACGAGATTCTGAACGTCAACGGCTCGGGCATCTCGCTCGGCCACCCGATCGGCGCGACCGGCGGGCGCATCCTTGCCAATCTGACGCGCGAACTCGTTCGCAGGGACGGCCGCTACGGGCTTGAAACCATGTGCATCGGTGGCGGCCAGGGCATCGCCGCGATCTTCGAGCGCGCAGCGTGAGGCGCCGGAGAACGATAGGCATCAGGCAGCCAGAATGAACCAAGCGCCCCTTCCTCGTCACCCCGGACTTGATCCGGGGTCCCGCTTTTCCACGTCGCTGAGCGGGACCCCGGATCAAGTCCGGGGTGACGATGGAAAAGAGGGCAAGCTCTGACGATGCACATCGTTCTGAATAACGCGCTCGCTGCCACACAGGCCTACCGCGGTGCGGCGCAAATAGCGCTCAGCCAGCGGCTGGCCGCTAATCCGATCGACAGCGAGCAGCGCGCGGCGCATGGCTTTGCGTGGGTCGCGACGACGGTCGCGGCGCTCGAGGCAACGCTCGACTGGTACGAGGCCGGCCGGGACTCGAACCCCCTCGACGCCAAAATCGCCACCCTCGCTTTCGCCGAGAGCATCGGCCAGCTCACCGGCGGCCTGCCGATGGGACAGAACGAGATTTTCCGCCCCGCCGACCTCGGCCTCGGCGCAGCCGCACGCGTGCTTGCCAAAGCCTGCACGGACTTGCTCGACGTCGACCACGCCACCGCCCGCGCCGAGGTCGCCGCCGCGCTCGCCGAGGGCCATTGGCCCAGCGAGGCGCTGCACGACGCCGATCTCGATGCGATCCGCGACCAGTACCGCCGCTTCACTGACGCAGCGATCATCCCCTACGCGCACGGGTGGCATCTCGCCAACGCGCTGATCCCCGATGCGACGGTTCAGGCGATGGCCGATCTCGGAACCTTTGGCGTCTGCATTCCCGAGCAATATGGCGGCCTCGGCCTCGGCAAGCTCGTCATGTGCATCGTCACCGAGGAATTGTCGCGCGGCTGGATCGGCACCGGCTCGCTCGGTACGCGCTCCGAAATCGCGGGCGAGTTGATCGCCCAAGGCGGCACCGAGGCACAAAAAGCCGAATGGCTGCCGAAAATTGCGAGCGGTGAAATCCTGCCCACCGCGGTCTTTACCGAGCCCGATGTCGGCTCCAACCTCGGTTCGCTCCAGACCCGAGCGCGCCGCGAGAGCGACCATTGGATCATCGACGGCGCGAAAAACTGGATCACCCACGCCGCACGCTCCGACCTGATGACCTTGCTCGCGCGCACGGTGCCGGACGCAAAGGGCTATGCGGGCCTCTCGATGCTGCTCGTCCCCAAGCCGCGCGGGACCGAGACCGATCCTTTCCCCGCCGACGGGATGACCGGCAGCGAGATCGAGGTGCTCGGCTATCGCGGGATGCGCGAATATGCGCTGCAATTCGAGGGGCTTACGGCACCCGCCGACGCGCTTCTCGGCGGTGAGGAAGGCCAGGGCTTCAAGCAGTTGATGCGCACCTTCGAGGGTGCCCGCATCCAGACCGCCGCGCGCGCCGTCGGCGTTGCGCGCCGCGCGCTCGAACTCGGGCTCGACTATGCTCTGACCCGCAGGCAGTTCGGCAAGGCGATCGTCCATTTCCCGCGCGTATCGGACAAGCTCGCGATGAGCCTCGTCGATTTCGTGATGGCGCGCGAGCTGAGCTACGCCGCCGCGCGCGCCAAGGATTCGGGCAAGCGCTGCGATATCGAGGCCGGCATGGCGAAGCTGCTCGGCGCGCGCGCCGCCTGGTCGAACGCCGACGCCGCGCTGCAGATCCACGGCGGCAACGGCTATGCGCTCGAATATGAGATCAGCCGCGTCCTCTGCGACGCGCGCATCCTCAACATCTTCGAGGGCGCGGCGGAGATTCAGGCGCAGGTGATCGCGCGCGGGCTGACCGGAGGACGCAATTGATGAGCGAGTGGAGCGCATGGATCGGCCGCGAGGATCTCCGCCGCGACCATGTCGATCCCGCCGCGGTCAACCGCTGGCTCGCGACGCTCGACCGCGCCGCCCCCGCCGACGGCAGCGTCCCGCAGGCCTATCACTGGTGCCTCTGCCTTCCCGACGCACCGACCGCGATTCTCGGCGCCGACGGTCATCCGGTGCGCGAGGACAGCGACAACAGCTTCCTGCCCCCCATCCCCCTGCCGCGCCGCATGTGGGCGGCGAGCAAGGTCGAATTTATCGCGCCGCTACGCCCCGGCCAGTCGGTAATGCGCCGCTCGCGCGTCGTCTCGATCACCGAAAAGCAGGGCGGCAGCGGCAAGCTCGTCTTCGCCGAGGTCGCGCACGAAACGCACGGCGACGGTGAACTCGCGATCCGCGAGACGCAGTCGATCGTCTTCCGCGAACCCGCCCCCGCCGGAGCGCCGCCCGCCCCGCCGCCGCCGGGCGATGGCGGTTTCGACCCGTCGGGCTGGGACGCGCACCGCATACTCGTCCCGTCGGAGGCACTGCTGTTCCGCTACTCGGCGCTGACCTTCAACAGCCACCGCATCCACTATGATCTGCCCTATGCGACCCGCGAAGAGGGCTACCGCGGCCTCGTCGTCCATGGCCCGCTCACCGCCACGCTGCTCCTCGATCTGGCGCAGCGGCATTTCGGCGATAATGCGGTGCGGTGCTTCGACTTTCGCGGCACCTCGCCCGCGATTTGCGGCGAGGACCTGCACCTCGTCCTGCGCGGATCGGGCGATGCGGGCGAACTCGGCGCCTTCGCTGCCGACGGGCGCCAGATCATGGCGGCAACCGCCACCCTCTAGGCGTGGCCCGCCGCGACCTCCGCCAGATCGCCGCGCGCATGGCGGAACACGTCGGCGCTGCCCCAGATCGCCAGCCCCGCCATGATCCCGGCGACGACCAGATCGGGCCAGCCCTGCCCGGTCCCGAATACGCCAAGCGCAGCGGCGAGCACCGCGAGGTTCCCGATCGCGTCGTTGCGCGAGCAGATCCACACCGACCGCATGTTGGCGTCGCCCGTGCGATAACGATAGAGCATCAGCGCAACGATCACGTTCGCCGCGAGCGCCAGGCCGCCGATGATCCCCATTGTCTCGGCATGCGGCGCTGATCCGGCGAGGAAACCCCACAAGGTCGATCCGAACACATAGAGGCCGAAGGTCAGCATCGTCGCTGCCTTGAGCAGCGCGGCGCGGGCCCGCCACGCGAGTGCCATGCCCGCGACGCCCAGGCTGATCGCATAATTGGCGGCATCGCCCAGAAAATCGAGCGCGTCGGCCTGCAACGCGCGCGAATCCGCTACGACGCCCGCGACGATCTCGACCCCGAACATCGCGGCATTGATCAGCAACGCGATCCACAGCACGCGCCGCCACCGGGGATCGTTCAGCGCCGTCTTGCCGCTTTTGCCCGCACAACATTGATCGGCCATCGCCGAAACCTCCTTCGTCGCCGAGCCCTTGGCTCTTCGAGTCGGCTTCCTATATGCACCCTGTATCAACTACAGGGTCAAGCGATGAAAATCGGCGAGCTGTCGCGTGCCACCGGCACCAATATCGAAACCATCCGCTATTATGAGCGGATCGGCCTGTTGCCCGCGCCTCTGCGCACCGATGCCAATTACCGCAACTATGATGGCGCACACCGCGCGCGGCTCGCCTTCGTGCGCCATTCGCGCGAGCTCGGCTTCACGATCGAGGAAATCCGTTCGCTGCTCGACCTGTCCGACCATCCCGAACGCGATTGCGCCGATGCCGACCGCATCGCGACGCGCCATCTGGCCCAGGTCGAGGAAAAGATCGCGCAACTGACATTGCTGCGCGACGAACTCACGCGCATCGTTGGCCGCTGCCGCGGCGGCCTCGCGGGCGATTGCCGCGTGATCGAGGCGCTTGGCGATCACGGCCAGTGCGAGAGCAAGCATTGAATCACGCCCGTCGTCCCTGCGAAGGCAGGGGCGACGATGTGCATCGGGATTTTGGGGAAGGTGGGACGATTCTGTTGCCCGGCTCGTCCCCAGCCGCTGGTATCCGATTCTGTTGCCCGGTTCGGTCCGAACCGCGTTCTATTTGTCTAACCTTAGGCCGTGAGGCTTATCGGTTAGGCAGCAAGAGCGAGTGCTTCGTTGTCGTTAGCACTTATAGTTTTGAGCCTTGAACGGGTTACTCAGCCCGGAAGAAAACATCGTCTTTGAACACACGTCGATCCTGGTTCGGCCCCGTCAGAAGCCCGCGCATTCCATAAGAAGAACGGGTTTGTGGTGGAGCCGCCGGGTACTGCCCCCGGGTCCGCTGTGTCTATTCCACGACACCATTTATCCTCATAGCCGGCCGAAACCGGCATAACCCATATAGGAAACCCGCCCGCGCTTGGAAAGGGCGCAGGCGGGTCTTTCGTCCCGAAACGGGTTCGGGCGCGCTATTTCTTGCGCAATTCGTCGCGGATTTCGGTGAGCAGATCGACCTGCGTCGGCCCTGCGTCGGGCATTGCGATGACCTTGCTCGCCTGACGCACGAGGATGAAGACGACGAAGGCGAGCAGGACGAAATTGATGATCGCGGTGACGAAACTGCCCAGCGCCATGACGTTCGCGCCCGCCGCCTTTGCTGCCGCCAGCGTCATGCCCTCGGTGACCTTTTCGCCGCCCGACAGAATGAGATATTTGTTCGTGAAATCGACGCCGCCACCCGTCAGCCAGCCGATGAAGGGCATCAGCACATCGTCGGTCAGCGACGAAACGATCTTGCCGAAGGCGCCGCCGATGATGACGCCGACCGCAAGGCCCATCACATTGCCCTGGTTCAGGAACGCCTTGAAATCTTTCAGCATAAAACAACCCCCTTGTCGCGGATCCGGTGCCGGCAGACTGCATGAGCGCTTCCCCCGCGTCAATCGCCGCGGATGGATCGGCATTGCAGCCGCGTCGGCGTCTTACTATATCAAGACAGTTGGCGCGGCGCCGTGCCGCGCGGAGGGAGTTTTGCGACCATGACCTTGCGTTCCGCCCGATGGCTGATCCTGCCCGTTGCCGCGATGAGCCTGTCCGCCTGCGGCATCAACAGCGTCCCCACCAAGGAGGAAGCGGCGAAGGCGAAATGGGCGAATGTCGAAGCCGCCTATCAGCGCCGCGCGGACCTGATCCCCAATCTGGTCGAAACCGCCAAGGGCGCGGCGAAAATCGAACAGTCGACGCTGGAAGGCGTGATTCAGGCGCGGGCCTCGGCGACGCAGGTCAAGCTGACCACCGACGATCTGAACGACCCCGCCAAGGTGCAGGCATTCCAGCAGGCGCAGGGCAATGTGTCGAGCGCGCTCGGTCGCCTGCTCGTGACCGTCGAACAATATCCCGATCTCAAGAGCCAGGCGCGCTTCGCCGACCTGATGACCCAGCTCGAAGGCACCGAAAACCGGATCAACATCGCCGTGCAGGACTATAATGGCGCGGTGCAGGACTATAACACGACGATCCGCACCTTCCCCGACATCATCGGCGCCAAGATCGTCCATGGCGCGCAGCCGATGACGCCGTACAAGGCGATCAGCCCCAACGCGAACGTCGCGCCCAAGGTCGATTTCGGCCAGTAAGGCCGTGCGCCAGGCCGCCCTTGTTGCGCCGCTCGCGATCCTGTTGATCGCGGGCGGCTGCAAACAGGCGCCGGAGGCTGTCGCCGCGCAGGAGCCCGCCGCCTGCACCGGCGTACCGCCGATGGCGCTGGCGGGTTATGTGACCGACGCTGCGGGCATCCTGACCGGAGCGGAAGAAACGCGGCTGACGGAGCGCCTCGCTCGCTACGAGCAGCGGACGAAGCACCAGATAGTCGTCGCGACGACGCCTGCGCTGAACGGCATCGATGTCGGCACCTTCGGCGATTGCCTCGGCAATCGCTGGGGTACCGGGGACAAGGACCGGAATGACGGGATATTGATCCTCGTCGCGCCCACCGACCGCCGCGCCCGCATTTCGACCGGCACCGGAATGGAAGCGATGCTGACCAACGAGGAAGCGAAGGACGTGATCAACCAGATGACCTCGCACTTCAAATCGCTCGACTATGCGGGCGGCCTGTCGACCGGCATAGACGCGATCGCGGTGCAAACAGGAGAAGCACGATGAAGGCGATCCTGCTCGGCTGGGCGCTGGGCCTCTCGCTGCTCGCGACGCCCGCGGCCGCGCAGAGCTTTCCCAAGCTGACCGGCCGCGTCGTCGATCAGGCCGACATCATTCCCGCCGCCGAGGAAGCCGACCTCAACATCCAGCTCGAACAGGTTGAAAAGACCACCGGCCACCAGTTCGTCGTCGCGACGGTAAACGACCTCGAAGGCTATGACATCGCCGACTATGGCTATCGGCTCGGCCGCGAATGGCAGATCGGCGACAAGGAAAAGGACGATGGCGTCGTCTTCCTGATCGCCCCCAACGAACGGCGGATGCACATCGCCGTGGGCTACGGCCTCGAACCCGTGCTCACCGACGCACTGTCGGGCCGCATCATCCGCGACGACGTGACGCCGAAATTCAAGGCGGGCGACCTGCCCGGCGGTATCCAGGCCGGCGTCAACGCCATCGCGCAGCAGATCCAGCTTCCTCCCGAGGAAGCCGCCGCGCGCGCCGCCGCCGCCGACAAGGCCGAGCGCGACCGCGCCGACGACGGCGATATCGGCGGGCTGATCTTCGTCGGCTTCATCATCTTTTTCTTCTTCATCCTGCCGATTCTCATGAGCATCGGCCGGCGCGGCAAGAAACGGCGGCGCAAGAACAGCCCGTGGGGCGCACCGATCATCATCTGGGGCGACGACGACTGGGGCGGCGGCAGCGGCGGATCGTCGTGGGGCGGCGGCGGCTCCTGGGGCGGCGGCGGGTCGAGTTGGGGCGGTGGCGGCGGCTTTTCGGGCGGCGGCGGCAGCTTCGGCGGCGGCGGCGCCTCGGGCGGCTGGTAAGGGGGAGCGCAAAGATGCCACGCAAAGTCAGCCATGTGACCGAAGCCGACCACGCTATCGTCACCGCGGCAATCGCCGAGGCCGAGCTGCACACGAGCGGCGAGATCGTCACCGTCGTCGCGGCGCAGTCGAACGATTATGACGATATCGCGCTCGTCTGGGCCAGCGTCATCGCCTTCCTCGCGATGTCGGTGATCGCGCTGTTTCCCGATTTCTACCGCAGCTTCTACGACCGGCTGACCGGCGGCTGGGGGCACGAGCTGACATCCAATCAATGGCTTGGAACGGTGATTGCAATCGGCGCGCTCAAATGGATCGGCATGTGGCTGATCCTGCTGTGGCGTCCGCTGCGCCTGTGGCTGACCCCGCGCGCGATTCTGGCGGGCCGCGTCCGCGCGCGCGCTATCGACCTGTTCAAGGTCGGCACCGAGGCGAAGACGCTCGGCCGCACCGGCGTGCTCCTTTATCTCAGCCTCAACGAGCATCGCGCCGACATCGTCGCCGACGAGGCGATCGCGGCGAAAGTCTCGCCCGAGGTCTGGGGCGACGCCATGGCGGCGCTGATCGACCGCGTGCGCGCGGGCCAGCCCGGCGAGGGCATGGCGGAGGCGGTGCGCCGGATGGGCGTCGTGCTCGCCGAGCATTTCCCGCGCGGCAGCGAAAATCCGAACGAACTGCCCGACCGGCTCATCGAGCTGTAATTCCTTCGTCATTGCGAGGGCCGAAGGCCCGTGGCAATCCAGAGCCCGCGCAAACCGTCCTGGATTGCTTCGCTTCGCTCGCAATGACGACAGGAGAAACCATGTCCCGCCCCGCCCCCGACATGCCGGTCGAAACGCGCTGGGAAGGCCGCTTCATCACGGTCCGACAGCAGGGCAGCTGGGAATATGTCTCGCGCTCGCGCGGCATCCACGCGGCGGTGATCCTCGCGATCGACGACGCTTCCGACGGACGCCACGTCATCCTCGTCGAACAATATCGCGTGCCGCTGAAGGTGAATTGCCTCGAACTGCCCGCGGGCCTCGTCGGCGACGAGGCGGCCGGCGAAGCGCCCGAAATCGCTGCGGCGCGCGAGCTGGAGGAAGAGACCGGCTATCACGCCGCGCACTGGCGGACGGTCGGCGAATTCTACAGCTCGCCGGGCATGGTCAGCGAAAGCTTCACCCTGCTCCACGCGACGGGGCTCACCAAAGTGGGCGAAGGCGGCGGCGTCGCGGGCGAGGATATCATTGTCCACCGCGTGCCGCTGGACGGTATCGAGGATTTCGTGGCGAGGAAGCGCGCCGGGGGCTGCGGCGTCGATGTGCGCGTCGCGCTGCTGCTCGCGGGCGGTTTGCTCGCCTAGCGCCCGCGGAAACGCCAGCGCAGCACCGGCCGCGCAAGCGCCAGGCCGGTCAGGAAGCCGCCGATCGACGCCCAGATCGTCGGGATCGCAAAACCGCCGGCCGCGATGCCGATCAGCAATTGCAGCCCGATCCACGCCGCACCGAGCCACAGCACGCGCACCCACGGCCCCGAAATCGGTCCGAGCGGGCGCATCTCCCCGCGGTTGAAAATCAGCGCGAACACCGCGAGCAGCGCCGCGACCGACGCATTGGCGCCGAGCAGCGGAATGCCGAGCCGCGGCTGCGCGATCCACAGCATCAGCGCGCCGCCGAACGCCCCCGCAACGAGCAGGGCCGACAGCGCCGCCTTGCCGAGCGGCTGTTCGAGCTGGCGCCCGATGAACAACAGGATCAGCGCGTTGAACGCGAGCGCGATCACATCATAATGGATGAAGAAGGCGGTGAACGGCGTCAGGATCGCGGGCACCATCGGGCCGCTTTCGATCATGCCGGCGCCGAAACGGGCGGGGATGAACCCGCCCATCACGGCCGCGTCGCTCCACAGGCCCGTTATCACGAGCAGGATGTGGAACACGGCGAGCACCGCGGCGAGCGCGGTGACGAACGGCCCGGGCGGCAACGTCATCGGGCCGTCCCCCGGCTCAGACGAATTCGATCTTCGTCACCAGATAATATTTGTCGCCCGCGGGCACGGTGACCTCGATCTCGTCGTCGACGCGGCGGCCGATCAGCGCGCGGCCGAGCGGCGAGTTATAGCTGATCTTGCCGTCCTTGGCGTCCGCCTCGGCCTGGCCGACGATCTGGTATTTCACCGGCTTGTCGTCCTCGTCGGCGAGCGTGACGGTCGCACCGAACACGATGCGGTCGCCCGACAGCGTCGTCGGGTCGATGACCTGCGCGCGCGAAAGCTTGTCCTCCAAGTCGCCGATGGTGGCCTCGACCTGGCCCTGGCGTTCCTTGGCGGCGTGATATTCGGCATTTTCGCTCAGGTCGCCATGCGCGCGCGCTTCCTCGATCGCATCGACGATCAGCGGTCGCTCGGCCTTGAGCGCGGACAGCTGTGCGGTCAGCTTCTCATAGCCCTCTGCCAGCATCGGCACCTTTTCAACGCTTGCCATTATCCTGTTGTCCTTCGTCAATATTCCTGCCTCGGCGGTTTAGCGCCGGGCGGCTGAGCCGCTGTGTCCATCAATGTCGGGAGGTGGAGCGGTCCTTCAATAATAGTCCTGAAGCGGTTTTACTTCAAGACTATGCGCGCGCAGCGCCCCGATCGCGTGCGTCGCGGCATCGCTGCCCGCGGCGGTGGTATAATAGGCGATGTCGGCGGCGAGCGCCGAAGCACGGATCGACTGCGAATCCTGCAGCGACTGCCAACCTTCGGTGGTGTTGAAGATCAGTTGCACGTCGCCGTCCTTGATCCGGTCGACGATATGCGGGCGGCCCTCGGCGACCTTGTTGACGCGCTCGACCTCGATGCCCTGTGCGGCGAGATAATCCGCAGTGCCGCCGGTCGCGATCACCTTCCAGCCCCACCCAGCGAGCCGCTTCACCGGCTCGACGATGCGGGGCTTGTCGCTGTCCTTCACCGACACGAAGAGGCGTCCGTCGGTCGGCAGGCGGTCGCCCGCGCCCAGCTGCGCCTTCGCAAAGGCAAGGTTGAAATTGCGGTCGATTCCCATGACTTCGCCGGTGGACTTCATCTCCGGCGACAAGACAGGATCGGTGCCCGGGAAGCGCGCGAAGGGGAAGACCGCTTCCTTGACCGCGACATGTTTGATGTCGCGGTTGATCTTCGGGAGGTCGGCGAGCTTCTCGCCCGCCATCACCCGCGCCGCGATCTTCGCGATCGGCGAACCTACGGCCTTCGCCACGAAGGGTACGGTGCGGCTGGCGCGCGGGTTGACCTCGATCAGGTAAACCTCGTCGCCCTTGACCGCGAACTGGATGTTCATCAGCCCGCGGACGCCCAGCGCGCGCGCGAGCGCGTCGGCCTGCCGCTCGATCTCGGCAACGATAGGCTGCGACAGGCTGTAGGGTGGGATCGAGCAGGCGCTGTCGCC
>PNJO01000074.1 GCA_013821905.1 Sphingopyxis sp. | reverse complement strand
TCGTCGATTTCGGCGAGATAGTCGGGGACGAGGTCGGAACCGAGCATGTCGCGTTCGTTGACCACGGTCCAGAGGCGCCCGCTTTCGGGCTGGAAGCCGAGGCCGACGGGGTTGCGGATGCCCGCGGCGAAGGTGCGGATATATTTCTGCGCCGGACGCACCTCGAAGATGCGGGCGCGGCGCGCCTCGCGGGCCATGCCGGCCTCGCCGATATTGCTGTCGGCGCCGACGCCGATGTAGAGCCAGCCGTTCGGCGCCGCGATCAGGCTTTTGGTCCAGTGGCGGTTGGTGCCCGCGGCGGGCAGATCGACGATCTTCTCGGGCTTGCCGCTCATCTTCGTCTCGCCCTCGACATAGGGGAAGGCGAGGAGCGCGTCGGTGTTCGCGACATAGAGGGTCGAGCCGACCAGCGCCATGCCATAGGGCGAGTTGAGCCCGGCGATGAAGGCGGTCTTCACCTCGGCCTTGCCGTCGCCGTCGGCGTCGCGGAGCAGGGTGATGCGGTTGGCCGACGGCTTGCGGCCCGCGCCGCCCTTGCCCATCAGATTCTTCATGACGGCGCCCTGAATTCCGCCATCCTTGCGCGGTGGGCTCTGCGATTCGGCAACGAGCACGTCGCCGTTGGGCAGGACGAGGATGCTGCGCGGATGGTCGAGCCCCTCCGCAAAGCGCGCGACCGCCAGCCCCTGCGCGGCGCGCGGCGCCTGTCCGGCGGGCCAGGTCGTCGCCTCGGGCACGTTGATCGTCGGGAAACTCTCGGTCCGCTGCGATGCCATCACCGGCACGCGGCCGCTGAGTTCGGCGGTCGAGAAGCGCGCCACGTCGGGCCGCGACATGATGTAAAGGGTGATCCCGCCGACGACGAGGATGAGGAGCAGGGCGAGGGCGGCATATTTCAGGATCTTGCGCATCGCGCGTTTCTACACGGCGAGGGCGCGGCGGCAAAGAGGCGAAACGCTCCCGGAGCGGACGGCCGGATGGTTAAGCAAAGGCGCGGCGCGGTTAACCTTACCGGTCCGTTCATCACGGTTGGGAACGGGGCGGTGATGCAGGATGCCTATAAGGGGCATCACTGCAACGGACCGGGAACTCCATGCAACTGCCAGCACCATTTCTTGCGGACCGCGCCGCGGTCGACGAAGCTCATGCGCTGATCGTCGAGCATGGCGAGGAAGCCGGATTCGCCGCCGCTGCGCGCGCCGAGCAATATCGCGTGCTCGGCAACCATCTGCATTTCGCACGCTGGCGCCAGATCGAGCGGCTGATCACCTATCTGTCGATCGACGTCGCGCTCGACACGGTTCATTGAGCTGTGCCCCTCCCCCTTGATGGGGGAGGCAGCGAGACTTGGCAGCTTGCTGTCTAGTCGCAGCGGAGGGGGTGCGATCCCGGCCTGATGCGACGGTGCCATGACGCACCATCACCCCATCAAACTCACCTAGCCGCTTCGCGGCAAGGCTTCGTATCCTTCCCCCATCAAGGGGGAAGAAATCAGCAGCGCAGCCCCGCGGTTTCGGGCAAGCCTGCCATGATGTTGAGATTCTGGACGCAGGCGCCGCTTGCGCCCTTGCCCAGATTGTCGAGCCGCGCGACGAGGCGAAGCTGCCGGCCGTCGGGGCTGGCGTAGAGCATCAGCTCCATCCGGTCGGTCGCTTCGTCGCTCTTGCGGAGCAGCAGTTCGCTCTCGTCGCCCGCGCGGGCGACGCTGACCAGCCGCGATCCGGCGAAATGGGCGGCGAGCGCATCGAAGGCGGCGTCGGCGGTGGGCGTGTCGAAGCTCAGCGGCACCTCGACGAGCATCCCGCGATAGACGGGCACGACGGCGGGCGCGAACAGCGGCGGGTGCGCCAGCCCGGCGCCCTGCTGCATTTCGGGCACATGCTTGTGCGCGAGATTGAGGCCATAGCTGCGGAAGCCGATATCTTCGTCGGCCTCGAAGCGCGCGATCAGCTCCTTGCCGCCGCCCGAATAGCCCGAGACGGCGTTGACGCTGAGCGGCGTATCGCGCGCGACGATCCCCGCCGCGACGAGCGGCGCGACGAGCGCGAGGAAGCCGGTCGGATAGCAGCCGGGATTGCTGACGCGCTTCGACGCGGCGATCGCCTCGCGCTGCGCCGCGTCGAGTTCGGGAAAGCCATAGGCCCAGCCGGGCGCGACGCGGTGCGCGGTCGAGGCGTCGATGATCCGCACGGCGGGGTTGCTCACCATCGCGACCGCTTCGATCGCGGCGGCGTCGGGCAGGCAGAGGATGACGAAATCGGCGCCGTTCAATGCCTCGGCGCGGCGCGCGGCATCCTTGCGTTCGGCATCGGGCAGGGCGATCAGCGAAAATTCGCTGCGCCCGGCGAGCCGCTCGGCGATTTCCAGGCCCGTCGTTCCCGCCGCGCCGTCGATGAAGACCGTCTGTGTCATGGTTTATCGCAGTCGTTTATAGCCGCTGACCGGGACCTCATTGCCCTTGGCGGCCGATCGCTTCGCGACCTCGGCGAGCGGTTCGACGCGCACTTCCATCCACTGGCGGCTGGCGTGGATGATATTCTGGCCGTCGGCCATGATGCCGACGTGACCGGGGAAGAAGACGAGGTCGCCGCGCGACAGATCGGCGGGGGCGATATCCTTGTCGGCGCCGAGCGCGGCGAATTGCAGGTCGCTGTCGCGCGGCAGCTGGATGCCCGCGCTGGCCCAGGCGAGCTGGACGAGGCCCGAACAGTCGATGCCCTTCATCGTGCGCCCGCCCCACAGATAGGGCGCGCCCTTCATCTCTTCGGCGACCGCCGCCGGATCGCTTTCCAGCGCATCGACGTCGGCGAGCGCCGCGAGCGGCAGATAGCCGTGCGCGGTCGCGAGCCATTCGCCCTCGACCTCGCCCATGACGAGCGCGCCGCGCGGCAGCACCGCGGGGCCGCCGCTCGCCGCGTCGGGCGCCGAATGCAGCATCGCCTCGATCGCCCGGACGCGGTGCGTCGGTGCGATCGGCTCGGCGAGCGCCTCGGCGGACAGATAGCCGACATAATGATCGGCGAGCGAATAGCCCCACGCCCAGCCGCCGGTGAGATCGAGCAGCGCAAAGCCTTCGCCGAAGAGCAGTTCGCTCGTCTGGTCGGCATCGAGCGACGGTGCGCTGCGCAGCACCGCGGCGGGCAGCACGCCGCTGCGCATCATCGGCGCGGCATAGTGCGGCGCGAAATGCTGGCCCGCGACGGCGATGTCGGCGAGATCGGGACGGATGGCGACCTCGCGCGGGTCGTAGGACTGCGACGTGCCCGTCAGGCCGAAGCGGTCCCGGCCGGCGCCGACGACGCCGGGGCGTCCCATGCGCACGCGATTGGGCATTGAATTGTCGCTACTTTCCGTCGTCACTTGCCGTCCTGAATCAACCCGTTTTCCGCGCCTTGCGGACAATCGCGCGGCATTAGACCAGCCATCCCGCCTTTATCAAGGTCGTTCGCTCTTGCCGCGGCGGTCGTAGCGCGCCTGCAGCATCGCCCAGGCGGCGCGCAGGCCGAGCGCGGCGCCCCCCTTTGGCCGGCCGTGCTTCGCCGACGGGCGCCACGCGAAGGTGTCGAAATGCGCCCACGGCGTGCCCTCGGGGACGAAGCGCTTGAGGAACAGCGCCGCGGTGATTGTCCCGGCAAAGGGCGAGCTGCCCGCATTGCCGAGGTCGGCGATGTCGGTTTCGAGCAGGTCGGCATAATCGTCCCACAGCGGCATCCGCCACAGTGGGTCGTCGCGATCCTTGCCGCTGGCGAGCAAGGCGTCGGCCAGCGCGTCGTCGTTGGCGAACAGTGCCGGGAGGTCGGGACCGAGCGCGACGCGCGCGGCGCCGGTCAGCGTCGCGAAATCGACGATCAGTTCGGGCTTGTCCTCGCCCGCCTTTGCGAGCGCGTCGCCGAGCACGAGGCGTCCTTCGGCATCGGTGTTGCCGATTTCGACCGTCAGGCCGAGCCGGCTCCTGAGCACATCGCCCGGGCGGAAGGCGTCGGACGAGATCGCATTTTCGGCCGCCGCGACGAGGCAGTGCAGGCGGACGGGAAGGCCGCTCGCCATCACCAGTTCGGCGAGCGCCAGCACATGCGCGGCGCCGCCCATGTCCTTCTTCATCAGCCGCATCCCCGATGCGGGCTTGATATCGAGCCCGCCGCTGTCGAAGCTGATGCCCTTGCCGACCAGCGCGACGCGCGGATGGCTTTCCTTGCCCCAGACGATCTCGATCAGCCGCGGCGCATGATGCTTCGCCGCGGCGCGCCCGACCGCGTGGATCATCGGATAGCCCTGTTCGAGCGCCTCGCCCTTGGTGACGGTCAGCTTGCCGCCGTGCGCCTTGGCGATGCGCTCGGCCGCCTTCTCGATCGCGGCGGGCCCCATGTCGGCGGCGGGCGTGTTGACGAGGTCGCGGACGAGCGCGACGCCGCGCATCTCCGCCACCATCGGCGCGATCGCGGCGACGTCGGTGGTCAGCAGCACGCGCGGTCCCTTGGTCGGCGGGTTCGATTTATAGGCGTCGAAGCGATATTGCGCGCTCATCCAGCCGAACAGCGCCTTGCCCGGCTGTCGACCCTCGAGCCGGTAGCGGCCTTCGGGCAGGATCTGGCCGAGCTTGGCGAGGCACCAGGCCGACAGCCGGTCGACCGACGCGACGGTGGTCAGGACCGACCAGCGCTCGGGATCGTCGCCCGGCAGGATGGCGTGGACGAAGGCATCGGGCTTGAAGCCGATGGCGGCGAGATGCGCGCGTTCGCGCGCGCTGCGCCCTTTCAGCCACTCGTCATAGCTTTTCTTGTCGACGAGATGGATGGTGCGGGCTTCCTGCCCCTTGTCGGGCTGGATCAGGTCCGAATAGTCGATCATGCCCGTTTGCTAGGCTCCTGCGGAAACTTTGTCGATTCCCGGCGTTGTGCAGGCATGGTCACCGCTATCTTCCGTCGCCGTGCCGCCGCGTTCGCGCCGCTGCTCCTCCTTGCCGCCTGCTCGGGCGAGCGCGAACCGACGCAGGCCGAAAAGGCCGCTGCCGCGAAGGTGCCGGGGGCGCCGCCGAGCGCGATCGACGATGTGAGGGCCGCCAATGCGACGGCATCGAACGTCAAGGAAAGCAACGACCTGCTCGAATTTGCCTACAGCTATCCGCGCGAAGCGGCCCAAATCCCGAAACTCGCGGACTGGCTCGACACGGATCGCGCCACGAAACGCGATGCGCTGGCCGCGGAGTCGCGGCGCGACCAGGCGATGGCGGAGAAGGAGGGCTTTCCCTACCGCCCGCACAGCCATTTGCAGAGCTGGCAGCGGGTCACCGACACGCGGCGTTTCCTCAGCCTGTCGAGCGAGATCGAAACCTATATGGGCGGCGCGCACGGGATGCAGGGTTTCGGCACTTTGATCTGGGACCGCAACCGCGCCGCAGTGCTGAAGCCGCTGGATATGTTCAGCAGCGCCGAGGCGTTCGACGCGGCGGTGCGTGACGGCTTTTGCGCGGGCATCAAACGGGCAAAAGCGGCGCGGGGCATCGAACCGCCCGAGAAGGCGGACACGACCTTCGCCGCATGTCCGCCCGCCTCGGCGCAGACCGTCTGGCTCGGCTCGTCCGACGGGCGCTATATCGACCGGCTGACGGTCGCGATCGCGCCTTACGAGATCGGCCCCTATGCCGAGGGCAGTTACAAGATCAACGTGCCGGTGAATTCGGCGCTGGTTCGGGTCGTGAAACCCGAATATGCGCGCGATTTCCTGCCGATCCGATAGGAGCGGGCAAGTGGCGAAACAGCCGAAAGCCGGCAAGATCGGCGAAAGCGACAAGGAAAAGAAGGGCAAGCGCCGTGCCGCGGCGAAGCTGAGGCGCGAAGTGGGCGCGGGAAAGACGATCGCCGCGTCGCCCGGGGATCGCGAGGCCCACCTCGACCGCGCGCCGAAATGGCAGCCGCGCTATCCCGGTTCTGGCCGACTCGACGGCAAGGTGGCGATCGTGACCGGCGCCGACAGCGGAATCGGCCGCGCGGTCGCGGCGCTGTTCGCGCGCGAAGGCGCCGATGTGGCGATCGTCTATCACAGCAACAAGGCCGATGCCGAGGATACGCTGGCGATCGTCGAAGCCGAGGGGCGGCGCGGCGTCGTCATCAAGGCCGACGTCGGCAAGCCCGCGGCGAGCGGGAAGATCGTCGCGCGCGCGGTGGACACGCTCGGCCGTCTCGATATCCTCGTCAACAATGCCGGCGAACAGCATCCCGCCGCCGACATCCGCGACATCAGCTCCGAACAGCTCCAGCGCACCTTTCAGACGAACATCTTCGGCATGTTCTATCTGGTTCAGGCGGCGCTGCCGCATCTGAAAAAGGGCGCGGCGATCGTGAACTGCACCAGCGTCACCATGTACCAGGGATCGGGCGGGCTGCTCGACTATAGCGCGACCAAGGGCGCGATCACCGCTTTCACACGGTCGCTCAGCGAGAATCTGGTCGAAAAGGGGATCCGCGTGAACGGCGTGGCACCGGGCCCGATCTGGACTCCGCTCAACCCGCGCGGCGGGGCGCCGGCTGAAAAGGTCGCGACCTTCGGCGAGAGTGTGCCGATGAAGCGGCCGGGCGAGCCCAACGAGGTTGCGCCCTGCTTCCTGTTCCTCGCCTGCGACGACAGCAGCTATATGTCGGGTCAGGTGCTGCATCCCAACGGCGGGACGATCGTTAACGGATAGCGGGGGCAGACAGGAGAATTGTCATGCCAGCCAAATCGAAAGCGCAGCAGAAGGCCGCCGGCGCGGCGCTCAGCGCCAAGCGCGGCGACACGCCGAAGTCGAAACTCGGGGGCGCGTCGAAACAGATGCTCGACAGCTTGAGCGAAAGGCAGCTCGAGGATTTCGCGAAGGGCTCGACGAAGGGCAAGCCCGAGCACGTCGGCTGACTATTCGGCGGCTTCCAGTTCGGCGGGCGCCGTTGCGGGCCTGGCGGCGGCGGCGTTGCTGAAGGTCAGGACGCCGTCGTCGATCGTCCCCGTGCGCATATCGACGCGGTCCTTCACATAATGCTGGTTGAGCCGCCACGGCAGCCGGTCGGCATTCTTCGGCATGATGTGAAGCGCGCGCTGGATATAGCCCGACGAGAAGTCGAAGATATTTTCCTCGGTCAGGCTGTTCGGATCCTCGAGCACCGGGGTCGCGATGTCGGTGCCCGTCGCCTTCATATGGTTGAGCACGCGGCAGACATATTCGGATACGATGTCGGCGCGCAGCGTCCACGACGCGTTGAGATAACCGAACACCACCGCGAAGTTCGGGACGTTCGAGAACATGCATGCCTTGTAATAGAAATGCTCGTTCCACTGCACCGTTTCGCCATCGACGCGTACCGGGATCTTGCCCGCGACCGCGAGCTTCAGGCCCGTTGCGGTGATGATGATGTCGGCGTCGAGATGCTTGCCCGACTTGAGCTGGATGCCGGTCGCGTCGAAACGCTCGATATGGTCGGTGACGACCGACGCCTTGTCGGCCTTCATCGCTTCGAAGAAATCGGCGTCGGGGACGAGGCAGAGCCGCTGCTCCCACGGGTTGTAGGGCGGGGTGAAAGCCTCTGCATCATAGCGGTCGCCGAGACTTTTCTTGAGCTTTCCGGTCAGGAATTCCTTCACCTTCTCCGGCTTTTCGCGCGCGCGGCGGAAGGCGATGTCCTGCAGCCGGACATTCTTGAAGCGCGTGATCTTGTACGCCAGCTTCTCGGGCAGGATCTTGCGCAAGGTGTTCGCGAAGGCATCCTTCGCCGGCCGGATGAAATACCAGGTCGGGGTGCGCTGGAGCATCGTGACATGCGCCGCACCCTTGCCGTCGCCCTTTTCGGTCATCGAGGGGACGATCGTCACCGCGGTCGCGCCCGAGCCGATCACCACCACCTTCTTGCCCGCATAGTCGAGGTCTTTCGGCCAGAATTGCGGATGGATGATCTGGCCCTTGAAATCCTCGCGGCCCGCGAATTCGGCATCGAAGGGCTCGTCATAGTCGTAATAGCCCGAGCCGAGGTAGAGCCAGCGCGCGGTTGTCGTCGTGCGTCCGCCGTTGCTGTCCTCCATCGTCACCGTCCAGCGGGCGGTCGTGCTGTCCCAGTCGGCGCCGACGACCTTGCTGTCGAAGCGGATGCGGTCGCGGATGCCGCGTTCGTCGACGATGCGGTTCAGATATTCGAGGATCGACGGGCCGTCGGCGATCGACCGTTCATGCTTCCACGGTTCGAAGACGAAGCCGAGCGTGTGCATGTCGCTGTCCGAACGGATGCCGGGATAACGGAACAGGTCCCACGTGCCGCCGAGGTTGGCGCGCCGCTCGGCAAGCGCAAAACTGCGGTCGGGGCAGTTCATCTGGAGATGGACCGCCATGCCGATACCCGAAATGCCCGCGCCGACGATCAGAACGTCCTGATCCACGGGACCCGCCGTGCCTGCCATGATTTCGTCTCCCATTCCTCTTTAGGCACAGCTTACGCACCGCGTTGCATTTTGCAATCGAATTGACGTTTACGGAAAGTGACGCTGCGGCTATGGGGCATTGCCGTTGTCACATCATTGTCATAATGGCGTCACTCATTTGTAATCTTGGACCGCTGCGTGGGGCGGGCAGCGGGAATATCAGACAAGTTTAATGCGTCAGATCGCAGTTCTTCCTTACCGATTCGGCGGACCCGACAAGGACGGCCCGACCGAAATATTGCTCGTCACCTCGCGTGGCACGGGCCGCTGGGTGATTCCCAAGGGCAATCCGCTGACCGGCATGGACCGCCACAGCTCGGCCGCGATCGAGGCCGAGGAAGAAGCGGGTGTGCTCGGCGCGGTCTGCCCGACCTCGATCGGCAGCTATGAATATCGCAAGCGCCGCGCGAACGGCGCAGCGATCATGTATAATGTCGAGGTCTTCCCGCTCGCGGTGACGCGCGAGCTGGACGAGTGGAAGGAAATGGACGAGCGCGAACGGCGCTGGTTCCCGCTCGATGCGGCCGCGGCGTCGGTCGACGAGCCCGATCTTCAGGCGATGATCCGCTCGTTCGGCGACCGCGGCTTTCGTGCCGCGGCGCAGCGCTCGGGCGTCGTCTATAATGTTGCCCAAAAGACAGGGGTCAATCACATGTTCGGCTGGTTCCAGCGCCTGCTTCCCAAGCAGGGCAATTTCTTCGAGCTGTTCGAGGCGCATGCGGCGACGCTGACCGCTGGGGCGGAGGCGCTCGCGCGGATGCTGCAGGGCGGCGAAGGCATGGCCGACCATGTCCAGGAGATCATCGAGCGCGAGCATGACGCCGATGCGATCACCCGCGAGGTGCTGCAGACGGTGCGCCGCACCTTCCTGACGCCGTTCGACCGCAGCGCGATCACCGACCTGATCGCCTCGATGGACGATGCGATCGACGAGATGCAGAAGACCGCGGGCGCGGTCGACCTCTACGATGTCACCGAGTTCGAGCCCGAAATGCGCGACATCGCCGGCATCATCGTCGACGCCGCACGGCTGACCGCCGAGGCGCTGCCGCTCCTGCGCAATATTTCGGCGAACGGGACGCGCCTGCACGAGCTCACCGAGCGGCTGGTGCGCATGGAGGGTCATGCCGACGATATCCACGCCGCGGGGCTCAAGCGCCTGTTCAAGGAGCATGGCGAAGCGAACCCGACGCGCTTCCTGATTGCGCGCGAGTTGTTCCGCCACCTCGAACGCGTCACCGACAGCTTCGAGGATGTCGCGAACGAAATCGACGGCCTGGTCATCGACCACGCGTAAGCGGCGGCGCATCCGATGCACGAACTCGCTTTTCCGCTCCTCGTCGGCCTGATCCTTCTCGCGCTGGCGTTCGACTTCCTGAACGGCCTGCACGATGCCGCGAACAGCATCGCGACGGTCGTCGCCACGCGGCTTTTGCGGCCGGTGCAGGCGGTGATCTTTGCCGCCTTCTTCAATTTCGCGGCCTATTTCCTGTCGTTGGCGTTTCCCGAACTGCACAAGGTGGCGGAAACGATCGGCAAGGGGATCATCGACAAGGATCTGGTGACCCCGGCGGTCGTGTTCGGCGCGCTCGTCGGCGCGATGTTCTGGAACGTCGTGACCTGGTTCAAGGGCATCCCGTCCTCGTCGAGCCATGCGCTGGTCGGCGGGATCGTCGGCGCGGGCGTCGCTCATGCGGGGTTCGAGGGAATCGAGTGGACCGGGCTCAACAAGACGGTGCTTGCGATCTTCCTGTCGCCGATGCTCGGCATGTTGCTCGCGATGCTGGTGATGCTGCTCAGCAGCTGGGCGCTGCGCCGTGCGAGCGCGAAATTCGCCGAAAGTAGCTTTCGCACGCTGCATCTTTTCTCGTCGGCCGCCTATTCGCTGAGCCACGGGCTCAACGATGCGCAGAAGACGATGGGGATCATCACCGTGCTGCTCTATTCGACGGGCTATATGAGCGGCGAGTTCCATGTCCCGCACTGGGTCGCGATCAGCTGTTATATCGCGATCGGGCTCGGCACTTTGTCGGGCGGGTGGAAGATCATCGAGACGATGGGCGGGCGCATCACCAAGTTGTCGCACCATCAGGGTTTCGCGGCCTCGACCGGCGGCTCGATCGTCGTGTTCACCGCCAGCCTGCTCGGCATTCCGGTATCGACGACGCACACGATCACCGGCAGCATCATCGGCGCCGGCGTCGCGCGGCGCGCGAGCGCGGTGCGCTGGGGCGTGGCGAGCAATGTCGTGGCGGCGTGGTTCATCACCATTCCCGCGAGCGCCCTTGTGGCAGCGGCATTTTATGCGGTGACGCGCTTCTTCTGATCATTTGACGGGGCGGTAATCGACCTGCGCCCCGCCGGTCATGCGGACGGGAAGGTAGAGCCCGTTGCCATAGGCCTTGATCTCGCCGGTTTCGAAGCCGTCGACGCGGGTGCGGATGACGAAGGCGCCTTCGCGCCGCTGGTCGACCGCGCGCCGGATCTTGCCCTGCAGCTCGTCGAGGTCGCGGGTGAAATTCTGCGTCAGCGCGTCGGCGATCAGCGGCGCGAATTCGGGGCTGCTGCCGAGCAGGACGAGCAGGTCGCCGCCGATGCCGTCGGTGTCGCCGTTGATGCTCACATCGGTGAAGCGCACCTTGGCCGATCCGGCTTCGTTGACCGGCACCGCGGTCATCCAGATGCGGCCGTGCGTCGGCTTGCCGCTGCGCGCCTGCAGCCGTGCATCGACGTCGACGCCGACCGCGATGCGGCCGCCCGGCGCGCCATAGATGGTCGATTTGCCGAAGCCGACGTCCATCGGGCCGACCTTGGGCAGCACAAAGGGGCGCTTTGCGCGCTTCGCGAGCGCGCGGTCGACGACGGGCTGAAGCTGCGCATAGTCGGCGATCACCGGCACGCGCACGTCGAGGTGCGGTTTCGGGACCTTGTGCACCAGGCCGGGCAGCGGGGTCGGCTGCGGATCGTCGGGGCGACCCGAAACGAAGGTTTCGGTCACCCCCTCTATGCCGAGGTTGAGGACCAGCGCCTGCCCGTTCAGCCGGTAACCGCCATAGAGAATGCGCTGCGGCGTCACGCGCATCCACACCGGCGGATTTTCGCGGTTCAGTTCGAGCGACGTGAAGCTCTGTCGCCAGATGTCTGCGGCCTGGTTCCTGAGGTTGATCTTGCCGATCTCGCGATTCACCTCGCGTTCGACGTCGGCGATCACGGGTTTGAGTTTCGCGTCGGCTTCGTCGGTGAAGGTGATCCGTTTGCCGAGGAAATCGATGCCCGGCGCCTTCGTCCAGCCGTAGCGGATATCCGCCTTGCCCTGCATCCGCCAGTCGCGCGTGAGGTCGAGGCGGATGCGCGCATGGGCGAGCGCCGATCCGGTCGCGGTCTCGCCCTTGAGCACCCCGCCCACGTCGCGCGCGGCGACCGTCGCATGGAGCGGGACATCGACGACGATTTCCGTGCCTTCGCCGCGGACCCGCAGCGCGCCGCGCGTGACCCGGCCGACGATCGTGCACGGGATCGCGGGCGTGACCTTCACGCGCTTGCCGAAGACCTTGACGCGCTGGGGCGGGACGCACGCCTTTTCGCGCCGGTCGATCGTCCACAGCGTGCGCGGCACCGCGCGTTCGAGCGCCGATCCGAGCGGCGCGATGTTCGCGGTGATCGGCACCGCGATCAGCGATTGCTGACTGGGCGACGGCGCCTTGTCGGTCGCGTGCGGCGGCGCCTCGCCCCCGCCCTTGGCGGGATCGCAGGCGGTCAGGGTGGCGGCCGCCAGCAGCGCGAGGGCGATTCCGAAAATCGGCAGGAAACCGGGCAACTTCATTCGCGATGCGCGCTCACGCAGGGCACGGTCATCGGCCGGCAGACGGCTTAGAGCGACAAAAGCATCGGACGTGCGGCCCAAAACTGTCTCCTTTGTCGCCTTACGATGCACCGAACCCCGCAGGCACACCAACGGTTCCGTGTCGCGCATTTTGGAGCGGCAGGCAGGCAGGGGCCGACATGCGCGGACGCTATCGCCGCGCGCATTTGTAGGACAGCGGTTTTTTCCTAGCCCGCGACGACCCCGAACAGGTCGTGCTCGTCGGCGTCCTCGATTTCGACATCGACGATGTCGCCGGCCTGCAGCGTCGCCGCAACATCGCGCAGATAGACATGGCCGTCGATCTCGGGTGCGTCGGCCTGGCTGCGGCCGGTGGCGCCGATGCTGCCTTCTTCGTCGGCCTCGCCGACCTCGTCGATGATGACGGGGAGGGTGCGGCCGATCTTGGCTTCGAGCTTGGCGGCGCTGATCGCGGCGGTTTTCGCCATGATGCGCTGATAGCGTTCTTCCTTGACCTCTTCGGGCACCGGATTGTCGAGCGCGTTCGCCTGCGCGCCGGCGACGGGTTCGAAGCGGAAGGCGCCGACGCGATCGAGCTGCGCTTCGTCGAGCCAGTCGAGAAGATACTGGAAATCCGCCTCGGTTTCGCCGGGGAAGCCGACGACGAAGCTCGAGCGGATCGCGATGTCGGGGGCGATCGCGCGCCAGCTTTTCAGCCGTTCGAGCACCTTCGCCTCGTTCGCGGGGCGCTTCATGCGCTTGAGGACGCTCGGGCTCGCGTGCTGGAACGGAATGTCGAGGTACGGCGTCAGCAACCC
>PNJO01000073.1 GCA_013821905.1 Sphingopyxis sp. | reverse complement strand
TGCACCGCGCGGCTTGCAATGTCGGCCCAATCTTCGACCGAAAGGCCGGAAAAGATGCTGTCGGGACTCTGCAACTCAGCGAGTTTCGCGTGATCCATGTCCCGGCACCCCTTTTTTTCTGCCCGTTAGACGAGTCGGCTTTGTTTCACCGCCGCTTCGATGAAGCCGGCGAACAGCGGATGCGGTTCGAAGGGCTTCGATTTCAGCTCGGGGTGGAACTGCACCCCGATAAACCACGGATGATCCGGCCGCTCAACGATTTCCGGCAACATGCCATCGGGCGACATGCCCGAAAACACCAGCCCGCCCTTTTCGAGGCTCTCGCGATAGGCGCCGTTCACCTCGTAACGATGGCGATGGCGCTCGCTGATGTCGTTGGCGCCATAGATGCTCGCGACATGGCTGTTCGGCGACAGCTTCGCTTCATAGGCGCCGAGCCGCATCGTGCCGCCCAGGTCGGTGTCCGCGCCGCGCTTTTGCAGCCCTTCGGCGCTCATCCATTCGGTGATCATGCCGACGACCGGTTCGTCGGTCTTGCCGAATTCGGTGCTCGACGCCTTTTCGATGCCGCTCGTGTTCCGCGCCGCCTCGATGCACGCCATCTGCATGCCGAGGCAGATGCCGAAGAAGGGCACGTTGCGTTCGCGCGCAAACTGGACGCTCGCGATCTTGCCTTCGGACCCGCGCTCGCCGAAGCCGCCGGGCACCAATATGCCGTGCATCGGCTCCAGATTTTCGGCCAGATTGCCGTCATTCTCGAACATTTCGGCGTCGAGCCAGCGGATGTTGACCTTGACCCGGTTCGCCATGCCGCCGTGGACCAGCGCCTCGTTGAGCGACTTGTACGCATCGGGCAGCGAAACATATTTGCCGACGACGCCGATCGTGACCTCGCCCTCGGGATGCTGCTTGCGGTCCATGATGTCGTACCAGCGCGACAGGTCGGGCTCGGGCGCATCGTGGATGCCGAAGGCGTGGAGGACTTCGCTGTCGAGCCCCTCGCCATGATATTGGACGGGCACCGAATAGATGGAATCGGCGTCGAGCGCGGGAATCACCGCTTCCTTCCGCACGTTGCAGAATTGCGCGATCTTCGCGCGCTCGCCCTCGGGCAGTGGCTTTTCGCAGCGGCAGAGCAGGATATCGGGCTGGACGCCGAGCGACGCGAGTTCGCGCACGCTGTGCTGCGTCGGCTTGGTCTTCAGCTCGCCCGCGGCAGCGATATAGGGCACCAGTGTGACATGGACCGACAGCGTCTTATCGCGGCCCTCCTCGTTACGAAGCTGGCGGATCGCCTCGATGAACGGCAGCGATTCGATGTCGCCGACGGTGCCGCCGATTTCGCACAGCACGAAATCGAGATCGTCGGTCTCGGCGCGCGCGAACGCCTTGATCGCGTCGGTGACGTGCGGGACGACCTGCACCGTCGCCCCCAGATAGTCGCCGCGGCGTTCCTTGGTGATGATCTGCTGATAGATGCGGCCCGAGGTGACATTGTCGCTCTGCCGCGCCGCGACACCCGTGAACCGCTCATAATGGCCGAGATCGAGGTCGGTTTCCGCCCCGTCGTCGGTCACATAGACCTCGCCGTGCTGATAGGGCGACATCGTGCCCGGATCGACGTTGAGGTAGGGATCGAACTTCCGGATACGGACACGATAGCCACGCGCCTGCAACAAGGCTGCGAGGCTAGCCGCCATCAAACCTTTGCCAAGCGAGGAGACCACGCCGCCGGTGATAAAAATGAACCGCGCCATGGGAGGAAAGACTTACTCAACAGGAGGGTGACGGCGCAAGCCGTCGAATCGCAGACCACGGAAAAAATTCCGCGGCCCGCGCAAGCGGATCGGTGGCCGGGGCCGCCGGTTATTTCTTGGCGGGCGCCTGGGCAGGAGCCGGAGCATCCTGCGGAGCGGCGGCGGCCGCAGCCGCCAGCGGATCGTCGCTCGGCGCGGGAGCCGCACCGGCCGGAGCCGCACCCTGGGCCGGCTGCGCCGGGCCGGTCAGCGACGAGGGCGCTGCGCCGCTCGTCTGCTGCTGCGCTGCCTTCGACAGCGACGTATCGATCGTCGAGCCGCTGCGGCCGACCGAAGCCATCGCCGCGAGCAGGATCGACAGGCCGACGAATGCCGTTGCCAGGATCGTCGTCGCACGGGTCATGAAGTCCGCCGCACCGCGCGCCGACAGCAAGCCGGCAGGGCTGCCACCGACGCCCAGACCGCCACCTTCCGACTTCTGCATCAGGATGACGCCGATCATCGCCGCGGCAACGAGCGCCTGGACGACGAGCAGGAAGGTGAAAAGGCTGGACATCATATTTTCCCGAACTCGCGCGGCCTCACACGGACCGCGCCCGCGGCGCACATAGAGACGAAGCGGCTTCGCTTCAACCCGTCTTCGGGCATCTCGCAACCATAACAAGGTCCGTCATCCCGGCGAAGGCCGGGATCTCGTCATCGCGCTCGAAGGCGCCGGAGAGATCCCGGCCTTCGCCGGGATGACGATCAGAGGAGACCTTGATGTTCCTATAACCCCGCTGCCGCCGCCACGATCGGCACGAACTTCGCCGCCGTCAGGCTCGCGCCGCCGACCAGCGCGCCGTCGACGTCGCCCGCGCCGAGCAACTCGGCGGCATTGTCGCCGTTCACCGACCCGCCATAGAGAATCCGCATCTCGCCCGCCGCCGCGCCGAACCGGCCCGCCAGCGCCGCGCGGATCGCGCCGTGCATCGCCTCGACATCCCCGACCGTCGGCACCAGTCCGGTGCCGATCGCCCAGATCGGTTCATAGGCGATGGCAAGCCGCGCCGCGTCGAAATCGTCGGGCACCGACCCCGCGACCTGCGCCAGCACATACTCGATCGCGCCGCCGGCCTCGCGCACCGCACGCGGTTCGCCGACGCACAGAATCACCGACAGCCCGGCGCCCAGCGCGGCCTGGGCCTTGGCGCGGACATCGACGTCGCTTTCGCTGTATCCTTCGCGGCGCTCGCTGTGGCCGACGATGACGAGGCTCGCCCCCGCATCGACCAGCATCGGCGCCGCGACCGATCCGGTGAAAGCGCCCGACGCCGCATTGTGGCAGTCCTGCCCGCCGACCGCCGATCCCGGCGCCGCGGCGACCATCGCGCCGATCAGGGTGAAGGGCGGACAGATCGCGACGTCGACGCCGTCATGGTCCGCCGCGGCCGCGAAAATGGCCTGCGCCTCGCCGATCGCGCCGGTCAGCCCGTTCATCTTCCAGTTGCCGACCACATATTTGCGCCGTGCCATCACCCGTTCCTCCCGCCGTTCCGTCCTGCACTGGCCCTAGCGGTGTGCGGGGGCGATAGGCAAGCGCGGGAGCGTTCACGGGCGAAAGCGCCTTTCCCGCCTTGATGCGCTGCCGCCGCGCCTCTAAAGCAGCGCCAAATCTTGCGCGCCCGCGCCTTGCCGAAAGACCGTTCGTTTCATGATCACCGCCATTCGCAGCCTGTTCTCCTCGACGCTCGGTAAGTTCATCGCGCTCGCTTTTATCGCGCTGATCGGCGTGCTCTTCGCGCTCGGAGACGTCACCGGCAATGCGACCTTCGGCGGCATCGGCGGCGCCAATGTCGCGAAGGTCGGCAAGACCGAGATCGGCCTCGGCGAGCTGCGCGACCGGGTGCGGGCCGTCTATAACCAGGCGCGCCAGCAACAGCCCGGGCTGACGATGGCGGCGTTCATCGAATCGGGCGGCCTCGACGGCGTGCTCAACGAAATGATCGAGGGCGCGGCTTTCGAAGAGTTGGCGGGCGAGCTCGGTTTCGGCGCCAGCAAGCGGCTGGTCGACGGACGCATCGCCGATCTGCCAGTCTTTGCGGGCGTGTCGGGCACCTTCGACCAGACCCAGTTCGAGCGCTTCCTGCGCGAAAACGGCATGACCGAAACGCAGCTGCGCCGCGAAATCCGCCAGCAGCTGCTCGCCGAGCAGATCGCCGGGCCGATCGCATCGATGCCCGCGCTGTCGCCCGGCATCGCGCAGCCCTACGCCGCGCTGCTGATGGAGCGCCGCCGCGGCGACGCGACCTTCATCCCTGCGCGCAGCTTTGCGCCGGCCACCGATCCGGGCGATGCGGCGCTGCAGACCTTCCTGAAACAGCATGTCGCACGCTTCACCGTGCCCGAACGCCGCGTCGTTCAATATGCGCTGTTCGACCGCAGCTCGGTGACGGTGCCCGCGGTGACCGACGCCGAAATCGCCAAGATCTACAAGGATAATGCCGCGCAATTCGCCGCCAGCGAAACGCGCCGCTTCGCGCAGGTGATCGCGCCCGACCAGGCGACCGCCACCACGATCGCGACCAAGGTTCGCGGCGGCACCTCGCTCGCCGCCGCGGCGCAGGCGGCGGGCCTCTCGGCCTCGACCACCAGCGACCTCACCCAGTCGGCCTATGCCGCGACGACCAGCGCCGACGCGGCGAAGGCCGCCTTCGCCGCGCAGCGCGGCGCGGTGCTCGGGCCGACGCAGACCGGCCTCGGCTGGGCCGTCGCGCGCGTCGAGGCGGTGACCGCTAAGCCCGCCCGCAGCCTTGCGGACGCGACCCCCGAAATTCGCGCCGAACTGGCGAAGAACAAGGCGAACGAGGCGATCGTCGATTATTACAATGCGATCCAGGACGCGGTGAACAGCGGCGCGTCGATCGAGGAAATCGCCGCCGACCGCAAGCTGACGGTCGCCGAAACGCCGGCGCTGCTGCCGAGCGGCCGCGTTCCGGGCCAGCCCGCCTTCGCGCTGGCGCCCGAACTCGCGCCGGTCGTCGCGCAGGCCTTCCAGACCGGCGGCGAAGGCGAAGCCGCGCTCGCGACGCTCGTCGAGAATGAAAAATTCGCCGTCGTCTCGGTCAAGTCGATCATCGCGGCCGCGCCGCCGCCCTTTGCCCAGCTCCGCCCCGCGCTGCTCGCCGACTGGCGCCTCGCCGAGGGGCAGAAGGTCGCCCGGACCAAGGCGCGCGCCATCGTCAAGGCAGTCGAAGGCGGCCAGAGCCTCGCCGAAGCCGTCCGCGCCGCCGGCCCCAATATCGGTAGCGTCCAGACCATCGGCGGCCTCCGCGGCGAACTCGGCGCCGGCGGCCAGCCGGTGCCGCCCGAATTGTCGCTCCTATTCTCGATGGCGAAGAACAGCGTCAAGACGCTCGAAATGCCGGGCAACAGCGGCTGGATGGTGCTCGCGCTCGGCGAAGTGGACCGCCCCGATCCCAAGTCGATCGACCCGCGCCGCGTCGCCGCAATCGCGCAGCCGCTCGCGCCGGCCTTCGGCAACGAGCTGGTCGAACAGCTGGTCGGCGAGGCGAAGCGCCGCGCGGGCGTGACGATCAACAAGGAACTGGTCGAGCAACTCCGCCAAGAGCTGACCGGCACCGCGCCGGTCAACGAATAAGGCGTGAGCCTCGAAGGCAGAGCCGCGGCGCTCGAAGCGCTAGCGCAGGGGCGCGGCGCCGTCGTCTGGCAGCGCCTGATCGCCGACGTCGAAACGCCGGTGTCGGCGGCGCTCAAGCTGATCGAGCCCGGCCGCGGCGACTGGGTGCTCGAATCGGTCGAAAGCGGCGAAACGCGCGGACGCTACAGCCTGATCGGGCTCGACCCCGACCTGATGTTCGAGGTCACCGGCGACGCCGCGCGGATCAACCGCGACTGGCGCCGCGACCGCACCGCCTTCCAGCCGCTCGAAGCGCCCGCGTTGCAGGCGCTGCGCGACCTCGTCGCCGAATGCCGGTTCGACGTGCCCGAGGGGCTGCCCAAGGCGCTCGCGACGCTTGTCGGCTTCTTCGCCTATGAAACGATCGGCCTCGTCGAGCGCATCCCGCGCGCGCCGGGCGCCGGGCTCGGCCTGCCCGACATGGTGTTCGTGCGCCCGACGGTGATCCTCGTCTTCGACCGCCTCGCCGACGAACTATTCCTTATCGCGCCGATCTGGCCCGACCCCGAGGGCGCGATCGACCGGATGATCGAGGAGGCGCAGGAGCGGCTCGAAACCGTCGCCGCGCGGCTGTCGAGCGTCAGCGCGCACAACGACCGCGCGACCACCGGAGCCCTGCCCGTCGATATCGCGGCGAACCCCGCGACGACGCCCGCGCATTTCGCGTCGATGGTGGCGACGGCAAAGGAATATATTGCTGCGGGCGACATCTTTCAGGTCGTGCTGTCGCAGCGTTTCTCGACGCCCTTCGACCTGCCGCCCTTCGACCTTTACCGCGCGCTCCGCCGCGTGAACCCCTCACCCTTCCTCTATTTCCTCGACCTGCCCGGCTTCGCGCTGATCGGCTCGTCGCCCGAAATCTTGGTGCGCGTGCGCGATGGCGAAATCACCATCCGTCCGATCGCGGGCACCCGCCCGCGCGGCCGCACCAGCGCCGAGGATGTCGAGAACCGCGACAGCCTGCTCGCCGATCCCAAGGAACGCGCCGAGCATCTGATGCTGCTCGACCTCGGCCGCAACGACGTCGGCCGCGCGGCGGTGGGCGGCAGCGTGACCGTGACCGACAGCTATACGGTCGAATATTACAGCCACGTCATGCACATCGTCTCGAACGTCATCGGCCGCATCGCGCCCGACAAGGACGCGATCGACGCCCTGTTCGCGGGCTTCCCCGCCGGCACGGTCAGCGGCGCGCCCAAGGTCCGCGCCTGCCAGATCATCGCCGAACTGGAGGCCGATGCGCGCGGGCCTTATGCCGGCGGCGTCGGCTATTTCGCCCCCGACGGCAATATGGACAGCTGCATCGTGCTGCGCACCGCGATCGTCAAAGACGGCGAAATGCACGTCCAGGCCGGCGCCGGCATCGTCGCCGACAGCGATCCCGCCTATGAACAGCGCGAATGCGAAGCCAAGGCCGGCGCGCTGTTCGCCGCCGCACGCGAAGCGGTGAAGCTCGCCGGAACGCCGGGTTACGGGCAGTAGCTTGACCTTGTCCGGCGGCCCGCTAGCGTCCCGCCATGCACAAGATACTCGGCCCGCTCGCCCTGCTGCTTGCCAGCGTCACGCCCGCCCACGCCCAACTCGAAGGTGCCGTGGAAGGCGACGCCATCCTCAAGGACTTCGCCTTCGCGACCGGCGAGAAGCTGCCCGAAATCAAAATGCATTACACGACGCTCGGCACACCCCAGCGCGACAAAAAGGGCCATGTCACCAACGCCGTGATGATCCTCCACGGCACCGGCGGAACCGGCAAGCAGTTCTTCCAGCCGCAATTTGCAAACGAGCTCTTCGGCCCGGGCCAGCTCCTCGACACGAGCAAATATTACATCATCCTGCCCGACAATCTCGGCCACGGCGCCTCGTCGAAACCCAGCGACGGGCTGCGCATGGAATTCCCGCGCTACGATTACAACGATATGGTCAGCGCGCAGTACCGGATGCTCACTGAAAAGCTCGGCGTGACGAAGCTGAAGCTGATCCTCGGCACGTCGATGGGCTGCATGCATGCCTTCGTCTGGGGTGAGACGCACCCTGATTTCACCGAAAAACTGGCGCCATTCGCCTGCCTGCCGGTCGAGATCGCGGGCCAGAACCGCATGTGGCGTACGCTGTCGATCGACGCGATCAAGGCCGATCCGCTGTGGAAGGACGGCAACTATACTGCCCCGCCCGCATCGGGCCTGCGCACCGCCGCCTCGCTCAGCATGATCGCGGGCGCCAACCCCTATGCGCTGCAGGCGCAATATCCGACGCGCGAGGCTGCCGAAAAATACAAGGACGAGGCTTTCGCCCGCACCTATGGCCGCAACGACGCGAACGACACCATCTACCAGCTCGACGCCTCGCGAACCTACAACCCCTGGCCGGACCTCGAAAAGATCCGGGTGCCCGTGCTCTGGATCAACTCCGCCGACGATTTCATCAACCCGCCTGCCTATGGCATCACCGAAAAGGCGGCGGCGCGCATGAAGACGGCACGCTTCATCCTGATCCCGGCGAGCTCCGAAACCAAGGGTCACAGCACGCACACATGGGCGAAATTCTGGAAGGACGATCTTGCGAAGCTGATGGCGGAGTAACGAAGGAAGAGTTGAACCCCGAAAAGCTTCTATCCCTTCCCCAACCCCCGCAAAACCGGTAGTGCGCCGCCATGATCCTCGTCATCGACAATTACGACAGCTTCACCTTCAACCTCGTTCATTATCTGATCGAGCTGGGCGCCGACGTGCGCGTCGAGCGCAACGATGCGCTGACCGCGACCCAGGCGCTGGCGACCGGCGCCGACGCGATCCTGATCTCGCCCGGCCCCTGCACGCCGAACGAAGCGGGCATCAGCCTCGACCTCGTCGCCGCCTGCGCCGACGCCGCCCGCCCGCTGCTCGGCGTCTGCCTCGGGCACCAGGCGATCGGCCAGCATTTCGGCGGCACCGTCCAGCGCGGCCACTTGATGCACGGCAAGACCTCGCCCGTCTGCCACGACAACAGCGGGCTCTACACGGGCCTCCCCTCGCCCTTTCAGGCAACGCGCTATCACAGCCTCGAGGTCGTCGATATTCCCGACAGCCTCGTCATCAATGCAACGAGCGACGACGGCGCGGTGATGGGCTTCCGCCATGCGACGCTCCCGATCCACGGCGTCCAGTTCCACCCCGAAAGCATCGCGACCGAGCACGGTCATGCGATGCTTGCGAACTTCCTGACCCTTGCAGGATTGCCGGTCGCGGCGCGACAGGCGACATGAGCCGTTTCGGCCCGCTGCCCGACCCCGCCGCGCTGCTGGGTCATGACGAGGCCGCGGACGCCTTCGCGACGATGCTCGACGGCGCCGCGAACGACGAGGAAATCGCCGCATTCCTGATCGCGCTCTCCGACCGCGGCGAGACGATGGTGGAGATCGCCGCCGCGGCACAGGCGATGCGCGACCGGATGATCCCGATCGACTCCCCCGCCGGCGCGATCGACGTCTGCGGCACCGGCGGCGACGGCCATCACACGCTCAATGTCTCGACCGCGGTCGCCATCGTCGTTGCGGCGTGCGAGGTTCCGGTCGCAAAGCACGGAAATCGCGCGGCTTCCTCGAAAGCCGGCGCCGCCGACACGCTTGAGGCGCTCGGGCTTGACATGGAACGTGCGGGGCAAATGGCAGAGGCGCAGCTCGCCGACCTCGGCATCTGCTTTCTCTTTGCCGCACACCATCATCCGGCGATGAAGCGCATCATGCCGATCCGCAAGGCGATCGGCCACCGCACCATCTTCAACCTGATGGGCCCGCTCGCCAATCCGGCGCGGGTCACCCGCCAGCTCGTCGGCATCGCGCGGCCCGCCTATGTCCCCGTCTATGCCGAGGCGCTGCATCATCTCGGCACCGAGCATTCGCGCGTGATTTCGGGCGACGAGGGCCTCGACGAACTCTCGCTCGCGGGCGGCAACGAGGTTGCGGTGGTCACGCCCGACGGCGTACGGATGCAGCGCAGCACCGCCGCCGACGCCGGCCTGCCGACGCACCCGATTTCGGCCATCCGCGGCGGCGATGCGATGGAGAACGCCGCAGCGCTGCGAAGCCTGCTGCTCGGCGAGAAAAGCGCCTATCGCGACGCCGTGCTCTACAACGCCGCCGCAGCGCTCGTCGTCGCGGGCGCCGCCGACAGCCTGCCCGACGGCGTCGAGGAAGCCGCCGAAGCCATCGACAAGGGGCTCGCCAACGCGCTCCTCAACTGCTGGATCGCCTATAAATGAACAAGCTCACCGAAATCCTCGCCACCAAGGCCGGCGAGGTCGCGCAGCGGCGCAAAGCCTATTCGGTCAGTGCACTCGACGGCATCGACGGCGGGCCGGTGCGCGGATTCCAGGCGGCGTTGCAGCGCAGGATCGACGCCGGCGGCTATGGCCTGATCGCGGAAATCAAGAAAGCATCGCCGTCGAAGGGATTGATTCGCGAAGATTTCAATCCCGCCGAGCATGCCCGCGCCTATGCTGCTGGCGGCGCGGCCTGCCTCTCGGTCCTGACCGACGCGCCCTATTTTCAGGGACATGAGGAATTCCTCATCGCCGCGCGCACCGCGTGCGACCTGCCCGTGCTGCGCAAGGATTTCATGATCGACCCCTGGCAGGTCGCCGAGGCGCGCTCGATCGGCGCCGACGCGATATTGATCATCGTCGCCGCGCTCGACGACGGCGCAATGCGCGAGATCGAGGCAGCCGCGATCGAACGCGGCATGGACGTGCTCGTCGAGGTGCATGACGAAGCCGAACTCGACCGCGCGCTGACGCAGCTCCGATCGCGCCTGATCGGCGTCAACAACCGCGACCTGCGCAGCTTCGAAACCGATCTCAGCGTCACCGAACGCCTCGCCGGGCGCGTCCCGCCGGGCACGCTGCTCGTCGGCGAAAGCGGCATCGCGACCCACGCCGACTGCCGGAGACTGGCAGAAAGCGGCGTAAAAGCGTTCCTCGTGGGCGAAAGCCTGATGCGGCAAGCCGACGTCGCATCGGCAACGAAGGCGTTGCTCGAAGGCTGACCGACGAAGGCTTTGGGTGGGGAGCGGACGGTAAAATCCTCCCTGTGGCGAAGCCATGGGGAGGTGGCAGCGCGAAGCGCTGACGGAGGGGCTGAAGAAGCTATGTCGGGGCCCCTCCACCATCGCCTGCGGCGGCGGTCCCCCTCCCCATCGCTTCGCGACAGGGAGGATTTGATGGCAACTATCGGTCGTTAGCCGCCCTTCCGCGATCCCCGGCGAAAGCCGGGGCCCAGATGGTGAGCACGGCCTTCCCTTCAAAGGCCCCGGCTTTCGCCGGGGATCATGATGAAACACCACCGGTCACTTCCGGCCGCTCAACCGCCATCCCCCTTGCCTTTCCCGTCCCGCCTTGCTTCGCTCACCGGCTATGACATCCAAACCGACTCATCTCGACGAAACAGGCGCCGCGCATATGGTCGATGTCGGCGCCAAGCCCGCCACCGGACGCCGCGCCGTCGCGGGCGGACGCATCGCCATGTCGGCAGAAGCGCTCGACGCGATCCGCAACGGCAACGCGCCCAAGGGCGACGTCCTGTCGACCGCACGCATCGCCGGAATCATGGCCGCCAAGCGCACCGCCGACCTCATCCCGCTCTGTCATCCGCTCGCGCTGACCAGCGTATCGGTCGAGTTCGCATGGGAAGCCGACGGCATTTCTGTCCGCGCGGACGCCGCAACGACCGGGCCCACGGGCGTCGAAATGGAGGCGCTCACTGCCGCCTCGGTCGCGCTGCTCACTCTCTATGACATGGCGAAGGCGCTCGACCGCGCGATGGTCCTCGGCGATATCCGCCTGCTCGAAAAGAGCGGCGGCCGCTCGGGCGACTGGCGCGCCGCATGAGCGCGCTGCTCCCGGTCGAACAGGCGCAGGAGCGGCTGCTGGCGCTGCGCGCGCCGCTCTCGTCTGAAAATATCGCGCTTTCCGAATCGCTTGGCCGCTATCTTTCAAACGATGTCGTGGCCGAGCGCGACCAGCCGGCAGCGCCGCTGTCGGCGATGGACGGCTATGCGATCCGCTTCGACGACGTGCCCGGCCCCTGGACGATCACCGGCGAAGTCGCCGCAGGCGCGGCGCCCGACCGCGCCGTCGGAGCCGGCGAAGCGATGCGGATATTCACCGGCGCGATGCTTCCCGCGGGAGCGGACACCGTCGTGGTGCAGGAAGACGTCTCCGCCGGGGGACATCATCTTATGTTGACCGGCGACGGCCCCGGAGCGCGCGGCCGCCATATCCGCGACAGGGCAGCCGATTTCGGCGTCGGCGCGCGCCTGCTCGCCGCCGGATCGCGGCTCACCGCGGGCGCGATCGCGACCGCCGCGATGGGCGGCGCGGGTCAGCTGGCCGTCGGCGCCCGCCCGCACGTCGCGATCGCCACCACGGGCGACGAACTCGTCCAGCCGGGCCGCGCGCTCGCCCCGGGCCAGATCCCCGACAGCAATGGCGTGATGCTCGCCGCAATGCTCGCGGGCGAAACCGCCGCGCCGATCCTCCCGCACCACATTCGCGACGATCGCGCGACGCTAGCCAAGATTCTCAACGAGTTGGCGCGACGTCACGACGTCATCGTCACCGTCGGCGGCGCCTCGGTCGGCGATCATGACCATGTCCGCGGCGCGCTCGAGGACGCCGGCGGGCGGCTCGATTTCTGGCGGATCGCGATGCGTCCGGGCAAGCCGCTGATCGCGGGCACGATCGGCGATGCGGTGCTGCTCGGCCTGCCGGGCAACCCTTCGTCGGCCTTCGTGACCGCCACGCTTTTCCTGCTCCCGCTCGTGCGCCACCTCGCCGGCGCGCGCGACCCGCGCCCCGCCGTCCATAAGGCGCCGCTCGCAACGCCGCTGGCGGCCGGGGGCACGCGCCGCGATTATCTGCGTGCCCGACTCGAAGACGGCCGCCTCACGCCGCTCGTCGGGCAGGAGAGCGGGATGACGCTGCCGCTCGCGTCGGCGAATGCGCTGCTGATCCGCGAAATCGGCGCGCCCGCACGCGATGCCGGAGCGATCGCCGACTATCTTGTGATCGCTTGACAAGTTCCGCTCTGTTCCACTATCGTTCTCATTATGTCCGGTTCGGGTCCTGACGGAGAATGATCGATGTTGACCGCCAAGCAGCATGAACTGCTCCATTTCATCCAGCAGAAACTCGATGCGAGCGGCATTTCGCCCTCGTTCGAAGAGATGAAGGAGGCGCTGGGCCTCAAGTCGAAATCGGGCATCCACCGCCTGATCAGCGCGCTCGAGGAACGCGGCTTCCTCCGCCGCCTGCCCAACCGCGCCCGCGCGCTCGAAGTGCTCAAGCTGCCCGAGGGCGCGAAGGCAGCTGCACCCGCGCGCGACAATATCGTCCCGCTGCGCAAGGCGCCGCCCGCGCTCAAGCCGATCGCCGCGAACGACATCATCGAGGTGCCGCTGCACGGCAAGATCGCCGCGGGCGTGCCGATCGAAGCGTTCGAGGATCACAACAATCTCGCCGTCCCCGCCGCCTTGCTGGGCGCGGGCGAACATTATGCGCTCGAAGTGTCGGGCGATTCGATGGTCGAGGCAGGCATTTTCGACGGCGACTACGCGCTGATCCAGAAGGCGAGCACCGCACGCGAGGGCGATATCGTCGTCGCGCTGGTCGACGGGCAGGATGCAACGCTCAAATATTTCCGCCGCGAAGGGCAGATGATCCGCCTCGACCCCGCGAACGCCGCCTATGAACCGCAGCGCTACCCCGCCGACCGCGTTATTGTGCAGGGCCGCC
>PNJO01000072.1 GCA_013821905.1 Sphingopyxis sp. | reverse complement strand
GTGCCCGCAGTCGGTGCAGGCCTCGACATGACCGCCGAGCGCGGCGGTGCGGCAATGCTCGATCGCCGACATGATCCTGAGCTGATGCAGGCTGAGGCGCCCGGCATGGGCCATGCGATAGGCAGGCCCCGCAGCACGGAAGATGTCGGCGACCTCAAGTGAGGCGCGCATCGGCCTCAGCCGTCGGGCGCCTCCTCGCTCGGCGATGCGAGCGCGAGCCTGTCGAGCGGGCTGACGATCGACCGTACCATCTTGGTCGCGACCTGGGTGTAGAAGGCGGTGGTGCCCAGCTTGGCATGGCCGAGCAGCGCCTGGATGACGCGGATATCGACGCCGTCCTCGAGCAGGTGGGTGGCAAAGCTGTGGCGCAGGGTGTGTGGACCGACGCGCTTGTCGATGTCCGCGGCCTCGGCGGCTTCGACGACGACACGGTAGAGCTGGCGCGTGCTGATCGGCGCTGCGGTGCTCTGTCCCGGGAACAGCCAGCCGTCGGGAACGAGGATGCCCTGCTGCCGTCCCGCGCGCCACCAGTCGCGCAGGAGCAGGAGCAGGCCTTCGGGCAGCATGGCGTTGCGGTACCGTCCGCCCTTGCCGCGCTCGATCCGCAGCAGCATGCGCTTGCTGTCGATATCGCTGACCTTCAGCGCCGACACCTCGGCGACGCGCAAGCCCGCGCCATAGGCTACCGACAGAGCGGCCTGGTGCTTGAGGGAGCGGGTCGCATCGAGCAGCCGCTTCACCTCGGCCATCGTCAGCACCACCGGGATCTTGCGGACCTGCCTGGTGCGGACGAGCTTGCGCGCGAGATCGGGGCGGTCAAGCGTGTGCGTGAAGAAGAACCTCAGCGCACCGACGATGCTGTTCATCGTCGGCGCCGGGACGCCCGCCTGTTGCTGCTCGATCTGGAACTGCCGGATATCCTCGGCGCTCGCGGTGTGAGGCGAGCGCCCGAGCCAGGTCGCGAACCGCCCGACGTCGCGAAGATAATTACGCTGCGTCTCCCTCGAGAAGCGCCGCATGGTCATGTCGTCGATCAGGCGCTGGCGCAGCGGGCTGATCGGGCCAATCTGGATAAGCTCGTTCATCGTTCGACTCCTCAGGTAAAGGAGCCGAAAGGGTCTGCCTGCGGCAGCCCACGTTCAATCAGGCGCGCCGATCGCTCGGCCGCTTTACATCGCGGCTAGCACCAATCCGCGCAGCGGTTCGTGCTCCGGCCAACGGGCGACTGCCATGAAGGCGCTGCTGGTTTGCGGATTTGATGCGGATCAATGACGGCGTCCGCATTCGGGTGGATTTCATCAACATATAGGAGATGAGATCATGCGAAATATTCTGGTTCTCGCGGACAACGGTACGGGCATGTCGACGCGGATGGAAAGCGCCTTGGCAATCGGCCGTCGCTTCCGCTCGCACCTCAGCTTTTTGATCAGTTCACCATATCAGCAATTTATTGCGTCCGATCCGTTCGGCGGGATGTATCTGGCGAAGGAACAGCTGGCGCAGGCACAATTGGCCGATGCCGATCTGGAGCGACGATTGAGCGCCGAACTGGAGCGGGAGGATGTTCCCTGGGATGTCGCGATTGCAGACGGAGACGCATTGTCGGTGATGGCTCTGGGCGCGACATTGGCAGATCTGGCGATCGTGTCGCTCGGTGCCGGCGATCGCCGTGGCGGGCGGGCTCCGACCATTGCGGCGGATCTCGCGCTGACCGTTCCCGTGCCGGTGTTGGCGGTGCCGGCCGATGGGCCGCCGGTCGATCTCGACGCCCCGATAATGGTGGCCTGGAACGGCAGCCCGCAGGCCGCAAGCGCGCTACGCGCAGGGGTGTCGCTGATGGGCGATGCGCGAAACGTGGTCCTTGTGACGGTCGGAGAAGAGGCTGGGCGCGTCCCGCCCGAAGATGCGCTCCGCTACATGTCGCGTCACGGCGTTCATGGTGAACTGCGGCGCGAGACAAAGGGCATCGATACTGCCGAAGAGGTGCTGGAGCGCACGGCGCGCGAGATCAACGCAGGCCTGATCGTCATGGGCGCGTTCGGCCGGCCGCGGCTGCGCGAGACGTTGTTCGGTGGCGTCACGCGCTATCTGCTCGAAGCGACGCCCGCGCCGCTCCTGCTCGCGCACTAGATCTCCGGCTTTAGGGTTTCGATCCGCTACGCTTTCCAAGCCGGCCGCCTTCCTGTAGGGCGGTCGGGTGACCGATTGTGCGACCTGCGTTGTCCGAAACCGCGCGATCTGCGCGAGCCTGAACCCTGCGGAACTTGCCGCGCTGGGCAAGATGGGGCGCCGGCAGAAAGTGCGTCAGGGGCAAACCCTCCTTTGGGAAGGCGACGGCGCGCCGGTCGTCGCCAATGTTCTCGAAGGCGTGCTGAAGCTCGTCGTGTCGGCCGCCGACGGGCGCGAGCAGATCGTTGGCGTCGTCTTTCCATCCGATTTCATCGGCCGGCCGTTCGGCAAGGAAAGCCCCTACAGCGTCACCGCGATGACGGACGCCGAAGTGTGCATCTTCAACCGCAACAATTTCGACGAATTCGCGAGTTCGCATCCCGATCTGCAGCAGAAACTGCTCCGCCGTACGCTCGACGAGCTCGACCGCGCGCGGCACTGGATGATGCTGCTCGGCCGCAAATCGGCGTCGGAGAAGGTCGCATCATTCCTGCTCGAAATGTCGGAGCGACTGTCGGGGCAGGGGTGCCAGTCAGGCGCGCGTACCGGGTTCGAGCTGCCTTTCGGGCGCCAGCAGGTCGCCGACATCCTCGGCCTGACGATCGAAACGACGAGCCGTCAGCTCACCAGAATGCGGGCCGACGGCGTTCTCGATCTGCCCTCCCGCCGCGAGATCGTGATCAACGACCGCGCGGCGATGGAGGATATGGCGGGTTAAGACTGCGGTTCAGAAGCGGAAGCTGACCCCGGCGCTGATCACCCACGGATCGAGCTTGTGCCGCGTCTTCAGCACCTCGGTCGTGCCGGCATACCAGGTCGCGGTCGGCCGCAGGAAATAGCGCTTGGCATCGAGCGCCAGCGCCAGCCCCTTGTCGTTCACCGGAATGTCGATACCGGCCTGGATCGCGGCGCCGAACTTGTCGCCCATCTTCTGCCGCGTCGCGCCGAGCGTTTGCGTGGTCGCGCCCGGCTTTTCGTCGATGAAGATGAAATAGCTCGGGCCGGCGCCGACATAGGGACGCACGCCGCCATCCTGGCCGAAGTGATATTTGATCGTCAGCGTTGCGGGGACGATCTTCGCGTCGGAAACCAGTGTCGCGCCATCGAGTGCTCCGCGGCCGTTCACGTCATGCTGGGTCACCCCCGCGATCGTTTCGAGCGAGACATTGTCGGCGACGAAATATTCGATCGCGACCGTCGGGGTGACATTGTCGTCGGCCTTGCTCTGGGTTCCCGCAGGCAGGCCGATCAGGTCGGTCTTGACGTCGGTGATCTTGCCGTCGGGCGCGACATAGGTCGCCAGCAGCTTGAACCGGACATCGCCTTCCTTGGCGGGCGCCTGTCCGGGAAAGGCGAGCGATGCGGCGAGCGCGACGAGCGGAAGAGCTTTGGTTTTCATGGGATATGCCTCCTGTTTGGGTGGCAAACCCCTGCGCCCGGCGCCATCGCCCCGCATTGATGCGGCGCAATAAATTCGTTGATCCCGATCAATGTTTCGGCGCGCCCGCGCGTTCATGGCGGTCCCGAACCGCGCGGCAACCGGCCCGCGCCAAACAGGGGCATGGATATGGACGGTCTGGTGACAAAGGCAGGGGGCTGGCTGGGGCTGGCGCTGCTGGCGTTCGTGATGGCGGCGCTGGCGGTCGACGCGCCCTTTTCGGCGCATATGATCATCGTCGCGCTCGCCTGCCTCGCCATGCTGTGGGCGACGATCAGCCGCGCCGACTATGGAGCGCTGGCGCGCGGCGTCCTGAAGATGCCCGCGAACCAGGGCGTCTATGACGACGATCCGATCCGCTGGGGCGTGATCGCGACGCTGTTCTGGGGCATCGCGGGCATGGCAGCCGGCCTCTATATCGCGCTCCAGCTCGCCTTTCCGGCGCTCAACCTCAATCTCGAATATACGACCTTCGGGCGCCTGCGGCCGCTCCACACCTCGGCGGTGATCTTCGCCTTCGGCGGCAATGCGCTGATCGCGACGAGCTTCTATGTCGTCCAGCGCACCTGCCGCGCGCGGCTCGCCTTCCCCAACCTCGCGCGCTTCGTCTTCTGGGGATACCAGCTCTTCATCGTCCTCGCCGCGACCGGCTATCTGATGGGTGTCACCGAGGCGAAGGAATATGCCGAGCCCGAATGGTATGTCGACCTGTGGCTGACGATCGTCTGGGTCGCCTATCTGACCGTCTTCGTCGGCACGATCGTCAAGCGCCGCGAACCGCATATCTATGTCGCGAACTGGTTTTACCTGAGCTTCATCGTCACCATCGCGATGCTCCACATCGTCAACAATCTGTCGATCCCCGCGAGCTTCCTCGGGTCGAAGAGCTATGCCGCCTTCGCGGGTGTGCAGGATGCGCTGACGCAGTGGTGGTACGGGCATAATGCGGTCGGATTCTTCCTGACCGCGGGCTTCCTCGCGATGATGTATTATTTCGTGCCCAAGCAGGCCGAGCGGCCCGTTTACAGCTACCGCCTGTCGATCATCCACTTCTGGTCGCTGATCTTCCTCTACATCTGGGCGGGGCCGCATCACCTTCACTATACCGCGCTGCCCGACTGGGCGCAGACGCTCGGCATGGTTTTCTCGGTGATCCTGTGGATGCCGAGCTGGGGCGGCATGATCAACGGGCTGATGACGCTCAACGGGGCGTGGGACAAGATCCGCACCGACCCGATCATCCGCATGATGGTGATGGCGCTCGCTTTCTATGGCATGAGCACCTTCGAAGGCCCGATGATGTCGATCAAATGGGTCAACTCCATGTCGCATTACACCGACTGGACGATCGGCCATGTGCACTCGGGTGCGCTCGGCTGGAACGGCATGATCACCTTCGCCTGCGTCTATTATCTGGTGCCGCGCCTGTGGGGCCGGCAGCGGCTCTACAGCTTGCGCATGGTGAACTGGCACTTCTGGCTCGCGACCGTCGGTATCGTTTTCTACGCCGCGTCGATGTGGGTCGCGGGCATCATGCAGGGGCTGATGTGGCGCGAATATGGGGCCGACGGCTACCTCGTCTACAGCTTTGCAGAGAGCGTCGCGGCGATGCACCCGATGTATCTGATCCGCGCCGCCGGCGGGGCGATGTACCTCGCGGGCTTCCTCATCATGATCGTCAACGTCTGGGCGACGCTCGCCGGGCGGGTCCGCACCGAAAAGCCGATGACCGAAACCCCGTACAACGCCGCGGCGGACCGTCCGCTCGTGCCCGTTCCCGCCGAATAAGGAGCCCGGACATGGCTACCAAATCCGACAAGGGCTTCAGCCACAAGAAGGTCGAGCGCAACGTGACCTTGCTCGGCGCGCTCGCGCTGCTCACGGTCACGATCGGCGGCATCGTCGAGATCGCGCCGCTCTTCTGGATCGACAACACGGTCGAGAAAGTCGAGGGGATGCGGCCCTATACCCCGCTCGAACTCGCGGGGCGCAACATCTACATGCGCGAGGGCTGCTATACCTGCCACAGCCAGATGATCCGCCCGTTCCGCGACGAGGTCGAACGCTACGGCCATTACAGCCTCGCCGCCGAAAGCATGTACGACCATCCGTTCCAATGGGGATCGAAACGCACCGGACCCGACCTGGCGCGCGTCGGCGGCCGCTATTCGGACGAATGGCACAAGGCGCATCTGATCGACCCGCGCAGCGTGGTGCCCGAATCGATCATGCCGCCTTATGCTTTCCTCGCGGAGCGCGAGCTTCAGACCGGCGACATGGCGAACGACCTGACCGCGCTCTACCGCGTCGGCGTCCCCTATACGAAGGCCGATATCGAAAAGGCCAACGACGACATCCGCGCGCAGGCCGATCCGGCCGCGGGCGCCGGCGACCTGCAGAAACGCTATCCGAAGGCGCAGGTGCGCGACTTCGACGGCGATCCGGGCCGCGTGACCGAAATGGATGCCCTGATCGCCTACCTCCAGATGCTCGGCACGCTGGTCGATGTCGACAAGGCGGCGCCGCAGGAACGGCCGGGCGAAACGGAGGCGGCGCGATGAGTTACGACGCGCTCCGCCATTTCGCCGACAGCTGGGGCCTGCTCGCCATGGCGCTGCTGTTCCTCACCCTCATCGCCTGGCCGTTCCGGCCGAGCGCCCGCGCGCGCAACCAGGAGGCCGCGAACATGATCTTCAAGGACGACGAGCATGGCTGACCTGAAACAGCGCATCGACGAAGCCACCGGGACCAGCACGGTCGGACACGAATGGGACGGCATCGAGGAACTCAACACGCCGCTGCCGCGCTGGTGGCTCTGGACCTTCTATGCGACGATCGTCTGGGGGCTGGCCTATGTCGTCCTGTACCCCGCTTGGCCGATGGTGAACCGCGCGACCGAGGGCGTGCTCGGCTGGTCGAGCCGCGGCGACCTCGCAAAGGAAATGGCGGCCGATGCGAAGCGCCGCGCGCCCACGGTCAATGCCATCGCCGCGACGGCGCTCGCCGACCTGCCGGCGAAGCCGGAATTGATGCAGGCCGCGGTGCAGGGCGGTGCGGCGGCTTTCCGCGTCCATTGCGTCCAGTGCCACGGCGCGGGCGGCGCCGGGGTGAAGAATCTCTACCCCAGCCTGACCGACGACGACTGGTTGTGGGGCGGCGACCTTGCCAGCATCGAATATACGGTCACGCACGGCATCCGGAACCCCGACCACAAGGCGACGCGCACCAGCCTGATGCCTGCCTTCGGCCGCGACGGCATTCTCGACGCGGCGCAGATCGGCGATGTGGTCAGCTTCGTGCGCACGATCAGCCGGCAGGAAAAGGCGAGCGCCTCGTCAGCGCGCGGCGCGGCGCTGTTCGAGGCGAATTGCGCCGTCTGTCACGGCGCGGGCGGCGAGGGCGGGCGGCAGGTCGGCGCGCCGCGGCTGACCGACGCCATCTGGCTTTACGGCGGCGACCGCGACAGCCTGACCGCGACGGTCAACCAGCCGCGCAACGGCGTGATGCCACGCTGGAACAACCGGCTCGACCCGGCGACGATCAAGATGCTGTCCGCCTATGTCTATTCGCTGGGCGGCGGCGAAAAGGGGCTCGCTCCCGCGGCCGAAGGGCAGGGAGCCGATGGCCAGCCCTGAGGATCTTTCCGGCCAGCCGGCGCCGCTCTATGAAGCGCGGAAGGGCGTTTACCCGAAGGCGGTGAACGGCCCCTTCCGCCGCTTCAAATGGGCGATCATGGCGGTGACGCTCGCGATCTATTACGCGACGCCGTGGATCCGCTGGGATCGCGGGCCCTATGCCCCCGACCAGGCGGTGCTCGTCGATCTGGCGAACCGGCGTTTCTACATGTTCCAGATCGAAATCTGGCCGCATGAATTCTATTATGTCGCGGGCCTGCTGATCATGGCGGGGATCGGGCTGTTCCTCGTTACCAGCGCGGTCGGTCGCGCCTGGTGTGGTTATGCCTGTCCGCAGACGGTGTGGACCGACCTGTTCCAGCATGTCGACCGGCTGGTCGACGGTGACCGCAACGCGCAGGTCCGGCTGGCGAACGGGCCCTGGACGTTCGAGAAGATCGCAAAGCGCGGCACCAAATATCTGATCTATCTGGTTATTGCCTTCTGGACCGGCGGTGCGTGGATCATGTATTTCGCCGATGCACCGACGCTGACGGTGGATTTCTGGACCGGGCAGGCGGCGCCGGTAGCCTATGGCACCGTGGCGGTGCTGACCGCGACGACCTTCATCCTCGGCGGTTTCATGCGCGAGCAGGTGTGCATCTATATGTGCCCCTGGCCGCGCATCCAGACGGCGATGATGGACGAAAAATCGCTGCTGGTGACCTACAAGGACTGGCGCGGCGAGCCGCGCGGCAGCGTCAAGAAGGCGCAGGCGCATCCCGGCGCCTTCGGCGACTGCATCGACTGCAACCAGTGCGTCGCCGTGTGCCCGACGGGCATCGACATCCGGCAGGGCCCCCAGATCGGCTGCATCACCTGCGCGCTGTGCATCGATGCGTGCGACGGGGTGATGGCGCAGGTCGGGCGGCCGCGCGGGCTGATCGACTATTGCACGCTCGACGATGCCGCTGCGGAAAAGGCGGGCGGCACGGCCCGGCCCGTCCGCAAGAAGCTGCTGCGCCCGCGCACCCTGATCTACTTCGGCGTCTGGACCGCGATCGGTGCGGCGATGCTCTTCTCGCTCGGCCAGCGCACGCGGCTCGACCTCGCCGTCCAGCATGAACGCAGCCCGCTCTATGTCCAGCTCTCGGACGGACATGTCCGCAATAACTACACGCTGAAACTGCGCAACATGGAGACGCGCCCGCGCCGGGTTGCGGTGACCATCGGCGGGCTTCCGGGCGCAGCGATATGGACGGACGGCGGCGCGCGCGAAGGATCGGGGCAGCGCATCGAAATCATGCTGGACGCCGACAGCGTCACGCGCGTCAAACTCTTCGTCGCGGCACCCGGCAAGGGCCCGGCGCGACAGGATTTCTCGATCGAAACGCGCGGGCTCGACGGCGACCCGCGCGGCGACAGCGATATCATCCAGTTCGACCGGCCGGAGGCGGGACAATGACCGACAAATCGACGCGCGGGCGTTTCACCGGCCGGCACATGGCGGCGATCCTCGTCGCCTTTTTCGCGATAGTGATCGCGGTCAACGTCATCATGGCGCGTTTCGCGATGTCGACGTTCGGCGGCAAGGTGGTCGAAAACAGCTATGTCGCGAGCCAGCATTATAATGAGTGGCTCGATCGAGCCGCGGCGCAAGACCGGCTGGGGTGGGAAAAGACCGTGACGCTCGACGCGTCGCGGCATGTGCTGCTGACGGTCCGCAAGCAGGGTTCGATCCTCCGGGAGGTCGAAGCGTCGGCGACGATCAATCATCCGGTTGGGCGCACCACGCCCGCCGCGCTCCGTTTCGAGCCGGCGGCGGGCGGCGTGCTGCGCTCGGTCGAGCCGCTGGTAAAGGGGCGCTGGCGGCTCGACCTCATCGTCCGGCACGGTGCCGACGAGGCGCGCTACCGCGAGGATGTGCAATGAGCGCGACCGCCCTCGTCGAACGCGACTTCGCGGTGCCCGATATTCGCTGCGCGGGCTGCATCGCCAAGCTCGAGCAGGGGCTGGTGCGCGACAGGCGCATCGCCGCCGCGCGCGTCAATTTCACCGAAAAGCGCGTCCATCTGTCGTGCACGCCCGACACCGACATGCCCGACCTGATCGGCGCCTTTTCGAACTTGGGATTCGAGGCCCATCCGATCGGCGCCGGACCCGACGAAATTGATCCGGCGGCCGAGACGAGCCGCGAGCTGCTGCGCGCGGTCGCCGTGTCGGGCTTCGCGATGATGAACATCATGCTGCTGTCGGTGTCGGTCTGGTCGGGCGCCGCGGGCGCGACGCGCGATCTGTTCCACTGGCTGTCGGCGGCGATCGCGCTGCCGACCGTCTCCTATGCCGGACGGCCTTTCTTCCGCTCGGCCTGGCGCGCGCTGCGTCATGGCGGCACCAACATGGATGTCCCGATCAGCATCGGGGTGCTGCTGGTCTGCGCGATCAGCCTTTACGAGACCGCGACGAGCGGCCCGCACGCCTATTTCGACGGCGCGGTCATGCTGCTCTTCTTCTTGCTGTGCGGGCGCTGGCTCGACAGCGTGATGCGCGACCGCGCACGCGGCGGCGTGACCGCGCTGCTGCGCAACATGGGCACCGGTGCGATGGTGGTGGCCGATGACGGTCGCAGCCGCTGGGTCGACGCAACCGCGCTGGAGCCCGGCATGGTCATGCTCGTCGCGGCGGGAGAGCGGCTCGCGGCCGATGGCGTCGTGGTCGGCGGCGCGAGCCGGCTCGACCTGTCGCTGCTCACCGGCGAAAGCGCCCCGCAGGCGGTCCATGCCGACGACCTGGTCCATGCCGGCACGTTGAACCTCGATGCGCCGCTCCGCGTGCGCGTGACTGCGGCGGGGGCCGATACCGCCCTCGCCGACATCGCGCGGCTGATGGGCGAGGCAGCGCAGGGCAAGTCGCGCTATGTCCGCATCGCCGACCGCGCCGCACGGTTTTATGCGCCGGCGGTGCATTGCCTCGCACTGATGGCCTTTGCCGGATGGATGATCGCGGGAGCGGGCTGGCACCAAAGCCTGCTGATCGCCGCCGCGGTGCTGATCATCACCTGCCCCTGCGCGCTTGGCCTCGCGGTCCCGGCGGCACAGATCGTCGCGGCGGGCGAGTTGATGCGCGCCGGCGTTCTGGTCAAGGACGGGTCCGCGCTCGAACGGCTCGCCGAGGTCGACCGCGCCTTCGTCGACAAGACCGGAACGCTGACGCTCGGGCGCCCCGAGGCGATCGGGCTGGAGCGGCTCGATATCGGGGTGCGGTCGCTGATTCTCGCGCTGTCACAGGCGAGCCGCCACCCGTTGAGCGAGGCGCTGACGCGCGGATTGCAGAGCTATGACATCCGCCCTGCCGACGTGACGTCGATCCGCGAGACGCCGGGCTTCGGTATCGAAGCGCGCTGGGCAGGTCATGCGGTGACGCTCGGGCGTCCGCAGGGGGGCGATCTCGGTGACGCGCTCGCGACCGAATTGTCGGTCGATGGCCGTGCCGTCGCGACGGTCCGCTTCGCCGACCGGCTGCGGCCCGATGCGGCCGACGCGATCCGCGTGCTCGGACGCGAAGGCGTGGAGGCGATGATCCTGTCGGGCGATCGCGCCGAGGCGGTGGCGCCGGTGGCGCGCGATCTCGGCCTGACCGCGCAGACGGGGATGAGCCCGCAGGACAAGCTCGCCGCGATCGGCCGTCAGGCCGCGATGGGGCACAAGGTGTTGATGATCGGCGATGGCCTCAACGACGGTCCCGCGCTCGCCGCCGGTCATGCGTCGATGGCACCGGGCTCGGCGAGCGACGTGGGGAAGAATGCCGCCGATTGCATCTTCCTCGGCGACCGGATGATGCCGGTGGTGCAGACAGTGCGCATGGCGCGGCGCACGCAGGCGGTCGTGCGACAGAATTTCATGCTGGCGATCGGCTATAATGTCGTCGCGGTGCCGCTCGCCTTCCTCGGTTTCGTCACCCCGCTGGTCGCGGCGATCGCGATGTCGGGGTCTTCGCTGATCGTCGTCGGCAATGCGCTGCGCCTCAAAAGGGCGATCCGGTGAACGGGCTGGCCTTCCTTATCCCGATCGCGCTCGGCCTCGGTCTGCTCGGCCTTGCCGCCTTTTTCTGGTCGCTCCGCAAGGGGCAGTTCGACGATCTCGACGGCGCGGCGCTGCGCATCTTCGTCGAGGATGAAGAGGAACGGGCGCCATGAAACCGGGGAGGGCGATCGTCATGGTGGGCGCCGCCGCGCTGATGCAGCCGCCGGTCGCTGGCGAGGTGCGGGTGCTGCTGCTTCCCTCGTGCGGCGGGGTGGCGCATAGGATGCTGGTGCCGGGTGACCCGGCGGCTCCCGATCAGCGGCGCGACTGTGCAAAGGCCTGCCACGCGATCACCGACCGGCGCGGCAAGGCGGGAGGGACGAAACGGGATTGCTGCTGATGCCGGCGGCGTTGATCCCGATCAATGATGCCGCCCGCGCCCGCGCGTAGGACACTTGCCATGTGGACCTATCATCCCGATCTGCTCGCCAAGCCGGTACCGCGCTACACCAGCTATCCCACCGCGATGGAGTTCACCGATGCGGTCGGTGCGGACGATTATGCGCAGGCGCTCGACCGGGTGGAGGCGGCGACGCCGATCTCGCTCTATGTCCACATCCCCTTTTGCGAACAGATATGCTGGTATTGCGGCTGCAACACCGGGGCTTCGGGACGCAAGCAGCGGCTGGCGGACTATCTGGTGGCGCTGCGCGCGGAAATCGCGCTGGTCGCCCGACGGCTCGGCGGGCGCGGGCGGATCCAGCGCATCGCCTTCGGCGGCGGCAGCCCCAATGCGATCGCGCCGGTCGAACTGGTGCGGCTGCTCGACCGTATCCTGACCGTTTTCGACGCGCACCGGCCGGAGGTTTCGATCGAGCTCGACCCGCGCGGCTTTACCGCCGAATGGGCGCTGGTGCTCGCCGCAGCGCACGTCACGCGCGTCAGCCTCGGCGTCCAGACCTTCGCGCCGCATGTCCAGGCGGCGATCGGGCGGATCCAGCCGCTGTCGCATATCGAACGCGTCGTCGCGGCGCTCCGCCTGCGCGACATCGACGCGATCAACTTCGACCTGATGTACGGCCTGCCGGGGCAGACGCTCGCTGACCTCGATGCGACATTGGACGAAGCCATCCGCCTTGCACCGAGCCGCATCGCACTTTTCGGCTATGCGCATCTGCCCGCGATGATCCCGCGGCAACGGCGGATCGACGCGACCGACCTTCCCGACCAGAAACTGCGTTTCGAGCAGGCGGCGCTCGGCCATCGGCGGCTGACCGACGCAGGCTATGTCGCGGTGGGTTTCGACCATTTCGCCCGGGCCGACGATCCGCTGGCCGTCGCTGCGGGCGAGCGGCGCGTGAACCGCAACTTCCAGGGGTTTACGGAGGATGACGCCCCCGTGCTGCTCGGCTTCGGCGCCAGCGCGATCAGCCGCTTTCCCGACCTGATCGTGCAGAACGAAAAGCGCGCGGGTCCCTATCGGGACCTGGTCGGAGACGGGCGCCTCGCGGCGGTGCGCGGCATCGCGATCGACGATGTGCAGCAGGCGCGGGGAAGGCATATTCGCGATCTTCTGTGCAACGGGCGGACGCATGTCGGACCTGCGGGCGAGGCGCCCGTCCGCGCTGCGCTGGCCGACTATGAACGCCGCGGCGTCATTGAATGGGATGCGGATGATCTGGTGATCCGCGACGAAGGCCTGCCCTATTCGCGCCACGTTGCGGCCCAGTTCGACAGCGTCCGAGGCTCGATCCTGTCGGTGTGACAGGCCCGTTTGCAGCGCCCGGGCCCGTTACCGCAAATTCGTCCGTCATTTTATTCACGCTCGTGTTAGTGAATGTTGACACAAGCCTCCCGCCCCGGCATATTTCGCGCAGAGACGGCGCACCATAAGTCGTCCAGGAGGGAGAGATTGTATGAAGGCACAGCTGCTTGTGTCCGCCTCGGCGGTCGCCCTGTTCGCGCTACCCGTTTCCGCTCATGCCCAGTCGTCCGAGATCACGCCGCCGGCCGACCGGTCGGCTGAAGAGAGCGCGCGGAACAGCGAAGACATCATCGTCACC